>CAIYOZ010000123.1 GCA_903927945.1 uncultured Bacteroidales bacterium | reverse complement strand
CCATTACACCATGAGACAATTTTTAATTTATGAGAATCAGGTTTCTGGTCCTGATCTCAATTGCGTGTCAAAATTACAAAAATAAATTGACTTCACAAATTCAAAGGTGAAAAAACAATGGAATATTGCTCTTTAATTAACCGTTTTTAGGAGTTGTTTTTCACCTTGTTCTCTGATTATCAACAATTATAGGCTATTCCTTCAGTAATAAATGGTAATTTAGATTTTATTGGATTTTATCGTGAAGAATAGGGTCTATTGAACGATTGGAATCTGAAAAGGAACATAAAAAATATGATTTTATTTTAATATGCTTTCAATCTTCAGAATGTCTCCAGCATTACAGACTACTTTTGCATTTAAAACCAGTTAAGATGTTTAAAAATTTAATTTTATCAATAATTTTATTCTCTCTAAATTCAAATTTTCTGTATAGTCAAAACAAAATCAACCTCACCGGAACGGTAATAGATGCCGTTCAGAATACGCCGATCGATTATTGCAGCATAGCCTTGATAGACCAGCAAACCGGCAAAATAATCGACGGAGCTGTTAGTAATGCGAAAGGAGTATTTACGTTAGTTGTTCAAAAGCCGGGAATTTATAAATTAAAGGCCGATTTCATTGCTTACCGGCCCTACATTAAAGATAGCATTCGTATTGATAAGGCCGACGTGAACATCGGAACCTTATTATTACAATTTCTTGCTGTGGCTATGAATGAGGTAACCGTCACGGGAACTAAAGCTGTGATCGAAAATCAAATTGATAAAATGGTTTATAATCCGGGCAATGACCTTACCGGTCAAGGGGGCGTTGCCATTGATATTTTAAAAAAAGTACCCATGATTAGTGTTGATATTAATGGAAACGTTGAATTGATGGGTAACAGCAATGTTCGCTTTCTGATCAATGGAAAGCCATCCAGTATATTTGGTGCCAGCATAACCGATGCCTTGCAATCTATCCCTGCCAGTCAGATCAAAAGCATTGATGTCATCACAAGCCCCGGTGCAAAGTATGATGCTACCGGAACCGGAGGTATTATCAATATCGTATTAAAAGATAACCAGGTTCAGGGGATTAATGGCAGTTTGAATCTCTCTGCCGGCACGCGTCTCGAAAACGGTGGGTTCACATTGAATGCCCGTAAAGGTAATGTCGGAGTGGGCGTATTTTTGAATGGGAATATGCAATTAAACACGGTTACTAAAAACAGCATCAACAGGCAGTCTTATACTGCTGCTAAGGATACCATCAACCAGCTGTTTCAACAAGGAGAAAACCCTTTTACCCGAAAAGGTTATCGGTCGGGTATAAATTTCAATTGGAGTATTACTCCCCAAGATGAACTGACAGCGGTGTTGAACTATAATCATTTTGAGAACCATGGAAGTGGTATTACCAGTCAGGATCAGCAATTGTTATTGTCATCGGGCAACGTTCTCTCTGATTTAATGTCTGTCAGGACTTCCGATAGCCGGTTAAGTGCCAGTTCCACCGATTGGAGCCTGGGCTACAAGAAAACCTTTCAACAGAAAGATCAGGAATTGGATATCTTGTATACTTCAAGCTTCGGAAATAATTCCAACAGCGGATCCCAAATCACCAGCTTCCCGAATGGCGGCTCTACGTCATCAGGGTTGCACAACAATAACCCGGGTGAGGATCATCAATCCGAGCTATCGGTAGATTATACACAGCCTGTCAGCAAAGGATTTACAATTGAAACGGGAGGAAAAATTATTCTGCAAGATATCAATAACAGTGTATTGACCGACACATTGCTTACTAACGGGAATTATGTAAGAAATGACGGTCAGACCTATAGTTTCAACTATAAACGCAGTATATATGCCGTTTATCTCTCCACTTCCTTTTCTTTGTGGCGCGATTTTTTGATTGGGAAAGTCGGTTTACGTTACGAACGTACCAATACTTCCGCTGATTTTGCCGGAACTTCAATTCCGGGTTATAACATCTTTGCACCCTCTATCACCATTCAACATAAACTGGATAAGACCCAATCTGTTAAATTTGCCTACAGCTATCGGATAGAAAGACCAGACTACGGCGATCTGAATCCGTTTTTTAATATCAGCGATCCTCATAATATCAGCACAGGTGATCCTTTACTGAAACCGGAGATTGGTCATAATTATGAACTGGGCTACAATAAGTCGTTCGATAAAGGGGGAAGTATTTATTTTGCAGGATATTACCGTTATAATACACAGGATTTGCAGCCGTTTACCACGTACTATGCCGTACTTAACGTGAATGGAACCGATTATAACGATGTGGCATTGACGATCCGGCAGAACATTGGCTCGCAAACAACCCTTGGGGCCAACATCTTTGGTTCCTTGCCTGTTACGAGCGAATTGAACCTTCGTTCCAGTATCCAACTCGGAGAACGAACCAACAGTACACCGGGATTGCCCACTGTGAGCGGATTCTCCTATCGTGCCAATTTAAATGCCAGCTACCAGCTACCGCACGATCTGGCATTCGAGGTGTTTGGGAACTACAATTCATCACAGAAGAATATATCAAGTACCCGTCCTGCCTTTTTCTTCTATAACCTGGCCATCCGAAAGCAATTCATGAATAAGAATGCCAGTATCGGACTGACTGCAGCCAATCCGTTTAACATGAACATTACTCAGAAGTCTGCATCGTATGGCTCCAATTTTTATCAGTCAAATGTAAGGCTGGTGCCCTTCCAGTCATTCGGAATTACGCTCAGCTATAAGTTTGGCAAGCTGGAATTCAAGAAGGAACCTAAAGAAGATAACAAGGAACCACAACAACCAGATTTATAACCAAAATACATCGATCCGTCCAAACCTCAAAGCGTGCCAAGCACCTTTGAGCGTTTTCTTGTCCTATCAATATAAAAATTGAAGTAATAGTTTACCCGATAGGATTGGGTGTGTCGATGGGGAAATGTTTCTTTTCATAAACATCAACCTGTTGCTTTCGATCGTACCTACAGGTGCATCAAAAATAGTTTCCAGCCGTATTAATGCATTTCGGTAATCTGAATCTGATTTCATGGGTTTATTCATATTTCTAAAACGTCAAGATCAATCTTGGAATTCAATGTGTATTAAACAAAAAAGCAACTCATTGCTGAATTGCTTTTTTGTTTTAAGTTCCTAGATTAAAGGTGTTATTCAATTGTTATAGTACTTCACCTTCATACCTTTTTATCACATGAGGGTATTTTTCAGGATGTTCCAGGCTGTCAATCTCTAAATCGACATCCAAATCCTCCCATCTGATTCCCATTCTACCCATCAGGGTTACATTCATGATCTCATTCACCGTTGCATTTCGAAACCAAGGTACCCGATTGTAGGAAATAAAATAATCTTTTCCGGCAACTGATAAATAGATTCCTTCAGCATGAATAGAAACAACCTTAATCGATGTATTCTCTGTATTTTTGTTTGAAATCTTCTTCATTTTCTTTCACTATTTTCATTATTCTCTTTCACTCTTGTTGCTTAAATCCAAAATTATATTCGATTTTTATTTCCGGCTCAGGCCAAATCTTTGTTTCGTTATTATCTTTAAGAACATGAATATGCATTCTATCTTCTTCGTTTGAAAATATCCTGAATGCAAAACCATTTTCTTCTTTAAACAACGGGCTTATGATGACAGTTTTTACTTTGCAAATATACACAACTAAAAAACGCTAAATCATTCTTTCAAATGATTTAGCGTTTAATTTTGTTGTCTCACCAAGACTCGAACTTGGTCAGGCAGAACCAAAAACTGCAGTGCTACCATTACACCATGAGACAATCGGTATGCTTTGTTTTCTAAAGCGGTGCAAAGATACGAATTTTTTCTTTTTTTCCAAATATAGTTGGAAATTTATTCAGAAATACTCCGTAGGTCCCTATTCCGCCGTTAATAAGTAGTAGTTCTTTTTACCCTTCTGTACCAATAAATATTTGTTGTTCAGAAGGATAGTGCTGTCAAGTATTTCGTCCTGGTTTTCGAGTTTTTCTTTGTTCAGGCTCACCCCTCCCGACTGAACCAGCTTGCGCATCTCGCCTTTTGAAGGGAATACAGCTGCATTCTCGGTCAATAGGTCTATCGCTTTGACTCCTCCTTGAAGGATTTCCTTTGAAATCTGGAATTGAGGCACCCCATCAAACACTGCCAGCAGGGTTTCTTCGTCAAGTTTCTTCAACGCTTCCGAGGTGGCATTTCCAAACAATATGCCCGAGGCTTCCACAGCTGCCTGGTAGTCCGCTTCGGAGTGCACCATGACGGTGACTTCCTGGGCCAGCCTTTTCTGCAGGATACGCAGGTGAGGAGCCAATGTGTGTTCGGTTACCAATGCACCAATCTCTTCCTGGCCAATGGCGGTAAAGATCTTGATGTATTTTTCTGCATCGGCATCGCTCACGTTCAACCAGAACTGGTAGAATTTGTAAGGGGAGGTGTACCTGCGATCTAACCACACATTTCCGCTCTCGGTCTTACCAAATTTACCGCCATCAGCCTTCGTGATCAACGGACATACCAGGGCAAAAGCTTCACCGCCCGTCTTTCGGCGTATCAGTTCTGTGCCGGTGGTAATGTTTCCCCATTGGTCAGAGCCTCCCATTTGCAGTTTGCAGCCCTTCTCCTGATATAAATGCAAAAAGTCAAAGCCTTGTAACAGCTGGTATGAAAACTCGGTAAATGACATGCCTACATTCGATTCACTGCTCAATCGTTTTTTTACTGATTCTTTCGCCATCATGTAATTCACGGTGATGTGCTTCCCGATGTCCCGGATAAAATTGAGGAAAGAATATCCCTTCATCCAATCATAGTTATTCACCATCTCGGCCGCATTGGGCTTGTCGCTGGTAAAGTCAAGGAATTTTTCCAACTGGGCCTGTATGCAATCCTGATTATGTCGCAGTGCAGCCTCATCCAGCAAATTGCGTTCCGCCGATTTCCCGGAGGGATCGCCGATCATTCCGGTTGCCCCGCCCACCAACGCGATGGGTTTGTGCCCTGCCCGTTGGAAATGCTTGAGCATCATCACACTCACCAGATGGCCAATATGCAGTGAATCAGCCGTCGGGTCGATGCCCACATAGGCTGATGTCATTTCTTTTGCCAGTTGTTCCCCGGTGCCGGGCATCATGGTATGGATCATTCCCCTCCACTGCAATTCTTCAATAAAATTCATGGTATAAATGCTTATTTTAAGACGATTATTTTCAAACGAGTTCATGAAATGCAAAGATACGACAATTTGCTTTTACCCGCAAAAACTTAAAGACAGAGATGTGACCGCTTTGGGGTAAATATCCTCTTAAGTCTTTTTTTTGAATCACCCGCAATCTCTTCTTTGTCAAGTCAGGTGCATGTACTTTTTTTTAATGGGGTTACGGCTTTCTCTAAACTACGATTTTATGAGTTCCCTTCTCTGGAATTCGTTCTCCATCTGAATGGAATTAGTCTTATATTCCGAGGGGATTGCTAGGGGGTTGCTAGGGTGTTGCTAGGGTGTTGCTAGGGTGTTCCTAGGGATGAAACCCTCTCAACCCCCTCAGAAGTCCCTCGAATGACCCTCGGATGCCCCTTTGTATCTCAGAGGAAGGTATGTCAAGGTCCGGACGAAAGCAGAATGAACCTGTCACCTCCTTTTAATAAACATATTTTTTAGTTCCTGATTCAATGGTGGTCTGGCAATAGTTCAGTAGCACATTGTGCCGGTTGAGAAAAGCCATGATTCATTGAGCCTGTAAATGCTTGTCTTCTCACCTTTGTGTATTAATTAATTTTCAGTACTTTCGTGTTGTTTTTCAGAGTTGATTATCCCTTATTCATGCTATATGAAGTTTAAGAATCTTTTCATCCTTTCATTATTAGTGCTTTCAGTCACTTCCTGTAGTCATAAAACCTGGGTGATCACGAAAGCCACATCCGGTAAGATAGCCATCGACAGCACTACGGAATCATTGGCGGACAAGGATTATGAGGCTTACCTGCTGCCGGTGAAGCAAAAGATTGATGCCCAAATGAATGTGGTGATCGGTCGGGCAGCTGTGACCATGAAAGGACATGCCCCCGAGAGCCTGCTGTCCAACTTTAACGCCGATGTGTACCGTGAAGCTGCTACGGCATTTCTGGGAAAACCGGTTGATATGTCGGTCGTAAACCTGGGCGGGCTGCGTACGGTAATACCGGCGGGTAACATAACGATCGGGAAGGTGTTCGAACTGATGCCTTTTGAAAATGAACTGGTCATACTTTGGATACGGGGTGATAAGTTGATAGAATTAGCACAGTTTTTTGCCCGGGTTGGTGGGGAAGGGGAGTCGGGACTTCGCATGGTGATACGAAATAAAAAGGCGGAAGAGGTGACCATCGGCGGATTGCCGATTGATCCTGCAAAACTGTACAGCGTAGCCACCAACGATTACTGTGCCGGTGGGAATGACAACATGGTGCAACTGGGACAGTACGAGAAAAGGACGAATACAGGATTGAAAATAAGAAGTGTATTGATTGATTACATCAAGAATGAAACAAAAAAAGGGAAATTGATTCAGGCAACATTGGACGGACGAATAAGCAGGCAGTGAGCCCCAGACCCTTAAAAAGCCTGTGTATGACTTAAAGGTATTGATTTCATTACTTACAATTTGATAGTTGATGTCTTTTTAAATAAGGTAATAAGGTTAAGGTTTGTTTTCGTTTGCTTTCTACTAAGCTTTAAAAATCTGAAAATAAGGTTTTTGAACAATTAAACATTATTTTTATTGTCAACCTCAGTAGAAAAAGAGGTAAAGATGTCTGAACCTTATTACCTTATTCAATTTCATGTTTCAATTTGAAAGTAAATACATATCTTGCAAAAGGGATGTTAAGAGTGGAGTTTATAGATTAAGTGGGTCAATTATGAGTTTAGAGTTTTTAAATTATAAAGTTTAGTATATGAAGGTAATATATATCCCCTTTAGGGGCTTGGGGTTATTAGTTGTATTGTTGATGATTTCGGCAGTGACGGTGGTGGCTCAGGAAAAGATCAAACTGGTGATACTGCATACCAACGATACGCACAGTCAGATTGAGCCCACGGAAAAATCCATACTCAGGACTTCGGATATGGGTGGTTATGCCCGCAGGATGGGAGTCATTGAGCAAATTAGGGCTAAGGAAAAGAATGTGTTGCTGTTGGATGCAGGTGATTTCTCACAAGGCACACCTTACTTTAATTTCTTCAACGGAAGGGTGGAGGTCGATGGCATGAACCGCATGAAATATGATGCAGTCACACTTGGGAATCATGAATTTGACAATGGGGTGGATACGTTGGCTGTGATATTGAAAAACGCACGGTTTAACGTGGTGAGCTCAAACTATGAGGTGGGAAATACTCCATTGAAAGATGTGTTGAAACCATATGTGATCATCATGCGTGGTGGTTTACGCATTGGGATTATGGCCCTGGATGTAAACCCGAAGAGCCTGATCATTGAAAGCCATTACAAGGGAGTGGTTTATGAAAACCCTGTGGAAAAAGCGATTGAAATATCCACCTTGCTGAAAAAGAAAGAAAAGTGTGATGTGATTGTCTGTCTGTCGCATTTAGGATCGGATTCTACGAAACAGGTGGTGAATGATTTTGCGATTGCCCATGCGACTAAATATATCGATGTGATCATAGGAGGCCATACCCATAGTATGATCATGAACACCAACGTGAAGAATGCGTTGGGAAAACCGGTGGTGATTGCTCAGATGGCGAAGAGCGGCATGTACCTGGGTAGAGTAGAAATGGAACTGGAAAAGAAATAATCTGTTGATATATAATTCCTAAGGGAGTATATTCATTCGTTATCTTATTTCTCAGTCCGTTTCCAGTTTACCGGTTGCAGGTTATTCTATCTTGTTCTTTGATAAATAATCAATCAACACATTCAGTTTGTCCTTCATATCGACCAGTTCTTCGATATTCAGTGCGTCTGTGATAATACAGGCACTCAGTTTCCCGGGGATACTTGCCGCTTCAACTCGCAGGAGCAATCCCTTTTCAGTGAGCTTAATCATTACCTTCCTTTCATCATCTTCCGAACGATTCCTTGTAATAAATCCCTGCACCTCCATGCGCTTTAGCAACGGGGTGACTGTATTGGTATTCAGTATCAGTTTCCGTGAGATATCATTCACCGAAATGTTGTCATTTTCCCACAGTACCATAAGCACCAGGTATTGCGGGTAGGTGATATCCAACTTGTCAAGGTGTTGCTGGTATTCCCGGATGATAAGCCTGGAAGCGGCATATAGCGGGAAACAGAGTTGGTTTTCGAGCTTTAGTTGTTCAAATTCCATATTATTTTTTTTTAGTTGTAATCTTTAATTTTTTACTTCAAAACATTGACCAGGTACTCGTCTATCTTTTCTGGCAAAGTGGTCGGGGAAAATCTTTTTATAGGTTTTCCGGTGGAGTCAATCAGGAATTTCGTGAAATTCCATTTGATCTTACTGCCAAACCAACCACCTAATTCACCCTTCAGGTATTTATAAATAGGGTGGGCATTCTTACCATTCACCTCGATTTTTGAGAACATAGGAAAACTTACCCCGTAGTTTATCAGGCAACCTTCGGATATTGATTTTTCATCACCGGGTTCCTGGTTCAAAAACTGGTTACACGGGAAACCCAATATCACAAGCCCTTTGTCCTTGTATTTCTGATTCAGCTTTTCCAACCCTTCAAATTGAGGTGTCAGTCCGCATTTGCTGGCTGTGTTTACTACTAGAATTGTTTTCCCTTTGTAAATGTCCATATTTACGTCCTTGCCACCAAGGCTTTTTGCGGTGAATTGATAAAACTTGTTATTCATATTGATTGTTCTTTTTAGTAAGTTTAGTATACTATGTCGTGTGCGATACAAAAGTAGTATAAATTAATTGTATCGCAAGCGATATTGTTGGATTTTTTCAATCGATGGTACATGTTTTTTAAAATAGGGTAGAAAGACTGATTTTTAGTCGTTCAAGGGATATTGATTCTATTGAGATTGATAGCGTGAAGAAGGTAAAATCTTCAGTTTTGGCAAGATAATTGTAGTAAAATAATTGTAGTGTTGGTAAAATCAGTTGATTGATTTGCCATGAGAAAAATTCTATGGATATGGATTTTCATGATTCCCTTTATTTGTTTCGGTCAAATAAATACGGACTCGAATGATGACTCGTTGCTGATAAAGAGGCAACTATTCATGTTGAAGAATTTTGGTTTCTCCAACAGGTTTAATCTGGCATCTCCTGCACAGAAAGGCAACTACGAATTGAATCATCTCAACGAATTCAACTATCCCGAAAGCTACAAACTGACTATCCTGCCGGAATACCAGCGGGATATATTCCTCAAACAGTTCATTCTGGATGACAATTTCACGAACCAATATATCCTCAACAGTTCATCGAGTATCACTACATCCCACGAACTTTCGAACTTCATGGGTTTAAGTCAAACCACTTCAGCAGGTGCCAATTATAATTTTAGCTGGGAGAATGTCGGGATGTTTACAGCCGGAGTTTACGCGGCAAAGTATAATATCTACAATGTGTATCTGGATGATGGGGCGTCAACGGGAATGTAAAAATATATGTGTCCAATGGCATTAGCCTGAACCTGTTTGGGCAATACTCATACACCGAGAGTAAATTTGTGATTTCACCCCTGATCTCTCCGCTTTATCCCTATTCAAATTATGGGGCATCGTTGGAGTTCAAATTCAATAAAAGCTGGGGATTGACGGTAGGCAGCGAATATGAGTACGACGCCTTTAAACAGAAATGGGTGATACGGCCGTTTATCATGCCGCTATTCTTTAAATTCGGGGAAAAGAAGAAGGCTACATCAGCCCTGGATACTCCATAGTTCCCGAATATAATGTTTTTTATATGAATATTCGAATGGCCATTAAGAGAAAATGGAGTCTACACTAACTGACAGAAAAAAATATTCTCAAAAAGCTTTTAAACCATTTATTAGTGAAAGCTTTTTTTTGTTATTACAATTGATTTTGGAGGGAGAGTTGATTGCTTTTGGAATCATAAAAGACATTATGATATGCATAAAAAAGTGAGTGAATCATGTTGTTAAATAAATTTTATAAAAACTCATAAAAATAAACTTGTATCTAAACAAAAGGTTTTCATCCTTGTTCTATCATCAAATCAAATATAAGATATTTAGGTATTTAACAGTCAAAAGGGCGAAAATTCAATCTGTCGTATTGAACTTTTCATATTAATCTTCAATACGCAACAACTCCTTCGAAAACGATCATTGAAATAGAGTAACAACCAAGTGCTAACTTAAAACTTTAATGGCCATGAAAAAGAAAAGCTTTCTTTGGATATATCCATTAATAATAGTGGGTATTTCTATCGTGTTGTCAACCGGTTGCAGTAATGATAATAACAACCTGAGCACCTCCGTGAAGGATGCCGATGGAAATGTATACCATATCGTGACGATTGGGACACAAGTATGGATGGTTGAGAACCTTAAAACCACAAAATTTAATGATGGGTCAAGTATTACCCCTATCACCAATGGTACTGCCTGGAGTACGCTTACAACCCCCGCCTATGCCTGGTATAACAACGATCAAGCTTCGAATAAGGCCACTTATGGTGCACTGTATAACTGGTATGCCGTAAATACAGGCAAACTGGCACCTACAGGATGGCATGTGTCTACTGATGCTGAATGGAATACGTTAGTCGCTTTTTTAGGGGGGACAGCAGTAGCAGGAGGTAAATTAAAAGAGGCCGGTACAGCACACTGGTCTACACCCAACACAGGAGGCGATAATAGTAGTGGATTTACGGCATTCCCGGGAGGAAGCCGTTATTCAAATGGTTCTTTCTACATCATGGGATCCTATGGATTCTGGTGGAGCTCCACTGAAAGCACGTCGACAGATGCCTTGCACCAATACATTAGCAACAGTTCCAGTTCCATCACTGATAAAGCCGGTGCCAAGACCCTGGGGTTCTCGGTAAGATGCATAAAAGATTAATATGAATATCCGCCCTGTGTGTCTCTGATTTATATTCTGGTCCTCTGCACCTTTGTTTTCACAGGCCTGGCTGTTTCTGCAAAGTCCTGCATCAACAGAGATAACTTTGATTTTAATATGTTTAACGACCCAGTCGCGAATAGCGACAGGGTCGTTGTAAAATGATTTGTTTTGATCAACATCATTATTTTCTCTTCACCATGATGACCGAACCAGCTAACATGGGCAGCACAAAATTAATGACCCATATACCTACTCCTGCCAGGGCAATACCAATTACCTGACCGGAGAATGCGCCGATAATCAACACGGCATACGAACTGCGTACGGCAGCCTCCGAAAAGGCAAGCGAAGGCGTGAAGGTGACAAAAAGATAGGTGGTAGGGATGGCAATGACGGCCTGCCACGGGGTTAGTCCAATGCCGAAAAACTGCAACATGCAGAAGAACTGAATACAAAATACACTGTATCTGAGCAGGGATACCAGCATGATTTTTAGTAGGTCTGCTCCGTTATAGTGAGACAGGCAATCGGTAAAGTTCCTTATCTTCAGGGACAGCCTGCTGCTTTTTAATTGCCGGCTCCAGAGCGGGAGGGAGAGGTAGATCGTTCCAAAGAGTAGGATTCCGATCAGGGTAAGAAACACAAAATGTTCAATATCCGGGTGCAATTTTCCGGCAGTAAATGAAAAATACAACACGCATGCCGGGATGCCGCACAAGGCCATGATCAAATTTTGCGTCAGGCTATTCATCATGCTTATGGTTATGCCGGCTTTCCTGTGTTTGGAATCCAGGAATGTCACCCTTCCTACTAATTCACCCACCCTGTTCGGTGTAAAAAAGCCAGTGGATATACCCGATAAAACAGCCTGAATGGAAGTGTAAATAGTGATCTTTTGGACATGGGAGGTGAGCATCTTCCATTTTACGGACTCCAGGAGCCAATTTAAGGGTAATAAAACGAAAACGCCCGTTAACCACCATAACCGGGAGACGGGCATTTGTTTCCATTGAGTGGCAAGATCGGAATAGTGCTGGAAAGTGAGAATTTTGAAAATCAGGAATGAGTAGGATGCAAGCAGTATCAAGAACATTCCAATTTTCAATGGATGCTTAAAAGCACGTTGGCTGATAGGATTTCCAAACCTTGTACTTTCCATTTTTCAAGCCCGTTGGTGAGTGTGAGGTTTTATTTTCTTAAAAGTATATTTTTTTTGAGAGAAATAACTGAATAAAGTTGTAAAGATAGTCACAATCATTTTAGCCGGAGTCGGGAATACCCGCAACGTGTCGACCAACAGTTTTAATCCAAGATAATTCAACACCAAATTAGCCAGCAGGACAATGAAGTACCTGAAAAGCTGAACCCTGCCACGTAATTCAGAGGTGGAAAATGTCACATACTTCTGAAGCAGGAAACCTGAAATGAATGAAACGGGGAAAGTAATGAACAATGCACCGATGTGTGAACTGAGTGTTACAATGCCTAGGTGTAACATTTGTTGATGCAACACAAAATGATAGACCAAAAAGTATAAGACCCAGTCGAAAATGACATTGGCAACTCCGGAAACTCCATACCGGAAGAACTGAATGGCCATATATTTCCTGAAAGGTGGATAAAAAAAATCGATCACACTACGAATCCAACTACCGATAGTTACGAAAATATTTCTCATTCAGTTCTATAAACTTGTTTGTTAAAGGATAATCAATTTCATTTTTTAGATTAGACGAACAATTTTAGCTACTTTTGTAAGCCACTAAACAGAGTACTTTCGGTTATTCCGAGTACAAAGATACGTTTATTTTACGAACTGAAACACTCTGATAATAACCATTTTCAATTTTTTATACAACTAATAAACCTGAATTACAACACGAATAAAGATAATGGCGCAAGTTAAAGCAAAAAAGTACCTGGGACAGCATTTCCTAAAGGATATGGGAATTGCCCGTCAAATAGCAGAGAGTCTGACACTCGATGGCCAGACTTCAGTATTGGAAATTGGACCGGGTATGGGTGTGTTGACTCAATTCCTGCTTGAGAATCCGCTTATTGATCTGACAGCTGTTGAACTTGATGGCGAATCGGTGGAATACCTGCATAAACACTATCCGCAGCTAAGGGTCATTGAAGCTGACTTTCTAAAAATGGATTTAAATGACCTCTTTCCGGGTAAATTCTGTATCATTGGCAATTTTCCTTATAATATTTCAAGTCAGATATTTTTCAAAATGCTTGATAACAAGGATTCAATCCCATGTCTGGCAGGCATGATTCAAAAGGAAGTTGCCGAACGTATTGCAGCTCCTGCCGGAAGTAAAACATACGGAATCCTGAGCGTGCTGATGCAGGCCTATTATAAGATCGAATACCTTTTTACCGTTTCGGCACAAGTATTTGATCCACCTCCAAAAGTGGAATCGGCTGTGATCCGGTTTACACGGAACGAAGTATCCCAGATTAAATGCAACGAACAACTCTTCAAGTCAGTGGTGAAAACATCCTTCAATCAACGCAGAAAGACATTGCGCAATTCTTTAAAACCACTGGTGGAACAGGGTCATCCCATGTATGCCGATCCACTCTTTGACTTACGTCCGGAGAGACTGGATGTAGCTGCTTTTATAGACCTGACAAACCGGGTGGAGGCAGCCCTTGCTTCAAAATGAGCAGATAATAAAGCCGTGTTTCGTTTACAATCAATGAAAAATCCCGTTTGAATTAATTCAACGGGATTTTTTTTGATTTAAATTAAGCATTTGATTATTTTAAATTATCTTTGCTGCGAAAATACTTATCAGTCAACTTATATAATTAAACTCAGCCGTCATGAAATTAAAAATCAGAACAAAAGTATTGCTTGGGATACTTTTTATTTTTATTGAATTCGTATTAATTGGAGCCTTGAGTATATTTTACATTTCTTCCATTAAATACAGCTCTGAAATGATGATCAAGAATAATTACTGGTCAGTGCATTATTCGGAAAACATGATTCAGGCGATTGATGAAACAAATTCAGCTGCAAATTCCTTATTATACAACAAGCAGTATAATTACGACAAAAGCACCCTGAACAATTCATTTTCGAAGTTTGAAGAGAATTTAAACCTGGAGGAAAAGAACATTACCGAATTCGGTGAAAAAGATTTGGTACAATCTATCAAGCAAGAGTATTTGAACTATAAAGCGATGATGCTGGAACAGAAAAATAATAATATGGCTGACAGGATAAATTATTATTCTACTAATATATTGCCACTGTCCAATGATATCAAAGCAAAGATTTTCACAGTTTCAACATTGAATATGCAATCCATTGTTCAGAAAAACGAGAATGTGAGTGTGATGATCAAGCGTATGTATAAGAATCTTTCCATTGTACTCATGTCCTGTTTTCTCATTACGTTCTCTTTTATGATTAATTTTCCGGGTATCATTGCCGGTCCCATCAAGAAGATTACGGAAGATATTAAAGAAATTGCCAATTCTAATTTTAAAAGCAGAATCAGCATCAATTCGAAAGATGAGTTTAAGGAATTGGCCGAAGCGATCAATTTTATGGCTGAAAAATTAGAGAAAAACTATCAGCAGGTCATAGTTGAAAAACCTGTCATACAGGAGACAGTTGATAATAATTTAATGCTTCAGAATATTCGATCTTTGATTGGATCGGTAAGGACTTTGCTGGATACAATATCACAAACCAATAACGATGAAACATTACAACAGCAATCACAATTGCTAAAAGAGATAGAACATGAATTAATGAAATCGATAAAGTCATAATTAGTTAAAATAGTAATTGTCTAATACTCATTTATAGTACAATACAAAATGAAAAAAATAAATTTAACTCTCAGTCTGTTGGCTTTTCTAAGCACCAGTTTTTCATTTGCTCAATCTAATTATCAGGTCCTGAGTAAAATTCATGTGGGCGGTGATGGAGGTTGGGATTACATTACCATGGATGAAGCTGCTTCAAGGTTGTATGTTTCGCACGGAAATGTGATGAATGTGATTGATGTAAATACCAATAAGGTTATTGGTACCATTCCCGATACAAAAGGAGTGCATGGCATTACACTGGCAACTGATCTGAATAAAGGCTTTATCAGTGATGGCCGTGATACATCGGTAACCATTATTGACTTGAAAACATTGAAAACAATCGGTAAAGTAAAAGTGACGGGAAATAATCCCGATGGTATCCTTTACGATCCATACTCACACAAGGTTTTTACCTTTAATGGAAGAAGCTCTAATTCAACAGTCGTCGATGCGCGCACCAATCAAGTGATTGGTACTATCTCATTGTCAGGGAAACCGGAATTCCCGGTGACTGATCTTAACGGGAAGATCTTTGTGAATATTGAGGATAAAAATTCGATCTGTGCTATCAATGTCAATACACTTAAAGTTGAACGAACATGGCCTGTAACACCGGGAGAGTCGCCAAGCGGCCTGGCTATTGATTTGAAAAATCATAGGTTGTTCTCAGTATGTGAAAACAAGCTCATGGTTGTTTCTGATTATGTAACAGGGGAAGTGGTTACCACCGTAAAAATAGGCTCTGGAGTTGACGGTGTTTCTTTTGATCCAACATTAAAAAGAGTTTATTCATCAAATGGAGAAGGAACTATGACCATTGTTCAGGAGAAAGATGCCAATACTTTTAATGTTCTAGAGAACTTACCCACTCAAAAGGGAGCCAGAACAATCACTTTGAATTCGAAAACACATAAACTATATTTGCCAACAGCGGAATTCAATGAAGCCCCGGCAGCGACGACTCAAAATCCTCATCCAAGGGCAACGGTCAAACCCGGAACTTTTATGGTGCTGGAAGTTGGATTGAAATAATAAAATGGAAATGAATGATAGATCTTAATTCGAAGAAAAGGCTAGTTGCGTTTTTTGTTTTTGTGGGGTTTTGTTCATTGTGTCTTGGCCAATCAAGCGTGCCATGGAGTAAGTTTGAATGGTTAATGGGAGAATGGATAGGCGAAGGCGCAGGTCAACCTGGTCAGGGAAACGGGTCCTTCACTTTCAATCTTGATCTGGATAAGAAAATACTTGTTCGCAAGAGTCATACGCGGTTTCCAAAAACTGAAAATAAGCAGGAAATAAAGCATGATGATTTAATGGTGATATCTCTGGATTATTCTGGAAATCCTTCAACGGCTATTTATTTCGACAGTGAGGGTCATACAATTAGTTATGCTGTATTCTGTTCAGAGAATGCTATCGTCTTTACCAGTAGTAAAACAATGAATGCTCCTGTCTTTCGACTTACTTACACATTGCTTGACAATGGACTGATCAATACGAAATTTGAAATGTCACCGGACGGTGAAAAATTCAATACTTATATTGAGGGGAAAAGCAAGAGAATAAGATAGTATAAAGAAAAGATCATTATCCTTATTAATCGGAGCGCACGACTTAGATTTGCACTCCGATTAATATAGAAAGCTTTTATTTTTTCAGATCAATCAACTCTTTCAATAACTTTTCCGCTTCTGTACCTTCCCACCCATATTTTGCAGATAATTCTTTTGCCTTTTCTGCCATCTTAATTGCTGCGGGTATATTATTTGTTTTTTGATAAAGTCTGGAACAAAGAAGATACGTGTCATATTCTTCGTCGAGGGCCAGGGATTTCTGAGACCATAGCTCTGCCGTTGAAAGAGCCTCTTTGTCATTTATGTATTTAAGAAAGTTCCCTGCTATTTCTGTAAGTTGGGTGTGATTGTGCGCTGCAAAGGTATCGGCGTATTGTAAACTGGTTTGACGGTATAAACTCCAATTTTTCGTTAATTGAGCTATTCTCAGATCAAAACAAAAGATCAATGAGTCGGAGCTGAATGAGTGTATTTGCACTGCCAGCCTTCTTTTAATGCGATAATTGACAGTGTCAGAAGTTTCAACCAATGGAGCTAGCAATTCTTTGACCTCATAGTCCAATTTGCGTTTTACCCTTAAAGGTGAAGCAATCTTCCCAAATTCGATCTGATGATGACTCACAAACTGTAATTCGCGGGAGTTTAAGTCTGAAATACCATTCGAAATGATCCGCCAATTTACATCGGATAAGAGTTGATCCTCACCTTGCGTGGCAAAATACTGTTTAGTGACTTGGGAGTAATCCAATCCTCCTTTTTTGAGCGCTCTCAGGTATTCGTAGCAATTATTGGAATTGCTGACATCCGTTTCAAACTGTTGCTTTAAATAAGGCAATTGTTTCTTGGAAGTCAATGCAATTTTTCCTTCCTGTATAAATGCTTCCGGTTTTAATTCTCCTTCCACACGATAAACAATAATTCCGTTAGGATCATAGATGATAAAAGTCGGAAATGAATTGATTTTAACTACTTTGTTTTGTTCAATACCTTCTCCTTTCTCCATGTCCTGGGAAACACAAATAAATGTTTTGTTGAAGTAATCGGCCACCTCTTTTTGAGTAAAGACATTCTCCTTCATGTACTTGCAATGCGGACACCACGAAGCATAGCAAAACAAAAGTACCGGTTTGTTTGCCTTCTTTGCCAAAACCTGAGCTTGTCTCAATCCAGTATGAGAAAACGAGATAGAGTCAGTTGAATAGGCAGCGGTAAAATAACACAGAAATAAAACTAACCAAAAGTATCTTGCTGATTTAATCATGAGATGATCAAAATTATTCCGATTAAACAAAAAACCGTTGCAGTAAGTTGCAACGGTTTGTAAAAAGATAGTTGAAATTAACCGTCTTAATTTAGTTCTATTTGTAATTATTTTCCCTGTTCCTTGGCCCAGCTGTCTTTCAGGGAAGCTGTGCGATTAAATACTAATTTATCAGAAGTAGAATCGTAGTCGACATTAAAATAACCGATTCGTTGGAACTGAAAATGATCCAATGGTTTTACATCTTTCATTGAGGCTTCCACAAGGCAGTTGGTCAATGTTTTCAAAGAACCAGGATTTAAAAGGTCCCGGAAGTCCCGCTCATCAGCAGTAGGGTTTTCTACACTGAACAACCGATCGTATAAACGAACTTCTGCCGGAAGGCAATGAGCTGCTGAAACCCAGTGAAGTGTTCCTTTTACTTTGCGGCTCGATTCAGGCATTCCGCTCTTAGTTTGTGAGTCGTATTCACAATAGATTTCTTCAATGTTTCCCTCAGTATCTTTCTTAAAACCGGTACATTTTACAATATACCCGCTTTTTAAACGTACCTCCTGACCCGGTGTCATACGGAAGTATTTCTTAGGGGCTTCTTCCATAAAATCATCCCGTTCGATATACAATTCCTTGCTAAATGCTATTTCACGTGTTCCGGCCGATTCATCTTCAGGGTTGTTCACTGTCTCCAGCATTTCGACCTGTCCTTCAGGATAGTTGGTGATAATCAGTTTGACTGGATTGAGCACTGCATTTACACGAATGGAAGTTTTGTTCAGGCTTTCGCGGACTGAATGTTCCAAGAGGCCGATATCATTGAGGGCTTCAAATTTAGTGTATCCTATTTTATCAATGAAATGGTGAATAGATTCCGGAGAATATCCCCGACGGCGTAATCCACAGATGGTAGGCATCCGGGGGTCATCCCAACCGCTTACCAGGCCTTCCTGAACAAGCTGGAGCATTTTGCGTTTGCTCATCACGGTATAGGTAAGGTTCAACCGGTTGAATTCAATTTGTCGTGGACGGTAATCGGAATCTTTAAACTGGTCGATAAACCAATCATAAAGCGGACGGTGAACTTCGAATTCCAGCGTACAAAGTGAATGGGTCACTCCTTCAAAATAATCGGATTGTCCGTGTGCATAATCGTACATTGGGTACGCTTTCCATGTCCAGCCTGTTCGGTGATGGGGGTGTGAATTAATTACCCGGTACATCAATGGATCACGAAAGTGCATATTGGAGGATGCCATATCAATTTTAGCACGCAACACCATTGCTCCTTCAGGAATTTCACCGGTGTTCATTTTATTGAACAGTGCAAGGTTTTCCTCCATAGGTCTGTTCCGGAAAGGACTTTCAGTACCTGCAACAGTAGGTGTACCTTTTTGTTTGGCAATTGTTTCAGCCGATTGTTCATCAATATAGGCCTTCCCTTGTTTGATCAATACAATAGCCAGGTCCCAGAGTTGCTGAAAATAATCAGAGGCATAATAGATGTCTTTCCAGTGATATCCAAGCCATTTAATATCTTCCTGGATGGAATCCACATATTCTACATCTTCTTTGACCGGATTGGTGTCATCAAACCGCAAGTTGCAAATCCCATTATAATTATCTGCAATCCCGAAATCCAGGCATATTGCCTTGGCATGACCGATATGCAGATACCCATTTGGTTCCGGTGGAAAGCGTGTCTGAATACGTCCGCCGTTTTTACCTTCTTTTAAATCTTGCTCCACAAAAGCTTCTATAAAATTCAAGCTTTTTTTAGGTGATTCATCAATATTGTCCATAATGTTATGAATTATATTTTACAAATAAAGACGTATAAAAATACGTCCTATTCTTGTAACTATATTTTTTGCCAGTAATTATCTATGCAAAATTAGTTTAAATTAGAAAATGAACAATTGATTGTTGTTTTTGAATTTGTTAATACAAAGATACAACAATTCGAACTATTCAAAGTACCCTTTTATTATTCCACGTGGGGAATTACGAACAAAAAGTAAAATCTCGTCTCTTTCCTTTGTCGCGGGCAATTCGGCTTCAATACGTTCTATGGCATGTGAAGTATTCATTCCTGATAAGTACAAATAACGATATATGTCTTGAATATCCCTGATTTGTTCATTCGTATAACCTCTACGACGCAACCCAATTGAATTGATCCCGGCATAAGATAAAGGTTCCCGGCCTGCTTTTACAAATGGAGGTACATCTTTTCCGATTTTAGAACCTCCCTGAAGCATCACATGCGAACCGATTCGTGTAAATTGATGTACCAGACATCCACCCCCTAAAATAGCATAATCATCTATCTCTACTTCTCCTGCCAGTTGACATGCATTTGCCATAATAACAGAATTTCCCACAACGCAATCATGCGCTACATGACAATACGCCATTATTAAACAATTATCTCCTACAACTGTTTTACCTTTGGCTGCTGTACCCCTGTTGATTGTCACATACTCGCGTATGGTGGTGTTATCTCCTATCACGACCAATGTATCCTCGCCTTTGAATTTTAAGTCCTGTGGCACGGCTCCTATGACGGCTCCGGGAAATATCGTACAGTTTTTACCAATGCGGACTCCTTCCAGGATAGTTACGTTTGAACCGATTCGTGAACCTTCGCCAATAACGACATTTTTATCAATGGTAACAAATGGTTCTATTACTACTGATGGAGCTATTTTCGCGTCAGGATGTATATATGCTAAAGGTTGTTTCATTCTTTTTTTACTTTACTTTTTTTTTACGTTATTCTATTATATTCGACTCTCACAGTCTGTTTGTATTCTGGTTTCTATTTATTCTTCACAATTTGAGCCATAAATTCTGCTTCACAAACGACTTTTCCGCCTACAAAAGCAATCCCTCGCATCAAAGCACAACCCCTTCTGATATCATCTGTCATTTCCAGGTGAAAAACAAGTGTATCACCCGGAACCACTTTCTGACGAAATTTTACATTGTCAATTTTTAAGAAATAAGTTGAATAACGATGCGCTTCTTCCAGACCATGCAATACCAATAATCCTCCTGTTTGAGCCATTGCTTCAACGATCAATACTCCCGGCATGACTGGTTCCTCAGGGAAATGTCCCATAAAAAAAGTTTCATTGACTGTCACATTCTTTATCCCAACAATGACCTTATTCCGCATTTCAATGACTTTATCTACCATTAGAAAAGGCCAGCGATGGGGAAGTAGCTTCCGGATAGCATTTACATCTAAAATCGCAGGGACAGTATCATCATATACAGGTGCCTGTATTTCTTGTTTCTTTATTTCCCGGCGGATTATTTTAGCAATGTCTGTATTGATCTTATGTCCCGGATAAGTTGCAATGACTTTTCCTTTTAAAGGTTTGCCTATTAAAGCTAAATCACCAATAATATCAAGTAATTTATGTGAGGCGGGTTCGTTTGGAAATTTAATTCCACCGTTCAGATATCCTAATTTCTCGGCATTTTGGTGTGGTTGACCCATGAGGTCAGCCAAATTGTCAAAATCGGATTGTGAAACTTGTTTGTCGTAGATAACAATAGCATTTTTAAGATCACCCCCCTTAATCAGGTTCATCTTTACCAAAGGCTCAATTTCATGGACGAACACAAAGGTTCGGGCACTTGAAATTTCGCTTGTATAATTGCTCAGCGATGAAAGAGAGGCAAACTGATTGCTAAGCACCGAGGAATTAAAACCTATGTGGACGTCTACACTAAATGTGTCATCCGGGAGTATTGTAATCTTTGCGCCTGTTTCAGGAACATAGAATTCGATTTTCTTGCGAACAATATAATAATCCTTTTCTGCGCTTTGTTCTTCAATTCCAACCTTTTGAATTCCTTCTACAAAGTATTTAGCACTCCCATCCAAAATCGGAAATTCAGGAGCATCGACTTCGAGCATACAATTGTCAATCCCTAAAGCATACAAGGCAGAGAGTACATGTTCAATCGTACTGACCTGGACATCCCCTTTTCTTAAAACCGTACCGCGTGTTGTTTCTGCCACATATTCTGCCACTGCATCCATCTCCGGCTGTTCCGGTAAATCAACCCGTTTAATCTTTATTCCATGATTCTCTGGTGCCGGTGTGAATGTTAAGACAATCTCCAATCCTGAGTGTAAACCTTTTCCTTTAACTGTAAAAGCTTGTTTAATAGTGTTTTGTTTCGACATACTTCTTAAGAAATGCTACTGATTCTATTTTCTAATTCCTGAATTTTCTTTTGTAATCCATAAACTGTTTTCTGCAGTTCAGGCAAATTTTTATAGACCACTGACGCCCGATGAAAAGTCATAATGGGTAACGCAGGATATCCCTGGAGTGTTTGATTTGGCGTTTTAACGGAATTAGGAACTCCGGTTTGAGCACCGAAGATAGTACCATCGGCAATGTGCAAATGTCCGGCTATTCCTACTTGTCCGGCCAAAATACATTGTTTTCCAAGCTTGGTAGAACCTGATATGCCTGTTTGCGCCGCAATAACCGTATTCATCCCAACTTCTACATTATGTGCAATTTGCACCAGGTTGTCAATTTTCACACCCGTATGTATTGTCGTACTTCCCAATGTGGCCCTGTCTACTACTGAATTTGCACCGATTTCGACGTTGTCCTCTAACACCACATTCCCCATTTGTGGAATTTTCTTATAACTGCCATCTTCGGTAGGAGCAAAGCCAAAACCATCAGAACCGATCACCGATCCCGAATGCAATGTGCAATTATTTCCAATTTTGCAATTATAATAGACCTTTACCCCAGAGTATAAAATTACATTTTCACCAACATGTGCACCGTCTTCAAGGCAGCAATGTGCATGAAGGCTTACATTCTTGCCTACTTTAACATTCTCACCGATGAAAACATACGGAGCAATGTAGGCATTCTCGCCAATTACAGCACTTGAGTCTATGAATGCTAAAGGTGAAATTCCTGTTTTCCTTGGTTTTGCAGAATCCACCATGGATAATAACATGGCCAGTGATTGATAAGCGTCATCCACAAGAATTAATGTGGATTGAACTTCCCGTTCAGGTTGGAAATCTCTATTTACAAGTATAATACTTGCCTGACTGTCATATATGTATTGACTATATTTCGGGTTTGAAAGGAAACTTAAGGTTCCGGGTTTTCCTTCTTCGATTTTGGAGAAGTCAGATACTTTTATAGTTGGATCGCCTTGGATCGTACCACCTAAAAAGTCCGCTATTTGTTGAGCTGTAAACTCCATATGTAATTAATAATTAATAGTGTACAATTAATAATTGATTATGTATGCCAATCCTGATCTGGTTGAGTACCCTTTTTTTAATCGAATCTTTTGAGAACTTATTAAAAAATTGGTTGCAAAAGTACTAAACAATTTTCAATTAACCATAAATTCTGAGCCTTAACATGTAAAACAAACCTTTATAATAGCTCTTTTTTGCTTAATTAGTTGAATTCACTCTTATAGGCTATATTCGATAGTAACAAAAGAAATGCTTCTCCACTTTTTTTGTCAGGACGCTTATATTCAACATGTCAGACGCTTCGGCTATATCTTTAATGGTGCCATCCTTATATAATATATTGATGTTGTCATCTTCCTGACTGTAGGTATCGGTGCTCACGGTTTCATCCCCCATAAAATATTCGGCCTCTTTGCTACTAACGCCGAAATGCAATTGGTATTGCTCTAAATACTGCAGGCGTGTTGTTTCATCGATTACATCAGTCCCAGTTATAACTTTAAATAAATGCCTGTCGGTAAAAGCTTTGCATAATTTTGATAAAACAATATCCGGATGAGATGACCATACTTTAATAGCACATATTATATCAGAATCATCAAGCATGGCGAAGTTCTCCAATGCTAGTTGAACATCTAAAAAATACTGCCTATTTACTTCATTATAAAGAAAATAATGTAAAGCAGGTGAGGCAAATAGTTCTATCTTTCTGCTTGCCAATTCTTTAGCTCGTTTCAATATGTTCATCAACATCTTCTCTGCAGCCACGGCGGTCTTATGTAAATAGACTTGCCAGTACATCAAACGACGTGCCACTAAAAACTTCTCAATGGAATAAATTCCCTTGGCTTCAACTACTAACTGATCATTATGAATGTTTAACATTTTAATAATCCGTGCAGAACCAATGATGCCCTCGCTTACTCCTGAAAAAAAACTATCCCGGCTTAAATAATCCATCCTGTCCATATCAAGCTGACCCGAGACTAATTGATGCAGGAATTTCTTAGGGTAAGTGTTTGTGAAAATCTCAAGGGCAGTATCCAGTTTTCCGTTCATTTCCCGGTTAATCTTCTGCATCATCAACAGGGATATTTCTTCATGGTTGATTTCACTCACCACGCTATGTTCCAATGTGTGCGAAAATGGACCATGACCGATATCATGCAGGAGAATACAGGCTTGCACTCCTTCAGCTTCCCGGGCAGTAATTTCATGCCCTACAATGCGTAATTGAGCAATGGCTTCACCCATAAGATACATGGCTCCCAATGAATGCTGTAACCTGGTGTGCTGGGCACCAGGATAAACCGTAGAAGTCAATCCCAGTTGCTTGATCCTGTTCATTCGCTGGAAATAGGGGTGCTGTATGATGTCATACAAAAAATCGTTCGGGATATTGATAAATCCGAAAACAGGATCGTTGATGATTTTACGCTTATTAGGTTGGTTCATTCCTTACTTTTATTCCTTAATCAAATCAATTCTCAACACTCGATGCTTACCTCTTACCTCTTACTTTCTTGCTTCTCATTTCTCATTCTTCGCTTCTAGTATATCCGTGAGCCAGTTCCAACACTTTTGAGTGGCTGAGATACTAAGTCTTTCGTCGGGAGAATGTACCCCTTTCATGGTTGGCCCTATAGAAATCATATCCAGAAAGGGATATTTTTCCAGGAACAGGCCGCACTCCAATCCTGCATGAATGGCTCTTACTTTCGGTTGGTCGTTGTAAAGTTTCACGTAACTGGCAGTTGCCACTTTCAGGATATCTGATTTCAGATTTGGTTTCCAACCCGGATAACCATCTCCATGTGAGACTGTGGCCCCCGAGAGGATAAAGACAGCCTCTATTTGTTGTTTTATATCCTGTTTCGATGATTCGACTGAACTGCGCTGACTGGATGTTATGACCACTGTATGTTCCCCTTTCATCTTCACCGAAGCCAGATTGGTGGAAGTCTCCACTAATCCGGGCATATCCCGGCTCATGGTTATGACGCCGTGAGGACATGCGTAAAGTACGTTTAGCAGCGCATTCGATGTCTTCTTGTCAATTGAGGTTCCCGGTGCCGGTCCCGATTCCATGGTCAGTTTCATATGAGGTTCCACATCACCAATCTCCGTTTCCAGGTCATTCAGGTAATGATTGAACAGTACCCTGATATTCTCCTTTTCGGAAAATGGAACACTGCATAAGGCTACAGCTTCCCTTGGTATGGCATTCCGTAGGTTTCCTCCATCAAAGTTGTGCAGACGCAAGTCCATTTGACTATTAAGGACCCACAGAAAACGATTCAATATCTTATTGGCATTCCCCAATCCCTTGTCTATATCATCACCTGAGTGTCCTCCCTGCAATCCTTTCACGGAGACCGTAAACCCGAAGTAATTGTCCGGGGTTTTTTCGTGTTCGTATTTTAGTACAGCCACTGTGTCAATTCCACCGGCACAACCTACGAATATCTCCCCATCATCTTCCGAATCCAGGTTGATTAGTACCTCGCCGCTCAGGAAATTTGGTTTCAGGGCAAAAGCTCCTGTTAAACCGGTTTCCTCATCGACGGTGAATAAACATTCCAGTGCAGGATGTTTTAAATTATCCGAAGCCAGTACAGCCAACATCATCGACATGCCTATGCCGTTATCAGCCCCTAGGGTTGTTCCCCGCGCTTTCACCCAATCTCCATCTATGTAAGTTTGAATCGGGTCAGTGTCAAAGTTATGAACCACATCGCTGTTTTTCTCACACACCATGTCGATGTGCGATTGCATGATGATGGTTTTCTGTTTCTCGTAACCTTCAGTGGCAGCTTTGCTGATTAAAACGTTGCCGGTCTCATCAACTTTTGTGGATAGTTTGTGTTTTACCCCAAAGTCTTTCAGGAATTCAATGATCCGTTCCTCTTTCTTTGAAGGTCTGGGTATCTGGGTGATTTCATGAAAAAATTTCCATACCAACGTTGGCTTAAGTGTTATCATATTGTTTGTGTGTTTAAATTCAATTATTCCCCTATCGACAAAGATACAGAAAAATGTCAAAATGCCAGCTTGTTTTTCAGTACAACTACGTTTATTCTCAGTGCAATTTCTATTATTCTCAGTACAATTACGGGTTTCTTTTTTACGAAATATGGTCGATTCCTAACTATCCTATGAAATAGGTTCCCTATTGAATGAAGGGTGAAATATAAATCATTAATTGGAACTTCCAGGATAACTAAATACTCATTATTTTATATTTTTGAATACCCAGTACTTTTGAAGGGTATAATTTAAACCGATCGAAACAATTAAGTCGACAAAGATCCGGCTTATTTTATAGTCTAAATGCAAAAAAGTAGTGATGAGGTAAGTGCCGGAAGATTTCAAAAAGATGCTGTTAGCCACAACCAATACAAATTTTAGCAACTGTTTGTTGAAAGAATTCTTGTAGCGTAACCCCTTGGTCCGAAATGTCCAGTTCCTGTTTAAACTGAAATTCACTACAGCGCCTATGATTCCACCTATGGCAATGGAAATGGTATAATGCACATGGAAGACTTCGGTAAAGAAAACCATTACCAGGTAATCTGTCATACCACCCACCAGAGATGAAACCTGCGCTTTGGCAAAAATAAATAGCTTTTCGAATACGGGTCTATTTCTCTTAATTACGTTCTCTTTCATCATTGTCACGAGCATCTGCCATTTTTAACAATTTCTTTGTGTCTATCAAATTTGTAATGAAAAGTAAAATACAGGCCAATGCAGTAGAATAGATGATGGAATCTTTCAATAAAACTTCCAATATCAGGATAAATGAGATAACAAACCTCATTTCTGTGGGACCGAATAATCCCGAATCAATCGAATATTGGTTGGTGATTTTATACCGGAGCAGGGTGGTCAGCATCTCCCAACCCCATAATATCACAAAACAAAAGCCTAGCATCTCCCAATTATTACCTACATAGATCATAAATCCCAACCCCATCAGTACAACGCTGATCCAATCGGTGGTTATGTCGAGCACGAAACCATACCATTTTCGCTGCTTATTTCGATAGTAAGCAATCCGGCCATCCAGTGAATCGCCAAACCAACAAACCGCATATCCAAAAATCCCAACTAATAGGTATACACGGCTAAAGTAAGTGGCTAACACAAAACTTACCAATATAATAATGCTTCCCAAAAACCCAATTGCTGTCAACATATTCGAACTCACCCATGATGGTATCTTTTGAACTAAATAAGCAAGGGTGATTTGCTCCGATTTCTTCAGTAAGTTGGTTCGCCCCCGGTCCTGGGAAATAATCTTCAAGATATCACTCAACGAGTGATTATTCTCTTGCTTCATGGTAGGTGGTTGTTTTTGTAATTGATCACTCATAATTCCTATTTTGTTATTGTATAGACCCGCATTTATATGGAAAGTTCAAACAAGATATTTTACTAGTTAATAAACCATATAAAGATAAACAAAGTTTTGATATTTTTAATTATTTTGTTCAAAGTTATTCCAAAATATATTTTTAATGCATTTTTAAGATACTCCTTAAGCTGACAACCGGGTATCATGAGGGTTTGATTGTAGCATTTTTAAGTAAAATCCATTAGGAGACGGATGAATGAATCTAATATCAAAGTATCTCACAGCTTGCAATATACTCCGTCATTTCATCTAAATCGAGATCGGGTTGACTAACTATCCACCTATGCGATATGTTTTTTTCGCCCAATGCCAGTTCCAAATGCGAAATGGCAATACCCATGTCCACCCGTTGCAAATCAGAATGCATGGTTTTATTATAATTTGGTGTCCGTTTTAAGAAAAAATGGAGCATTTTATCAATCACTACTACTCTCCAGGGCTGTTTATTAGATGCGGAAGGTGCCAGACGCACCATTTCCAGGAAATAATGATAAGTTTCCTTTTCCTTTTCGCTTAGTTGCTGTGAAAAGCTTCCCGAAAAAAACACTTCATCAAACGGCTTCCGATTGTCTGAACCGGCAAGACGTCTGAACATCTTATCAATCGTCCTTTTTTTTGTTCCAAAATACCCTATGGGTGTCACTGCCGGAATAAATTCATCCTCCTGTAGTTCAATAGCCGCTGAAAAAGCAGTTCTTTTATAGGTTCCACCTAACCAACAGGTTCCGATATTCATTTGTGTACAATACAAAACCAGTTTTTCCATACAATACCCGAAATCTTCAAAGTTTTTCTCCGAGGTCCCTACTTTACCAGCAATAAAACATTTTGTACCCGAGATGACACCGTATGTTCCAAGCTTTACATTTTTAAATTCATCGGAACTTCCATCTGTCCAGTAAAAATCCACTTTATTGCCAAATATCCCCACCGAATTGGCTGTCATAAATTTTAGGATTAACTGCTTTGTTTCCGGTTCTATATCTATGTTCGAAAATGTACGTATTGATTTTCGGGTTCTGATAACTTCTTCTATTTCGGGCATCATTCTTTTTTCTGGATTTTTCTATTTGATAAACTCTATATCGGCTGCTGAAATTAAATGTCAAATCTAAATCTTACCCGAACGCCGTATTCCGATACATTTGGGTTACTCAGATAGGTGAAACGCTTCACGAAGTCCACCCTAAAAATCTTCAGAATATTTGCAATTCCAATACTTCCTTCAATATACGGGATTTTACCCAGGGTATACGTTATCGGGGTTCCATCCGACTCAACCGGTAAGCGGAACAAATCATTGTTATAACTGGGATCATTCGTTTTTGTGACATTTCCGTACAGGATTTTACAAGTAAGAACTTCCCGCCAGGCCAGATGTTTCATGACCGGTATTTTGTTGAAGAAGAATCCATTGAATGAATGGTCAATGAGTAGTGATGTGTATTGGTCGGTAACAAATTCCAGGAAATTCATCATGTTGTACGATTCAATCTGATAGGAGTATGTTTGATTGGCCTGAGGTATATTCATGATCGGGTAGGGGACTTTCCCAAATATCTTACCAGCTTCCCAGGCTACGTCAGTATAACCCAAAACCGACATAAAGAATCTTTTATGTATTGAGAAGCGGAGTATCTGATAATTGTAATCATTTTTCCAAGCGGTTGATCCTACGTTATAGCGCAATTCGAATATCGGATAAGCGTTGTGATTCGGGAACCTGAAGGTTTTTCCCTGATAAAAACTCTCATGGGGTGCATACCTTAAATTCAGGTAAAACTCTGAAATATTAAGATTTTTAACGTCATTTACCGGTGCCAGATAATCGCTGTAATTAAAACGCAAAGTTCCTCCCGGTGCCTCATTGGTAAACTTATAGCCGACTGTATATGAGAAATGATTTTCAAATTCATTCAAATGCTCTATTTTGAATGTTTTGTTGTAAAAAAGTTTATCATTCACTCCTCTTTTTATCGATAACAGGAAATTGTCTTCCATTAAAAACTGCATCTGTTGCCCCGGTAACTGAGTCTCATCCTGAATGCTCATCTTGAGGGTTTTTAACGGAAAGTCATGCAAGCCTTTATTTGTGAACGAATAGGTTCCTCCCAGATAATACTTGAATCGATGGTCCGTAAAACCATAAGCAGCATATTCTTCCAGGTTAAACCTTTTGCTTAATTTGTCGGTGGTTCTTCCACCCAGCCTAAACCGAAACCCTTCAATAGGATTATACATGTAAAATGTGTTGACCGGACCTATCTCGAATTTACCCAGGTCTTCATAGCCAAACAATATCACGCTGGCGATATTATAAGCGGTTTTAAATACCGGAACCTTCTGTACACTATCAATGATGGCATACGTTTCTTCCTCCGATTTAGAGAGTGACTGAGGCCGGTGATCTCTCCAATAGTCATTGCTTCTTAAATTGGCACTGTCTTGAACAATGACGCTCTTTCCCTTGAAGATCGATTCATTAGCGGATGGGACGAACCGGTAATTGTTGAACGTGACCGTTTTTCGGCCCAATACGCCTTGTCCTTTCTTGGTGAGTCCAAAATTAATGGAGGTTTCGTCGGAGGAAAGCATCCAACCTTGCTCTGTCTTGTCGAATTGTTGAACGATTTTCACATTCTTCACAAAGTTAAGGTTGATGTTTTTATTCACCGTCAGTTCAACTCCCCGGATGGCATAAGTCCCGTCAAGGGTGATGTACAAAAAACCTTCAAAAAGCATGTCTTCCTTATTGCGGGAACCAAAAAATAACTTGATATATTTATCGCTACCGGACTGGATAGTATCCAGGATATAATACCTGTAGAATGAAGGAGCTGTTGCTGCTATCGGGCTTAGAAACTGATTGGTTAGTAAATTGATATTACTTTCATAAATGTTTATATCCTGATACAGGTATTTTATGTCATCTTCAATACCTTTGTTGTCAAGACCTTCATAGTTTACCCTTTTATTGGAGGTAATGATATCCTTTTCATTCCGGGGTGACTTCCTGTAATAATGTTTTGAGATTGCCTCCTTTAAATAAATAGGCATGATCTCTGTTCCACTTGAATCCGTCGAATCCTTGGGGATAAACATAAATTGAAAATGTTTGAATATCTTCCGTTGCTTAAACTTGGGGGTTATATCATCGAGTGCGAATTCAATCTTTTCATATTTGTCATTCTCATAATAATCCACAGCCTCTTGCCTGTTTTTACTCTTGTTGGCAATGACTTTCTCAATCAGTTCTACCGCCGGGTTTTTCTTGTTGTGATATTTTTGTTTTTTTACAGTAACTTCCTTGAGGGCCTGCGTTTGTGGAGTTAATCGTATTTCCGGTTCGTTATTCCCTTTCACAGATACAATTTCATTTTTATAGCCCACGCAGGTCACCTTTAACTTGGTAGTTGCTTTGATATCTGTAGAATTTAAGTTGACCGTAAACTTGCCAAACTGATTGGTCCGCGTAATGTAATTTTGATCTACCACCGTGATGGAAACCATGGGGATCGGTTGATTGGTCTGCGCATCCAGAACCACACCTTTTATTACCAAAAGCATATCAGCCTGAGAAAAAGCTGTAAAAGGCAATAAGCTGATGATAATGGTTAGTATGAATATTTTTAGTTTCATCTATTTTTTTAAATCATTCATAAATTGATGATTTACAGCAATATATGTTGTAAAAAGTCAGGAGTGAAGGAATTCTAATTGGCAAATATAATTCCGGATCCTCCAATCCGTAATATAACGGATTGGAGGAAGGAATGACTTTGATTGCAATGTTAAATTAATATTAAGGCTTATGCCTTGTTGGAGTGATTCTCCGTTGGACAACAGTTCTTTGTTGTGTCTGTTATTTAAATCGTTACAACAGCCGGTGCTTCCACTTTTTTCTTTTTGCGGAATTTCCTGTTGAATTTTTCTTTGTATTTCTCCATGGTCATGTAAACCGATGGTACCAATACCAGGGTCAATAACAAGGAGGAAGTTAGACCGCCAATAATTACCCATGCCAGTCCGTTCTTGCTCTCTGAGGAAGCTCCCGTAGCCATGGCGATAGGTAACATGCCGAATATCATGGCGAATGTAGTCATAAGGATCGGACGTAACCGTTCCTTCCCGGCTTCAATCAATGCTTCGTGCACCCCCTTACCTTCAGCTTTCTGCTGATTGGTGAAATCGACCAACAGGATAGCATTCTTGGCTACCAGTCCGATCAACATAATCATTCCGATAATCGAAAAGATATTCAGGTATGTGCCCGATAAGGCCAATGCCACTAATGCCCCGATCACTGCCATTGGTATGGAGAACAATACCACAAATGGATATAGGTACGAATTATAAAGGGCTACCATAACCAGGTATACAAAAACCAATGCTGCCATAATCACTAAGAGCAAGCTGCCGAATGCCTCCGACTGTTGTTCCAGCTGTCCCTTGTATTCTATGCTGATTTCTCCGGGATGAATCTTTTCCTGTACCATCTTCTTAATCTCAGCACCCACTGTACCTACCGGACGTCCAAGTACTGATGATTTCACAGTGATCGAGGATATACGGTCGTAGCGTTCCAGCTTGTTGGGTCCCAACGATTGTTTTATGGTGGCGAAATCCTGCAATTCAATAGTCTTGCCCTGATTATTCAGGAAGGTCAATGACGACAGGTCTTCTATGCGCTTCCGGTCGAATTGGTCGAAACGAAGGTTCATGTTGTAGTCCTTGTTGTGTTCGGAGTATTGTAATTCCGTACTTCCGGCCAATGCCAGTCGCAGGGTGTTACCGACATCGAATACCGATAATCCGAGCATGGCCATCTTCTCCCGGTCGAGTGCTATCTGCAACTCCGGTTTTGTCTGGTCTATGGATAGCTTCACGTTATTGGTCCCCGGTATAGCCTTCATGATCGCCATCACGCTATCGGCCATGATAAATAACTTCGGCACATCCGGACCTCGTAACAGGATCTGAACGGGGGCATCATCTGCATTCCCCATCATCGACATCGGCGTTACCGTGGCCTTGACACCCGGAATTTTCATGATCTCAGCTTTTACCTGACTGGTGAATTCGTTGATGCTGATTTTACGTTTATCTTTCGGAATGATATCTACCGTGATTTCACTCTTGTTTTGCTCACCACCACTTCCTACACCCACCATTCCTTGTCCGCTCGAAAATCCGATATTCGAAAATACTTTCAATACCTCCGGTCTCTTGTAAAGCATGGCTTCTACCTTTTGGGTCAGCAGGTTGGTCTCGTAAACTGTGTTCTGAGGTTCTCCTTCCAACTTGATCATAAACTCGCCACGGTCACTGTTCGGGAAGAATTCTGTACCTATAAAGCCCAGGCCTACCAGGGAGAACGATCCTATCAGCAACATGGTAATGATACCGTACAATGTCTTGCGGTGTCCCAGCGCCCAGTTTAATATCTGTACATACTTGGCTGAAACCTTGTTGAAGAGGCTCTCAAACCCAAGTGCCAACCGGCCCATAATGTTATCCCTTGAAATCTTTTCTATCTTGCTGAACCTGGATGCCAATAAGGGGGTAATGGTAAATGATACAAAGAGGCTCATCAGGGTTGAAAATACAATCACCAGCGAAAACTCACGTAACATGTTGCCAATCATACCTGTGACAATCGCTAATGGTACAAATACCACGACATCTACCATAGTGATGGCCAACGCTGTAAACCCAATCTCACTACGTCCGTCGATGGCTGCCTGAACACGGTCTTTCCCCATGTCGAGGTGCCGGTGAATATTCTCGAGTACCACAATGGAATCATCCACCAGGATACCGATGACCAGTGACAATGCCAGCAAGGTCATAAGGTTTAAGGAGAAGTTGAAGACATACATCGCTGCAAATACCGATATGATAGAGCAGGGGATGGATACCATCACGATCATGGAACTGCGCACGCTGTGCAGGAACAGGAACATGACAATAGCTACCAGAATAATGGCATAAATTAAATCTTCCATTACCGCATCGGCCGATTCCATAGTAAATACGGAAGAATCGGATGCAATATCGAATTTGATATTCTTGTCGGCATACGTTTTTTCAATTTGGGCTGCCGTAGCCTTCACTTGTTTACAAACTTCCACTGTATTGGCATCCGATTGTTTTTGAATGACAATACCAATGGACGGTTGGTTGTTTATCCTGTTAAGTGTGGTCTGTTCGGCTTGTCCATCAGTAATCTCGGCCACATCCGACATCTTGACAATGCTTCCCGTTGCAGATTTCAACAGGCTGATATTCTGCAGGTCCTCTACAGATTGCAATTTTCCCGCCAGTCGTACCGTATATTGTTTCAGGTCGCCCTCTATCTTTCCCGTAGGCAATTCGAGGTTCGAATTTCCCAAGGCTACGTAAACGCTGCCGATCGATAGTTTGTAGAAATCGAGTTTCTTTTTATTGATATTAATCTTTATCTCCCGTTGATTTCCTCCTACCAGCGAAACCTGTCCTACTCCTTTGATCTTCGAAAATTGAGCCTTTACCTGATCATCGGTCAGTCGGTATAATTCGGTAGGGGGTAATTTGCCCGTCACGCCAAGTTTAATGATCGGCATGTCATCCATGGAGACCTTGTTTAACGAAGGAGTCTTGGAATCGGTAGGCAGGGTGGATATGATGGCATTGATCTTCCGTTGGGCATCCTGCAGTGCCATATCCGGATCAGCCGTAGCTTCCAGGGTAATGACGATCATCGAAAATCCTTCCTGGGAAGTCGATTGGATAGTCTTGATGTTTTCAAGGGACGATACGGCATCTTCCAGCTTCTTGGTCACCGAACTTTCCACCGCGTTGGCTCCTGCACCGGGATAAGCAGTGGCTACAGTCAGTACCGGGAGGTTCATCTTTGGGATCAGGTCGTAATTAAGTAGCCTGTAGCTGCTGATACCAAATATGGCCAGCACCACAAAGATGACTACGACTAAGGTGGGCCGTTTTATGGCTATTTCTGTAATTGACATGTCTGATTTATTATTTAGTTTCTACGATCTGAATGTTTTTTCCGTTCTCCAGGTTGATTTGACCCGTGGTGATGATCTTATCCCCTTTTTTAAGCCCGGAAATTATTTCCAGAGCTAGGTCATTACCGGTTCCTACGGTGATCTTTTTCAATACTGCTTTTCCATTCTCTGCAACGAATACACTGGCATCCTGAGAGCTTCCCTGTAATGCTTCACGGGGGATAAACAACGACATTCCTTTTCCGGGAATCGTCACCGTGGCATTGACAAACGTACCCGCTTTCAATGGATATTTGGCACTGTTAGGCATTTCAATCTCCACCTGGTAATTGTGTGTCTCGTCGCCCTTTTCGCTGATAAAACTTATCCGCCCTGTAAATGAATGATCCGGGTATATTTCGGACGTAATGTTCGCATTATCTCCCTTTTTCAATTGGTACACATTCGATTCCGATACATTAAGTTTGATTTTGAGTTTCGATATGTCCACAATGCTGGCAATCGGATTTCCCACATTGACAAAGGCCCCTTTTTCCACTTGTTTCTGCGTCACCACGCCGCTGAACGGAGCAATGATGGTAGCATCCGCCAGTTGTTTGCGGGCTTGTTCCAGTTGAATCTTCGCATTCTCGCAGGCATTGCGGGCGTCATCCTGTTGTTGTTCGGTAGCCGATCCGCCTTTGTAAAGGTTCTCGATACGTTCCAGGTCGCGTTTCAGTTTCGAAGAGCTCAACAAAGCCGACTGTAAGGCTAATTGCTTGAGCTTGTCGTCGATGGTTGCCAGTACGCTTCCCTTTTGTTTGAATTGTCCCAACTCCACGTTTAAGGACGTGATTTGTCCCTGTACCTGGGTGGCTATGTTCAGCTCGGTAACCGGACTTAACGTACCCGTTAAATGCAGTGCATGGGCAGAAGTCATTTCTTTTACTTCCGTCACGTTCACACTAACAACAGACGAAATACCGGTCGACAAGTGTTGTTGGTTAATGGTATCATGGTTTTTCTTCAGTAGAAATCCTGACGCTACGAGTACAAGGACTAGGATGAGAAGGCTGATTATTCGTTTCATACAAGTGTTATTTTTGTTTGTTAATATAGTTGATGAGTGTTCCTTTTGTTTGTTCCAGGTTTATACGTGCCACGTACAAGGTGAGTAGTTTGTTATAGAAGTTGTTCTGGCTCTCGGTGTAAGAGCTTTCGGCCTGCACCACGTCAAGTGTTGAACAGGCTCCCTGCTGGTATTGGTTCTGTACGTTTTTGTACACACTTTCCGCCAGGTCCAGGTTGTCCTTCTCGTTGTGGATATTGTCTATGGCGTTGCGGTATTGTATCTCGTAGTTCGACAGATCTACCCGGATCGACTGTTCGGTCTGGTGGATGCTCTCCTTGCTCTTTTCGATGTTCATCTTCGATTGCGATACCCTTGCCTGACGTTGCAACCCATCGAAAATAGGAATTTTCAAGGTCACCCCGATACCCGAACTTGGATACCACTGTCCGCCCGACTTGGTAAAATCAAACTGGTTGCGCATGGCGCTTACCCCGTAATTGGCATTCAGCGACAGCGTGGGCAGGTATCCCGATTGGTTGCGCTTCTTGTCAAGCTCGTATCCGCTGAGGTTGATCTTCTGGAGCAGGTAATCCACGCGGTTTTCGATTTGGAAACTGTCTACCGGTGCCTGGAATACCGTCAGGTCCGTCTCTATGGCATTCGATGATAATACCAACGTACTGTCCACGGGCATTCCCATTTGGTACTTCAGGTTGTTCAGCGATTGCAGGTAGCTCAACTCGCTTTGTTGCAACTGCGAATGGATATTGTTATAGCTCACTCGTATCTTATCCACGTCCACTTTCTTGGCCATTCCGTTGTTGAATTTCAACTCGGTGGAAGCCAGCAGTTTTTGCGAGGCTTCACTCGTGGCATGCAGGGTGTTGATTTGTTTTCCGATCACCAGGGTCTGGTAGAAGGTGCCGCTGATGGAGTAGGCTGTTTGTTCCTCCGTTTTCCTGCGTAACTGTTCCGCTTGATCCTTGCTCACCTTGACAGCTTTTAAGGCTATCCCGAATGTTGGGTCGAATATCTTCTGGTTCAAGGTGACGCCGGCCTGTACATTGTGTTTGGTCCCGAAGGTCACCGGTACTTCTGTCCCCGGCTTGCCTATAATTTCTCCGGGAAGTAACGTAGTGGCGAGTAACAGGTTATTGACGTAAGAGCCGGAAGCATCAATCTGGGGTAGCATGGTACCCTTCTGTTCATTTATTTTCTGTTGGGCGATCCGTATATCCGTAGCGGCATTTTTCAGGTTGCCATTGTAGGTATTGGCATAGTCTACGCATTGTTTTAGTGTGTATCCTTGCCCGAATGCAACCAATGATAGGCTGCTAAGTGCCAGGATTACAAAATAATTTTTCTTCATAAAAAATTGTTAGAATTTTAATAGTGTACTGTGAATAGAAATCTGAAAGGGTAATAAACAGGTGAGTACCCTAAGGTGCTCTAACCCTGTAGACGAATGAAAACTGATTTTATTTTAAATTTAGGTGGAATAAAATGATTTCAATTCGGAAGAGGCTATATGTAAGGATTTTGTCATTTTTATTTAACTTTAATTTGCTGTTTAACTTGAGTGCTTAGTTGCGTCCTGAACAGTTTAAATCATCAATAATTGATAATGTCAACGAGTTTGGTGCGATTTTTACAATGCCCTTGCATTTGTTTTAATATGATTCGCCACCTTATAAAAAGTAGCTATCTCTTCTGCGCTTAACCCTTGTTGAAGCACGGTGATCAATTCCAACTCTATTTCCTTGTATTGATCCACTACCCGTTCCCCTTTTTTGGTTATCATCAGGTATTTTTTACGCCTGTCCTGGGTGTCCGACACCCTTTTTATGAGTTCCTTATGTTCTATAACATCAATTGTGCGCAAAATGGCCGATTTATCCTTTCCCATGGTGCATGCCAATTCCTGCTGGATGACCTCGTCCTGGCTGGTGTAAATGATCAGCAACAACCCGATTTGTTCCATGGTGAGCTGTATGTCGGCATGATCCGCAAACCGCTTCTTGAGTATTTGAACCACCTCGCGCATCATACCACCCACTGACATTCCAAAAGATATTTTCTGATTTTCCATTACTTTCCTTTTAATTCGCCGCAAAGATAATATTAATAGTTGACAAAATCAACAATTATATTTTTGAAATAATCATAAATTTGTAAATGAATGGATTTTTAAGCGCAGTCGACAGTTTTCCTCTCTGAAAATTTTCAGTAAAACAACAGCTACCCTTTGGCTAAAATTCATATTTTCAAATAGATACTATGAAGCTCCATATTTTTATTAACTTATCGTAAATTAGATGACTGTAATTTATATACCGCGATAGAATAAATCTATAAAGTCATTCCCGATCATTTAGTGACATTTCCTCTGCATTTGAAGGTCGTATTTCCTGTTTCCGTTGCTCTTACAATCGAGGTATTTTGTCTTTAGTTCCGAGGGGGTTGCTAGGGGGTTGCTAGGGTGTTGCTAGGGTGTTCCGAGGGATGTGACCCTTCGAACCCCCTGGCAACTCCCTCCAAAGACTCTCCGAATACCATCGGAATATAGGCCGGATGTAGAGCAAGGTACGGTGGAAGGATGATTGAATAAAGCATAGAAAGAAAGAAAATAAGTTCATTAAGTAGCGTTCCAGGCTCTTTTGTATTGAACTGTAAAATCAAAAAAGGAGCATTTAAGGAATTAAGATGAAAATTCAGTAGTTTTATGAAGTATAATGCATCAAATTCAGATTGAAAAAGATATTAAGATTCATAAAACAGAGTCGGAACATAAAAACAAACTAAACAATGAAACCCTAATTTCATTGTTTAACACTACTATATAACTAATTGCATGTCGCTAATAATCAATTTATTATTTGTATTAAAAAAACCTTATTTTCCTTTTTTTTTTGCCCTGCTATATAACTTATTACAATGAACTTATAATCAATCGCTCTTATAACTTCTTTTTTTAATAAATCAGTTTAAAACCT
>CAIYOZ010000122.1 GCA_903927945.1 uncultured Bacteroidales bacterium | reverse complement strand
GCAGAACCCAAAGGAAACATGATTGATCCTTCAGTATCAATTATCTGGATTCGGATACCACCTTCAATTACATCCACAAGTATTTGATCACGAATGCCTGCCATTTTATCATCGATGGCGGCTCTTATTTTTTTCACTAGTGCTTCTTCTTTGGCATCGATACCCTGTTTAGCTTTTTTATTTCTAAAATCTTGTTTTTCTTTGCCTCTGGAATCAGTGGTTGGACCTTTAGTTGATTCGCTACCAGGTTCACTCATAAACTCGGTTGCGGTCAATTTTGTTGTTTTAGTTGTGATTGCTGAAACACCGGATTCTTGAAATATGCTGTATTTTCTAAAATACTCGGAAACAGCTATCCTTTTATCCTCAGAAGTCATGCTCAAAAGCCATAGCAGCAGAAAGAAAGCCATCATTGCTGTAACAAAGTCAGCGTAGGCTACTTTCCACGATCCCCCATGGGCGGCGGCAGCTTTCTTCTTCTTTATTCGTTTAATTATTATTTGTTGAGGCCGTTCTTCCATATTCACCAATCAAAATATTTTATAATATGATTTCGCTCATTATATTTTTTCAGTTATTTTTTCGCTGCGCGCAAGGTATCTTCCATTTCTATAAAAGAAGGTTTTACCGTTACCGGTATAACACGGCGGCCAAATTCTACGGCAACTTTAGGGGCTGCGCCACCGCCAATAAAGGACAGTAGGGCGACTTTGATTACATTCAAATATTGCATATCTTCAATGGCGGTAAACTCCATGTTTTTAGCCATAGGGCCGACAAATCCGTAACACAATAAAACACCAATAAATGTTCCCACCAATGCCGCACCGATACTTGCGCCAAGAATTTCCGGAGGTTCTTTAATTTTTGCCATTGTTAAAATTACACCTAAAACCGCCGCTACAATTCCCAGGCCGGGCAAACCATCTGCAACAATGCCTACACTATGTGAAGGAGTCAGGGCTTCTTCATGAAGGGCTTCCAACTCTTGTTCAATTAATGATTCCAATTCATGCGGCGCGATTGTTGTGGTCATGACTGTACGCAGCGTGTCCGTAATCAGATTGATCGCTTCGTGATTTTTTAGAATTTTAGGAAATTTGGAAAAAAGCGGGCTCTCAGCAGGTACGTCTACATCGGATTCTATCGAGACTAAACCTTGCTGCCGAATTTTGTAAAAAATGCCATTCATCATTAGCAGAACTTCAATATAGTCCTGCTTGGTGTATGGTTTACTGGTAAACATACGTAATGTAGCGGCAACAACGGCTTTGATTACCTTAACCGGAGATGCCACGATAAATCCTCCCAACGCCGCTCCGCCAATAATCATGAGTTCCACGGGCTGAAAAATTACCGAAAGATTACCATGCTCCAGAAGGTATCCGCCAATAACCGACGCTGCAACAATTACAAAACCAATAATAACAATCATGGATTGAAGGGGTTACCTCCTTTTTTCCCGCAGTATTTCTCTCTCTGTTTCAAAAACAAACCTAATAACTGCATCTCTTATAAAGTCGTCAATGCCGATAAAATGAACAGAGGTGTCGTATTCAGGATGTATTTCCGCTATTTTCATGGCCTCTCCGTATAAAAAAAGGGCTACTGGTTTTTGCATGGAAAGCATAACCTTTATTTCCAAAATGTCACCGGGAGAATAAGATTTGCAGGTGTTGAAGCTTAAACCACCACCACTAATATTAACTTTGGTCATGTTCAGACAGTCAAATCCTTCATGATGAATCGTCATCATCCGAATAACTTCATCTAATTTAGCATTGATTGTCCTAAGCCATTCAGATATTATTTGATCGTCAGGATTTGGTAAAGACTTAAACTCGGCAAGAATGGATTCTCCTGCTAACCTTGCGCGGACGAATTGTTTTTGTTTAGCATCAATTAGTTTATATTCCAAAGGTATGTATGTATCGACCCGGGAATATTCCCTAAGATCGTTGATATTTTGGTTATTATTGTCGCTCATGAAAAAAACCCCAATGCAGATATAAATTTTTAGATAGCAATAAGCAACATGCAAGCCAAGTGCCACTTCAATGAATAATTAACGGGTGAAGATAAAAAACCTGTTAATCGTCAATATTGAAATCATTATCATTTTTTAGTATAAATTATTTCGTCAAATAATTGACTGTCTGGATGGCGATTTGACGAAATCTTATAGATAATAACAAACGAAATCTTTAATTTGTGTTAGTCTAATCAAATATTTTCCAGGTTTCTTCTGGTATGTAATTTGCTTTTGTATATAAAATGATAGGAATATTTCTAAGAATGAAACAGTACAAAATGAGCCTTGTGAAAACTTATTTCTTAATTGTTCTAGGCCTGATAGTTTTAACTGGAGTGCCGGTTAAGGCGTCAGATACTTCCGCCG
>CAIYOZ010000121.1 GCA_903927945.1 uncultured Bacteroidales bacterium | reverse complement strand
TATTTTCTATGTATTCTTAATATTAAACTATGAGTTTCTATGTGTTCGTACTATGTGTACTATGTGATTTGTTCTACTTGTTTAATTCCTCGCTTTTTCGTATTGTTCGATCTGAGTTTTCTTAGACAACAAATAATCGATGTCATCCAACCCATTGATAAAACAATCTTTTTTGTAAGGGTTTATAAAAAAGGACTCTGATTTTCCATTTGCATCATTGGTAATGGTTTGAGCTTCCAGATTCACAGTTAGCGTAATTTTCGAATCTTTTGATAATGACTCGAATATCTCCGCCAAAAAAGGTTCAGAAACGACCACCGGCAATACAAAATTGTTCATGGCGTTGTTTTTAAAAATATCGGCAAAGAAACTCGATACCACTACCCTGAATCCGTAACCAGCTATGGCCCACGCAGCATGTTCCCTGCTTGACCCCGAGCCAAAGTTCTTACCTGCCACCAGGATCTGTCCCTGATAGGTAGGATTGTTCAACACAAATGATGCAATGGGAGTATTATTTTTATCGTAACGCCAGTCACGGAATAGATTGTCTCCGAAACCTTCTTTCGAAGTAGCCTTCAGAAAACGTGCAGGGATAATTTGGTCGGTGTCCACGTTCTCTATGGGAAGGGGGACTATCGTTGAAGTGAGTGTTATAAATTTTTCCATTTTTTTCGTTGAATGCAAATTAAATTCTTGGATCAGTTATTCTTCCGGTCACAGCAGCTGCTGCAGCTACTAGTGGACCTGCCAAAATAGTGCGTGCACCGGGTCCTTGCCGGCCTTCAAAATTGCGATTCGAGGTGGATACTGCATATTTACCTGCCGGAACCTTATCATCATTCATAGCCAGGCAAGCTGAACATCCGGGTTGACGTAACTGAAAACCAGCCTCAATCAATACCTTATCCAGGCCTTCCGCCTTGATTTGTTTGTCTACCGCCCATGATCCGGGAACCAGCCATACGGTAATGTTATCAGCTTTCTTTTTCCCTTTCACATAATCGGCAAATATCCTGAAATCCTCGATACGGCCATTCGTGCAACTTCCCAGGAAAACGTAATCGATGGCCTTGCCCATGATCTTTTCCCCCGGTTTGTAGCCCATATAATCCAGCGATTTCACAAACGATATCTGGCTGGCCTCATCAATGCTATCCAGTGACGGAATAGAGTCATTGATCCCCATGCCCATGCCCGGATTCGTGCCATAAGTCACCATCGGGTCAATGTCTGCGGCATCAAAGGTCACTTCCTTATCAAATACGGCTCCTTCGTCCGATTTTAATTCTTTCCATTTGGCAACGGCTTTTTCCCATTCTTCCCCTTTGGGTGCGAACTCCCTTCCTTTCAGGTATGAAAATGTAATTTCATCAGGGGCTACCAAGCCGCCACGGGCACCCATTTCGATGGACAGGTTACACACTGTCAATCGTTGTTCCATGCTCAAGGCTTCAATGGCCTCACCGGCATATTCCACAAAATAGCCTGTTGCACCTCCTGTGGTTACTTTTGCAATCACATACAGGGCCAGGTCCTTTGACGTAACTCCAGGGTTAAGTTTTCCTACGATATTAATACGCATGGTCTTAGGGCGTGACTGGAAGACACATTGTGTAGCCAGCACCATTTCTACTTCACTAGTACCAATACCGAAAGCCACTGCACCCAGGGCACCATGAGTCGACGTATGAGAATCTCCGCATACCATCGTCATTCCGGGTAGTGATAACCCGTTTTCAGGTCCTACCACATGGATGATTCCGTTTTTCTCATGCCCCATCTGATAGTGGGTCAACCCAAAATCGAGGGCATTCTTTGTCAGTGTATCTACCTGTTTTTTTGAAATCGGGTCTTCAATCGGGCTTTCCTGATGAATAGTAGGGATATTATGATCCGGCATACACGTGATTTGTTCAGGACGAAACACTTTCAATCCTCGTTTACGCATCCCATCGAATGCTTGCGGACTGGTCACTTCATGACAATACATACGGTCGATATACAACTGGGTAGGTCCTTCCTGAACCGTTGATACTACGTGAGTATCCCAGATCTTATCAAATAACGTTTTTTTCATAATTCTTTTTTTATCTGTTGTCTTAAATCCGACGTGATCAACCACCATTCTTTTGATGGAAATGGGGTGACACACACTTGATTTGACCGCAGTCTTATTATTTTATTTTACAAATTTATTTATTGCATTGATATATGCTTCGACTGATGCCGCCACGATATCGGTATTTGCTCCGAACCCGTAATACATCAATCCTTGATGTTCCACCTGCATATGTACTTTACCCACATCATCACTTCCTTTGTTAATCGCCTGAATGGTGAATTCCTGCAAGGTCATGTTGCGTTTAATGATTTGTTTTAACGCTTTAATCGCGGCGTCCACTGGCCCGTTACCTGAAGCTGCCGCTTCAAATTTTTCATTGGCAATGATCAACCCGATGCTGGCAACTGCCTTTACCCCTACTCCCGAAGTCACCTGCAGGTAATCAAGTTTGATACGTTGTTGTTCCGATCGTTCCATACCGGCAAGCAACAATACATCGTCATCATTGATATCTTTTTTGCGATCCGCCAGTTTTAAAAATTCATCGTAGATGGCATCCAGTTTTTCACCTACAACCTCCACTCCTAATAAACTCAACCGGTGTTTCAATGCTGCCCGGCCACTGCGTGCCGTCAACACAATGGAGTTTTCATCGATCCCCACATCCTTAGGATCCATGATTTCATAGCTTTCGCGGTTTTTCAACACGCCATCCTGATGGATACCCGATGAATGCGCAAAGGCATTACGACCCACCACCGCTTTATTAGGCTGTATGGGCATATTCATAAGGCTCGACACCAACCGGCTGGTGGAATATATTTTCTGGGTGTTGATTTGTGTTTCGATGTTCAACCCCTTGTGGCATTTCAAAATCATGGCTATCTCTTCCAGCGCTGTATTACCGGCACGCTCACCAATACCATTCATGGTCACTTCCACCTGTCGGGCACCATTCAGCACTCCTGAAATGGTGTTGGCAGTGGCCATTCCCAGGTCATTATGACAATGTGTGGAGATGATGGCATTGTGTACACCTTTCACATTTTCCATTAGAAACTTAATTTTATCTCCAAATTCCCAAGGAAGGCAATAGCCTGTGGTATCGGGGATATTCACCACAGTGGCACCGGCTTTAATCACCGCTTCCACTACCCTTGCCAGGTATACATTGTCTGTACGTCCGGCATCCTCGCAATAGAATTCCACATCTTCCACATACTTTTTGGCATACTTTACAGCAGCAATGGCACGTTCCAGAATCTCTTCCTGATTGGAATTGAATTTATGTTTAATATGGAATTCGGAAGTTCCGATTCCGGTATGGATCCTCTTGTTCTTGGCATACTGGAGGGCTTCCGCAGCCACATCGATATCTTTTTGCACACCACGGGTCAAAGCACATATCGTAGGCCAGGTCACAGCCTTTGATATTTCAACCACTGAGTTAAAATCCCCGGGACTCGAAATAGGAAAACCTGCTTCTATCACATCTACGCCTAATGTCTCCAGGGCACGTGCCACCTGAATTTTTTCAATGGTGTTCAACTGGCAACCCGGTACCTGTTCTCCATCACGCAACGTGGTGTCAAAGATAAATAATCTATCCATATTATTGTCTGTATTTTGAAAATTTCAAATTAAAAAAGCCTTTCTCACAAGAGTGAGAAAGGCTAACTATTTTTATTGTATTTTACTACATACCAAACTCACTTCTACTTTTTCTGCAAGAGAATTAGAATACCGAGAAGGAGGATATGTAAATAATTTCTGTCCATTGTTGCTGCTTAAAAACGTTGCAAAGATACTTCAATTTTTTAAATAACAAAAGCAAAGTGATAATTTTTTGATTATTTTTCTTTCAAATCAAAATTAAATGAACATAAAATTCGTTATATTCATATTTTTAAGGCCGAATTGATGAGATATCCAATTCAATACTGCCAAACTCATTCATAGCATTAAACAGTGAAACGAGCTGAAAGTTCATTACTTCGGAAACAAGTATGTCCTTTTCAATGATCTTCCCCTGATCCACCAACTCAGCCCGGTTCACTCCATAAATCAACGGAACACGTGGTGTACACCAGTTTAGGCCATCGTACAGCGCAATATTCGAAAAGGAAGTGTCGGCGATGAATCCATTCTTTACCAGGATGATATCATCACAATCGCCCCGGAGTGCAAAAGCTGCATTCAGTTCGCTCCTGTTTTCAGGTTTGTAGGGGTGGGAATCCATGTCTGTCTCAACCAACCTTAATGTATGAATCTCACACCGGTCATAAGGTGAATACTCTATTTTCCGTATTTCAGAATCGTACACTATCCGGCACTTATGGAGACCTTCTGTGGGGAAGGAAGTATGGCGCAGGGATTTAGCCAGATCAATAATTTCATGCGTTGGATAATAGTCCATCATCGCTTTCCGGATTCTTTCCTGATGAAGTTCGAGACGTTTAAAATCCCCATCTTTTAATTGTACAGACTCAATAAACCGGCACATATACTTTCTGAATTAGTTCTTCGTATTCCCCTTTCATGTCACTGCGGGCAGTAATTCCGCCACCGCTTTTAAAAATCAGATGCTCTTTTTCTTGCTCCATGAATCGGATCATGACCCCCGAGTCAAGGTTTTCACCGTCAAAATATCCGCAAACGCCTGTATAAAATCCCCGTTCATACCCCTCAGCCTGCTCGATTATTTCCAGTGTCTTCGCCTTGGGCGCTCCGCAAATGGAACCTGCCGGAAGTAATTTAAACAGGATATCCCCCAGATGCTCCCGGTAATCCTCCGGCAACCGTCCGCTAATCTCCGAGCTTACCTGTAACAAATCCTGCCTGTTGGTCTTCAACCGGTCGATATACCTGTAACGTTTTACGTGCACCTCATCAGCCACCAGGCTCAGGTCGTTACGGATCAGGTCCACAATAGTGGCATGTTCCGCCATTTCCTTGGTGTCATTCAGGATAATTTCCGTCGCATTGTGAATGCCGGCATCAATGGTTCCTTTCATTGGATACGACGAAACAGTCCGCCCTTCCATCCGCACAAACGATTCAGGTGAAAGCACCAACATAAAATCCTTTATCCACAATTTATACTTTGCACAACTCCGCTCATAAATTTCAAGCAATGAAAGGTTCGTGTTGACTGTTGTGGGCTGAGTCAGGTTCACCAAAAATGAATTTCCCTGATGAATCTGTTGCTGCACAAAGTCGAATCGTGAACGGTAATCATTTAAATCCTCCGGCTGAATTTCCCATTGGAGTGTATTCCCTTCAGGATTCGAACTTCCAAAGTCCGTTTTTT
>CAIYOZ010000120.1 GCA_903927945.1 uncultured Bacteroidales bacterium | reverse complement strand
CGGGTGGTTAGATGATTCCTTTCTAAAATAGAAGACAAAAGATAATACACATATTTAATAATTGATTCAAAAAATCTCATCCCAAGAAATAATTGGGCAAATTTATTTTTATGAAATTCAACAAAATTCAAGTTCTCACAGCAATGAAAGAAACCGGAATGATTCCGGTATTTTATAACAGTAATATTGAAGTATCAAAAAAAATCGTCAAAGCTTGTTACGATGGTGGTGTTCGTGCTTTTGAATTTACGAATCGGGGTGAATTTGCCCATGAAGTATTTGGCGAACTCGTAAAATATGCTGCCAAAGAATGTCCTAAAATGATTATGGGCATCGGATCCATTGTAGATGCTCCAACAGCAGCCTTATTCATTCAAGTAGGTGCAAACTTTATAGTAGGTCCGTTATTCAATCCTGAAGTGGCTAAAGTGGCTAATCGCCGGTTGGTACCCTATGCACCTGGTTGTGGTTCAGTTTCTGAAGTAGGATATGCACAGGAAATGGGATGCGATGTTTGCAAAGTATTCCCCGGTGATGTATTGGGAGCCGGATTTGTCAAAGGATTGAAGGCGCCGATGCCTTGGTCAAATTTAATGGTAACGGGTGGAGTAAAACCCGAAGAAGCTAATCTAAAAAGCTGGTTTGATGCAGGAGTTACTTGTGTAGGGATGGGATCTAACCTTTTTCCTGCTGACATGATCAAAGCCGAAGATTGGGCAGGTATCACAAAATTATGCAGTAATGCATTGGCAATCATTCAAAAAGTAAAGAACTAATTCTCAAAATAATTTAATACATAGAAACACTTCGTTTATGGAAAAATCAACCATAGAAAAAATGACAAATTACCGATGGACCATCGTAGGTTTGCTCCTTTTTTCGACGACAGTCAATTACATGGACAGAAATGTAATTGGATATCTAAAAGATTACTTCTGTTCTTCTAATGGATTTGGATGGTCAGCGACTGATTTTTCCTTCTTGACTGCAGTATTTACAGCATTCTACGCAGGCTTTACGTTATTTGCCGGATTTATCATTGATAAAATAGGTACCAAATTAGGTCTTGCTGCCTCATTGGTTGTCTGGTCGTTTGCTGGTATTGCCAGTGCATTTATGGGCAAAGGTCTTTTCGGTCAGATTGCTGCTCGTGGAGTATTTGGCGCAGGTGAGTCAGGTAACTTTCCCGCTTCTATCAAAACAGTGGCAGAATGGTTTCCTAAAAAAGAACGAGCTTTAGCAACAGGTATTTTCAACTCAGGATCAAATATCGGTGCCATGATTTGTGCGCTGATCATTCCTGTAATTCTTGCAGCTTGGAATCCAAGTGAGGGCAATAGTTTATTTTTAGGCATTTTGCATGGTTGGCAAATGGCTTTTATCATTACCGGTTTATTGGGTTTCTTCTGGTTGTTCTTTTGGAGCAAGTTGTATAACACACCCAAATTCATGTTGGGAAAAGGCAAAATTAATCAGGAAGAATTTGATTATATTCATAGTGGTGATGAAGTAGAAGTTGTAACCGATGTTGTTAAAGAAAAAGTTCCCTGGTATAAAATGCTTACCTACAAACAAACGTGGGCTTTTGTAGCAGGTAAGTTTATGACAGATGGTATTTGGTGGTTCCTGTTATTCTGGTTGCCTACCTACATCAAACAACAATTCTGTGTGGGTATGGATCCAATTGAAACGAAACACACCGTAATGATTTCGACCTTTATTGTGTATGGTATTGCAATCATCGGTTCAGTTTATGGTGGTTCTATCCCAATGTCATTTATGAATAAAGGCTGGCAGACTTATAAAGCCCGTATGACGTCATTATTGATCATTGCAATTGCTCCGTTGTTGTTGCTCGGTACTCAGTATGCAGCCGCGACTTTTGGCATTGTTGCAGCAATTGGTATTATCAGTATTGGTGGTGCAGCTCATCAGGCTTGGTCGGCTAACTTGTTTACAACCGTTTCTGACATGTTCCCTAAAAAAGCAGTTGGTTCGGTAACAGGTGTAGGTGCCGCTGCAGGTGGTTTAGGAGGCGTATTAATGCAGTTGCTTGCCGGAGGTCTGGAAGATCATTTCCGTATAAAAGGTGTTTTAGAAGCAAGCAAAGCGGGTTTAATCAAAGCAACTGAGTCAATTAAACTTGAGAATATAAAAATTGACAATATAAAAGAAGTATTAGTTGATCCTAAGATGTTAGACCAGGCTCGTCATTTTATTTCGTCTAATGTTTCAGTATCTTATGGAATCATGTTTACAATATGTGCATTTTCGTATTTAATCGCATGGGGACTAATGAAAATGTTAGTTCCAAGACATACCGTCATTACCGATTTATAATAGTTTGATAGTTTGATAAATCGTTAAAAGAGCTTCAGAGATTAACCTTTGGAGCTCTTTTTCAATTGATTCTATCCGACAGAAAGGGATATTCCAAAAGGATCTTTTCTTTACGTTCTTTTATCTTATTCAAAAAAAGAATATATTCTTTTGATTCCGGATGGATTGGTCTATGTAATAAATCATTGTTATATTGTTCCAGTTTCTTAATAGTCTGTCGGGTCAGATCTGAGAAATAAGTTTCGGAAAATCGATTCCAAATATAATCAATTGCCACCTCAGAGGGGTGTTGCATGTCGGAGGCATAAAATCTATAGTCCCGCAGTTCATCGAGTTGAATCTCATATGCCGGGAAATAATGAACTTTTTGAAAAAGAGTGCTGAGTTCCTCAATCGCAAGTAACAATATGCCTTTGCTTATGTTGTTTTCGTGTGCTCCGTCCTTCCAGTGGCGAATAGGGCTAACGCTGAATAGAATGTGTAGATTCGGGAACTGTGATTGTAATTTTTGAATTCTGATTTTATATTCACAAACAATTTCTTCTATGGTTAATCGTCTTCTTATAAATTCGTTTGTAGGTAATTTATGACAGTTGGAAACTACTCTTCCATTCTTTTTTTCTTCATAGACCCAAGCTGTACCGAATGTTATCAACAGAAAGTTGGTCTCATTTAAAAAACTAACTGCTTTTTCAAACCGATTATTGATGTTCGCTAGACATTTACCGGGTGTAATATCTGAGAATAAACTACTGTGCGAAAAACTTTGCCAAAGTGAATTATGCATGAAAATATCATGCTCTGTAAATGGTTTATTTTCAAGCAATAATTGAATGCTATTCTGAATTGAAATCGGATTATAGAGTACTCCAAAAGGGTTTATTTCTGTATTAAAAAAGTTTTTTTGCATTTTTAATCCAATATTCTCTGCAAAACACGAACCCAAGGACATAATATGATCTTTATAGGTGATATTAATATCCGTTTGTGCTATTTGAACTTTTGTTTGGAACATATTTGCTGATTTATTCTGTAGAATACAAAATTACGAATAAAAATCTGATGACAAACTAATCCGTTTTATTTTCAGTTTAAGTATAGTATATCCTGTCATTAACAGTAATAAAAAAAAATAACCATCCCCTATCGGTACAGGATCGGTTGGATCACCACCAGGAGCAATACCAATTTTTTCGTAGGTATCATTCACATCAATATTTTCAATTAAAATATTGTTAGCTATTAAGCCTGTATTTAATCCTGCATTTGGTTCAGGTTTTTTAGAGATATTTTCTTGTTTAGAATTTAAATATCCGTTTTTTAAATCCGGTAAACTTAAATTAAGTAAATCAGAACCTGGCAGAACTGAATTAATATTTTGATGACTCATTGTACCCACTTTTGTCAAATCGGAAAGAATTATTTGTTGAATAT
>CAIYOZ010000119.1 GCA_903927945.1 uncultured Bacteroidales bacterium | reverse complement strand
TTATACCCAATTTGTATCGTACCCGAAAACAATCCAACAACTATAGGCCTGCTAACATTGTCGAGACCTACTTCAAGACCTTCAGCATTTCCAAAATGTGTAGCACCATAACAGTTTCCTTCGGGAGAATACCTTGCCAGAAACATATCCCTTGAAGATTCTGAAATGAGGGTGTCCGGGCCGAAATTGCCGATTCCGGTGAAACCACCGGAAACATAGAAATTTCCGATCGTATCAGAAGCAATGCTACCAATAAAGTCTGGTAATCCTCCGTGAATCGAATGTGACCAGATTAATCCTCCGGATTTATCATATTTCGTTATGAAATAATCATGGTTGGTTCCTGACACAAAAAGTGTTGTGCCATCAAAATTAATTGAGTCCATGAATTCTCCGGTAATAAAGATGTTCCCTGGTTTATCTGTCGTTAGGTTTACACCGCTATACGCAGCAGGGGAAAGACCTTCTCTCACCCATTTAATGGACCCTGATAAATCATAACAGCACAAAATATGCCCGTATTGTCCGGGATGATTAACGGTCATTGTATCAATAATAAATGTAGTATTACACTCCCAACCACATGCCAGCAGGTTATTGTTAACCACTTTCATACAAGTGAGATTAACATCCGGGGTCCCATATAACGTACTAAAAGAAATACTTTGTTTTGCCCATTTGATTTGTCCGGTGGAATCATATTTTGCCATAAACCCACCAGGGTTAACTGAAATTGAATCAAAAAATGCAGTCTCGGGATTTTTGCCACAAACATAAACATTATAAATGCTGTCGACAGCCAATCCTGTTCCCCAATCCTGAGCAGGGCTACCAGCTTTTTTGGCCCACATACAACTTCCGGAAGGTGAGAATTTTGCAAGAAACATATCACCATTATTTGCCGTCAAGATATAGGAACCAAACTGGGCACTTGAATAAAACGTGCCAGTAATATAGACACAGCCCATGTCATCGACAATAATATCCCCGACCCCATCATAACAATTGGAAGGAAAAGGATTAATATCGAACTGCTTTACCCAACTTTCGCTGCCAGCGTTATCATATTTGGCCAGAAAAAGTCCATTATTGCCATGTGCGGATAAAGTGAGGGATAAAAAGTTGCAGGAAGACCCCATGAACGTTCCGGCGATATAAAAATTGCCGTTTGTATCGGTTGTTCCTGTCGCCCCATCGTATTCAATACCACCAATATGGTCAGCCCAAAGCCATTGCTGTGATTTGCTTACTTCACTTTGAAGAAGGAAGCAGGATAAAGCAAAAAGGAATGTTTTTACAAAGGAGCTCATGTTTTTCAATTTCCTAGGTTCAGGCATTTCACCTCCCCCAATTCGAAACCGTATAATAATGCCTCACGTAAATATAAGGACATTTTTGAGTTTTTCGAGAGATAAAATATAATTTTTCTAAATCATAACACAAACACTATGTCGGTCTTTGCTTTATTATGAACTGTCGGTTTGATTCAAATAAATGCAGAAAAAGGTTGTAGAATTATTCATTGCTCATTTTCATATATATAGCAGTTTCCCTGTTTTTTAACCACAAAGTACACAAAGGATTTCACAAAGGGCACAAAGGTTTTGGTCTGTGATAGTAGCATTTTTATTATTCAAGAGATTCCGCGATGTCCTTTGCCGGCAGTTCTCAGTCCTCAGTCGGCAGTCGGCAGTCTGTGAAAACTCAAAATTGTAATCTCTCAATCCCTCAATCGTCCAATCGTAAATGAAGTAATCCCTCAATCGTCTATTCGTAAATGAAGTCAATTAACAATCCCC
>CAIYOZ010000118.1 GCA_903927945.1 uncultured Bacteroidales bacterium | reverse complement strand
GTGATACCTGTGATATTGAAGGTCTGCATACTGGCTACAAACAGAATCTCCCTTCGTGGTTGGGTAAGAAGATCATTTATAATAACCTCGCGAAATATAATTTTTTCAATATTTCAAATGATTCCCTGACATTTGATTTTACGAAAAATTCATTAGATACATCCGTATTTTTTGAAGATGCGACACAGAAATTTCGTTATGTATACGAAAAGTCGGATACCATTAACTTTCTTAATCAAACGGATTCAGCCAGATTCTACAAAATAATTCATACCGATTTGAGCGGAAATGTAATTAATTCTCCGTTGAATCAGCAACACATAATCACGTCCAAGAATTGGGGTTTGCTTCAATTCTTCAAGGTCGACTCGTTTCCGCAGCAACTAAAACCACTTTTTTTAATAGGAAATATCTCTCCAGATGCTGGATTTAATAAACTTACCAATGAATCGCTTTATGATTATCAACCCGGAGATATAATCCAGGTCAACGAAATTAATTCCCATCCTTTAGGGCCTCCATGGTTGAATTACGACCGATATAAAAAATACACCATACTTACTAGAACTGCAACAACTGATTCTTTGATATACCATACTGCTCTTGAGTACTTTTATTCAGATTCAACGATACTGCATTATGACACCATAAATCTAAAATACTATCGCAGTGAATTAATAGCAACCATTCCATTTGAAGAATTTGACGTTGTTTCAAAAAAATTAGAACTCAAGGATTATTGTGGTTTGAAACTATGGACGCTTGAGTCTACAACAAGTGATAACTTGGGTTTTTGTCAGGTCGATACCTGTTGGATTTTTGGAGGTGATGAACCTTATTTATATGATATCATCTATGTGAAAGGACTTGGTGTTTTTCATGAATCCCAATCAGTTTCGTCAGCGCCTCCGACGGGATATTCGATTACTTCCAATATTGTTTATTTCAAAAAGAATGGTATATCTTGTGGCTCTGAAGTAATAATGGGCATAGATGAATCATTGGCTGGTCAGAAAATTAAAATCTATCCTAATCCTGCCACTAATATACTTCGGATCGATGGCCTTTCAAAAACATCTATGGCCGGGATCTATGACATTAGCGGCAAGCTTCTGCTTACAAAACAACTCATCACAAACCAGATTGATATCACTAATCTTGCTAAAGGAGTTTATATAATTAAACTCAACACAGAACAGGGTATGGCAGTAAAGAAGTTTGTGAAAGAGTGAAAGGATAAAAGTTAGAAGACCGAAGTCCGAAATCATGGCTCTTGGCTAAAGGCTTATGGTAAATCAATTCACTATTCGCTAATCACCGCTTTCTTCAAATCAAACTTTTTCCGTATATTTGGAAAGTTTTTACATCATTTCGTCAATTAAAAACATTTCTATGATTAAAAATATCAAACTTCTCGCAGCCCTGATAACAGTATGCTTTTTCGGGAATAAAGCATTTTCGCAGAGCGATACAATAGTGTATTGGAATTTTGCCGATTCAAACCAAATTGTTGATCATGCCATAGCCTTGAACAATTCGCGCATCATCAAACGCCAGAGCGGTTTTGCAGGTACTTATGTTTACGAAACAGGAGTTACCAACAAATGCATCCGCACAGCCACATGGTCGGCCGGAACCGGAACCAAATACTGGATGATAGGATTTACCTCTAAGACAGGCATTGGAACAGGCTATTCGTCACTTAAATTGTCGTCGAGACAAAAATCAACCGATGCAGGCCCCCGCGATTTCAGAGTGGAATACAGTTTGGATACCTTAACGTGGTATGCCGTTGCAGGTTCGGATATCAAATCGCTGAACGATAATTTTGTTTCAGGAACCATTTCGCTGCTCAACCTTCCGGCAGCATGCGACACTCAGCAAAATGTATATCTGCGCTGGGTGATGACATCCGATTCGAATGCAATAGGAACAGGCCTCGCCACATCGGGCTACAACCGCATGGATGATATTTTGGTGGTAGGGCAGTTATATCCTCCGCCTGCCGACACTCTTGCTCCTTTTGTAACCAATGTGCTCGCTAAAACAACCGATACGGTTGAAGTTACTTTTAACGAAGCCATCAACAGTGTGAGTGCACAAAACCCTTCAAATTATACGTTCTCAGTTCATGCGGTATGC
>CAIYOZ010000117.1 GCA_903927945.1 uncultured Bacteroidales bacterium | reverse complement strand
CAAAAGGCGACACCACCTGGATGCCCGACGAAGTCAAGGTCACCACTGTCAAAATTGATGCCAAGGTGGACTCCGACAACGATGGAATTATCGCCGAGGCAGACACTCCGGAAAGACTTTATGAAGACGCAATCGAAGCCGCAGCACCAGGGGAAATTATATCTGTCAATGACGGAGATTTTGATGGGGATGGAATTCCTGATTATGTTGATGGGTTCAGTGCTTTTTCAGGATCAAAGTATAAACTCATAGGGGAATCTGTCGGTACAAAACCTACTTTTACCCCACTTGTCCTTGAAATCCCAGAACCTCTAGATATGAAAAAGATACAACTAAAGATAAACTATTCCACTTCCAACCCAAATCAAGTAACGCGGACCGGCAATGCCAAACAGGGTTACACTTATATTCTCCCGAAGGGAAATTTTCGTATTTGGCGAAAGAATGCCGATGTCCCAAGAAATAAAGAATCAACACTCACTGCAACGAGCGGAGACTGGATTGAACCCGGCGAATACAATGGGGATGCGATTGAGAGGCTTCTGAAATTTCCTGACAAAGATGGGAACGGCAGGAAGTTCACCTTTTGGCTCGAAGCGGTTTCAGAAAAAAATGTAAAACCTGAAATCTCCTTTTCCGTTGATCCCGATGGCCCAAAAAATGGAAAGGAGGAAAACCCAGCAGGATACGTTTATACGGATACCGTGAAGGTGTGTGTCGCAAAAGTTGACCTGGATGGAGATAGTGATAATACAACTCCTGAAAATTATCCAAATATCTCGAATGGTGACCGTGGAAACGCAGAAGATAATATTGAAGAATCAGAGTCAGTTAGAATTTACACCAATTACTTAGATGATGATGATGATAACGTTCCTGGTTATGCGGATGGGATAAATATTTTTGGTAACGGCACAAGCAATTCCTGTGCAAAATTTGAACCTCTTATTTTGGATATTAGCGATATACCTACAACATATTTTCCTAATGTGAAAATATCTTTTGACTATTCTGGATCCGATCCTGCTAAAATTGAACGAATCGGAAACAGCCAATTTGATTATCAATTTACTCCAGCTCCAGGAACCCTCAGGATATGGACAAAAGACGGTCCTGAAATAAGGGATAAAGCGACGCTCAAATCAAATGGTAATTACATAAAACCTGGAGAAGGATATTCTTTAAATGAGCTCGGAATTCCAACGGGTGGTACTATAACACTATTTATTGAAGCTGTGGATACTGCCGTTGGGGCAATTGGAGGTACCGAATTAATTAAAGTCGATGTTGATTTGGATGGTTCTGGAACATCAGATGTTGAAGATACTGTAAAAGTTAAACTGTATATGATCAATGAAGAAAACTTTGGAAACCCAGAATAGAAAGGAAATAAGTTAATATGTTTAACAATATATGTAAAATTATTTTTTCCCTTGCCATAATCTCATTTGTAAATATTAATTTACATGCAAAAGTTCGCTTTGGCATATCCGGAAATTATGTGGAAGTAAATAATACAAATGAGCATTACCTTGCATATGTGAGATATATGACAGTGCCTGAAAACAAACAAAAAGGGGCTGTATGGAATAAAGGCAATGATATAACCGGGAAATCACCAGAAGAAATTAAATCAATAGTTGATGCAATAAAAGCTTTAGAAACAGATCCAATTCGACGTGAAATATATGATAAAATGAACAGTATTACCCTTGAGTGGTTTACTTTCATGACTACGGAAGAAGCAAAGAAAGAAGTTAAACTCCGTCTAGAAGCTATTGCAAAAATTAAACATATGAATTCAGATCAATTTTATTGGTAT
>CAIYOZ010000116.1 GCA_903927945.1 uncultured Bacteroidales bacterium | reverse complement strand
TCGCAAATTTTGCGACAACTGAAAATGACGGAAAAGTCTATCAGGGATTTGGGAAAGAATGGTTTGCATTTTCGAAAATGAAACTTGATGCGATGGAATTGATTAATAATTTAAGTAAATAGTAAATAGTTTTGTCTCAAGCTCATAAGTTTATCCAGGATGCTAATGCTATCGCGTTCGATCTGAAACACCGGAATACGATAAAATTCAATATCTCGCGCTATGATACGGCTGTGAGCAAGGGGATGGCACGCTACCAAAACGTGGAGGCAGCCAAGTCACAGGCAGCCGCTATTAAACGTGATGTGCTGCGTAACTGGGATAAATACCTGATAGAATTTGAGGAAAAGATAAGTGCACGTGGCGTTGAAGTGCTGTGGGCAAAGGATGCTGAAGAAGCGACTTCGTATATAGAACAAATACTGCGTGATAACGAGGCTCATTTGTTGGTGAAGAGCAAATCGATGACTACCGAAGAGATCGAATTGAATCATACGGCTGAAAAGATGGGGTGTGAATCGGTAGAAACTGACCTTGGAGAGTTTATCGTGCAAGTGGCGGGTGAAAAACCGTACCACATAGTCACCCCGGCAATGCATAAATCGAAGGGAGACATTGCCAAACTGTTCAATGAGAAGTTTGGCACACCTATTGATAGTACTCCCGAGGAAATGACGGAATATGTACGTCAGGTACTTCGCGAAAAATATACGAGAGCTCAGGTAGGAGTTACCGGGGCTAACTTTTTGATAGCAGATATTGGTGGCATTTCGGTGACGGAGAATGAAGGAAACGGTTTAATGACCACGGCATTCCCCAAAGTTCACATCGTACTGGCGGGGATAGAGAAAGTCATTCCCCACATGAAGCAACTTGGATTGTTTTATCCATTGCTGGCTGCTCATGGTACGGGACAACAAATTACAGCTTATAACACCATTTTCACCGGACCGCGTCAGGCAAATGAAGTGGACGGGCCTGAAAAAATGATTGTCATCATGCTGGATAACGGGCGTACCACAGTTTTTGATGACAACGAAGGGTATGAATCACTGGCATGTATCCGATGCGGAGCGTGCCTGAATGGCTGCCCGGTATATAAAACCATTGGCGGGTATACGTATGATACCACCTACAGCGGACCGATAGGATCGGTATTAACTCCATTCCTGCGAGGTTTTAAGGACTTCTCGCATTTGAGTTTTGCCTCCTCCCTTTGCGGAAAGTGCAATGAGGTATGCCCGGTGAAAATTCCCCTGACGGATATCCTGCTATCGAACAGGCGGAAAGCGGTAGAACAGAATTTACGTCCGAAAGCTGAAAAATGGCTTATGAGAGGCTTCAGGCTGATGAGTTCCAACCGAATAGGATTTGATATCATCCCCGGTGTTTTGAAGACGGCAGGGACTTATCCTTTTAATTACGTTGGCTGGGGTCCGAAACGCAGTATGCCGACATTTGCCAATAAGTCATTTTCACAACAATATAAAAATAAGAAAAAACAAAAATAACACCCTCCATTCAATAACGGTAACAAATATGAAACGAACATCGATTGTCTTTTTTATTAGTTTTGTCTTTTTAATAATAATTTCTTCGTGCAAAGAAAATGAGTACGTGGACTGGAAACTCATGAATGATAAATGGTATTCCATCCATCAACATGATTCCGGGTATGTAACCACCGCGAGCGGACTTTGTTATAAAGTGATTCATCAGGGCTACCAACGCAAGCCAAATATCAATAGTACTATCTTAGTAAATTACAGAGGTACCCTGATTGATGGTTCAGTATTTGATTCTGTAGCAACCGGAACAAGTGTAGCGTTGGTGCTGTCGGGAACGGTAAAAGGTTGGCAGGAAGGCATTCCTAAAATGAACGGAGGCGGTACGTATAAGTTTATTATCCCTGCCAGTTTAGCCTATGATACAGCAACCACAAATACTAAAATTCCTGCATATTCTGTGTTAAGGTTTGACGTAACATTGATTGATTCGCAATATTAATTCTCTTCCATTTACTAGCGGAGGTTTATAAAACAGTTTATGAGAAAATTAATCATCATAGTATTTTGTGCTCTGGCGACTTTTACTTTCGCGGCTGAATATACTGTTCAGTCTATACCAAATCCAAAGACAGCCAATGCACATGCCTTTGTGAGCAACCCGGATGGGATACTGAAGCCGGAAAGCGTGCAACAAATGAACGTGTATCTGGATTCTCTACAGGCTCAGACGGGAGCGGAAGTAGCAGTAGTGGCTGTGAACTCCATAGGGGAGAATCAAATAAAACCGTTTGCCACCGATTTGTTTGCTACCTGGAAAATAGGGAAAGCCAAACAGGATAACGGACTGCTGATTCTCTTTGTGATGGATCAAAAGAAAGTTACTTTCGAAACCGGTTATGGGCTCGAAGGTATCCTGCCTGATGCTATTTGCAAAAGAATTCAATTGCAGCAAATGATACCCGAGTTTAAGAAAGGTGATTATGATGCCGGATTGATGGCCGGACTTGTAAGTGTAGATGCCGTGATAAAGAAAGAGCCTATTCCGGCGGAAGCCAAGGCAGTGATACCCTGGAATGAAATCTTACCTATTGCCGGAGCAGTGTACTTAATCCTGGCCATTTTTACCATGGTGTGGATTGGTAATTCTATTCAAAAAATAAAACAAAACAAGAAATTAGTCAGCAACATTGCGCGCTATAAGGTGTTGAAAAGTGAAAAGTCGGGTGTTATCAGCCTGGTATCCATCATGGTGCCGATAGTAGGGTTTATATGCATACTTTTCTTTTCCAATCCTATATACCTTCTGTTACTGATTCCAATTCCACTGACAACGATCCCTGCAAATATCTATGGGAGGCTGATGATGCTCAAAATAAGACGGGCACCTATTCCTTGTAATGTGTGCGACGGAACCATGCATATATTATCCGAAAAACAAGAAGATGTTCATTTGAAGCTGGCGCAACAATTCGAAGAAAAACTGCATGCCATTGATTATGATGTTTTCGTTTGTAATAAATGTGCCAACGAAGCGATCTTTACACTGGATAAGCCTAGTGCTTACTCTGAATGTCCAAAATGCAAGACAAAAGCTTTCATCCTAAGCGATAAGAGAACCATCGTGGCTCCAACCTATATCAGTTCGGGAACTGAACGAACAACCTACGTATGTAAATTCTGCGGATACGAAGAGAATGACAACCACAACATACCACGAATTAACAGGGACAATACGGGTTCATTTGTTGCCGGTGCATTGCTGGGCGGATTGTTTAGCGGTGGAGGCGGCTTTGGAGGCGGTTCTGATGGTGGCGGCGGTGGCGGAAGCTTTGGTGGCGGTATGTCAGGCGGCGGTGGTGCTACCAGTGGGTGGTGATTGCTCTAAGAGGTAAGGAGTAAGAGGTAAGGAATGAGGAATGAGGAATGAGTAGGAAGTAAGAAGTAGGAAGTAAGTAGTATTCGTAAGCACTTAAAGATGCTGTGTTAAAACTAATAATTGAAAATGATAATGCTTTCAAATAGAAATGTGAAATTGAAATAAGGTAATAAGGTTAAGATACTTTTGCTTCTTTTTCTACTGAGGTTGATAAACAAAAATAAGGTTTTATTCTTCAAAAACCTTATTTTTAAGGTATTAAACCTTAATAGAAAAATCAAAGAACCACTAACCCTAACCTTATTACCTTATTCAAAAAATACATCAACTATCAATTCGTAGTAACAACTTCACAAAATACCATTTTCACATAGTCAGTGAAGGGGATGTTAAGAGTGTTATCTTGAGATTCATTGGTTTTTCATAATATGATGTTTAGGAGACGATGGGGCGGTTAGTTTCAGGGTAGTCGGTAGTCAGGAATAGTAGGATAATATCAATATAAGAAATAACAATTTTAAAAATTCAGCAAAATGAAAAAGAGCTCAATTATTTTAATTTCGATTGTAGCTGCAATTGCAGTAATATTTTTATGGGGAACTTCCGGTTATAATAGTTTAGTTACTTTAAGAGAGAATGTCAACAGCCAGTGGGCGAATGTGGAAAGTCAATATCAACGTAGGTCGGACTTGATTCCAAACCTGGTATCTACCGTGAAAGGATATGCCACTCATGAAAGCTCTACCCTGGAAGGTGTGGTGGCAGCCCGTGCCAAAGCCACTCAAATAACGGTTGATCCAAAGAACCTGACTCCGGCAAAACTTCAGGAATATCAGGCAGCCCAGGGACAGGTTAGTTCGGCATTGGGGAAGTTGTTGATGATCACTGAAAACTATCCAAACTTAAAAGCCGATCAGAATTTCCTGGAGCTACAGGCACAGCTGGAAGGCACAGAAAACCGCATATCGGTTGAAAGGAACCGCTACAACGATACAGCTAAGGAGTATGATAAATCGATTAAATTCTTTCCAAGGTCGATCATAGCCATGTTTTGTGGATTTACCGATAAACCGTACTTTGAATCGGAAAAGGGAACTGAAAAAGCACCTTCTGTAAAATTTTAATTCGATAAACTATGTCTAATAGTACTTATTCTCCGGCCTCCGATCGCTATATTAATTCAGTTGGTTATCAAAATTGCGGAAAGAGCGGTTTAATGCTTCCACGTTTATCCCTTGGACTGTGGCATAATTTCGGGGATGTGGATGATGCCCAGGAAGCGTTGAAAATGATTCATTACGCATTCGATCACGGGATTACACATTTCGATCTGGCCAACAATTACGGGACACCTTATGGTAGTGCTGAGAAGAATTTCGGGAAGATCATGAAAGATCATCTTTCATCTTACCGTGATGAATTAATCATTAGTACTAAGGCGGGTCACGACATGTGGGAAGGTCCCTATGGTGATGGAAGTTCGCGGAAGTATTTAATTGCCAGCCTGCACCAGAGTCTGAAACGGATGAACCTGGAGTATGTGGATATTTTCTATTCGCACCGGTATGATCCGAATACACCGTTGGAAGAGACAATGGGAGCTCTTTCGGACATGGTGAAACAAGGCAAGGCGTTGTATGTGGGTATTTCGAAATATCCACTTGGCAAGGCCCGCGAGGCTTACCGGTTACTAAAGGAAAATGGAACGCCTTGTTTAATAAATCAGGACAAGTACAATATTTTCACCCGACAAATAGAACAAAATGTGTTGCCCCTTGCCGAAGAAAACGGAGTGGGATTTATTGCCTTTTCTCCTTTGGCACAAGGTTTGTTGAGTGATAAATACCTAAATGGTATTCCTGAAAATTCACGTGCTGCTCATAGCTATGGCTTCTTACAAAAGAGTCAGATCACTCCGGAAGTAGTTACTAAGATAACAGAACTCAATGAGATTGCAGGCAAGCGAGGTCAGACATTGGCACAGATGGCATTAGCCTGGTGTTTACGGACTCCGGATGTAAATTCAGTGATAGTAGGTGCCAGTTCGGTGAAACAGTTGCAGGATAACATAGAAGCCATTCAAAACACTTCGTTTTCAAATGATGAGTTGTGGAGAATCGGGGAATTAGGGTAAAACAGGAGAAAAAATCTGTTTTGCTTTTTTCAATTCAATTAAAAGTATGAGGTTTTCAGTCGTTCGATATTGTGTCATTCTTTCCATCCTTGCAATTTCAATTACAAGTTGCATTGATAATGTCATATCGTCAATTCCTGATTATCCCGTGTCTCTTCAGCTCAATCTGATTACTACATATCCAACCTTTAGAAACTCCACTGATCAGTTTCTTGTTTTTAAAAAACCGGTATATGTGACAGATCGTGTCGGTTATGGAGGCATCCTTGTCAATACCGGGTTTGATGGAGTATATTATGCTTTTGACCTAAGCTGCCCTTTCGAAGCAAAACAAGATATTTTGGTTGTCCCTAACCTGAATGGACAGGCTATATGCCCGGGTTGTGGCTCAGTATTTAATATCGGTTACGGGAATGGCGATCCAATATCGGGGAAGGCAAAGCAAGCCCTTAAAAGATATAAAGCGATATTGTCAGGCGATGTATTGTATATTACCCTTAAGTGAAACAGATAAACAATTTATTCGAAAACGCTCAAAGGAAAAGAACTTAAGAAAACGCTCAAAGGTACTTCGTACGTTTTGAGGTTTTGTGAGGTTTTATTTCCATTTTTTTGGTTTGAACAGGAAGGTGGAGAAGGCCACAAAAACAATATAAAAAGGGTAGATAGCCGATAACAGCAAAGAATAATACCAGATATTGTTTAGCTGAAAAAATTTACTGACTGCATATAAAAAGAAAGTGTCGAGTGCGTACTTAAAGAAAAATAAGGATCCGAAAGTTATCAACACTGAGTGATTGAAAAATGAGGCTGTCAGCAGTGATAATGATAGAGCGTTGATTGCCAAAATGATACAGGCCGTTACAATAATGTGAAAATCGGTAAATGCGGGAGATTTAGAAGTCCATCTCCGTCGTTGCCGTATAAATTCACCGAGAGTATCAGCCTGTTTAGTAGAAATAAAAGACGATTCAGATTTTAAAAACCGAATAGTACCACCCCTTTTCTTAACACTTTCCATTAAAAACATATCATCTCCCGATTGTTCTTCATTATGCAAGTCATCTTGACTTTCCAACCAACATTTCTTAGTAAATGCCAGATTTGCACCATTGCATAAGATAGGCATCCCTACGCCTGACGATCCGGCAGCTGCTGCCACCAAGCTTGTGAATTCGAGCACCTGAAGGTATGAAAATAAGGAATCCTTTCCAGAAAGTTTTACAGGGCAAATGATAAGATCACTCCGATATTTTCTATAAAAGCAGACTATAGATTCGAGCCAATGATAAGAGGGCATACAGTCTGCATCGGTTGTGATAATCAACTTGTTAGAAGAATGCAAAATGCCTTCTTTCAATGCATTTTTCTTCCCAAAACCAGTTGCATTCACCAATTGAATTTGAGGAAAGGATTCTTTTGCAGCTAGAATGTAATTTAACGTAGCATCGACCGAGTGATCATTTACCAAAATAAGCTCGAAATTTTGAAAACTTTGTTGAGCCATACATCCGATCAGCTGACGGATATGATCTTCTTCATTCCGGCAGGCTACGACAACCGATATTTTAGTGCGAATCGTTTGATATTCTATGGGTACAAATACAGAGATACGTCTCCAACCTATATAAAAAAATAAAATGAGTACGAGATATAAAAGGCTAATGCTTAGCGTACTGCAATAGAACCACCACATGTTTATGTTTTTTATTAATTTTAGAAATAATTTTCAGTAAAAAGTCTATTCATTCAAAAAGTTAGAAACTTAGGTTCTTAGAATAAATAATTAAGACCGATATAAAATCCCGTGTTTCCATCCTGTTCATTAAAAGCTTTGCCAAACTCCGTTGATATTACAAAGTTTTCATTCCAGCCTATCTTCAATCCTAAGCCTGCAGAGGAATGGAATTTGCCTGCACTGTAATCATTGAAATAAGTAGCTTTATCACTCGGAGATACATTCGCCAGATTAATTTCAATAGGCTTAAGGATAATCCCTGAGTCGAAAAAGACATTTGTTCCCACATAGAAGTTTTGTTTCAACCAGTCAAAACGAACAAATTTGTATCGGAGTTCGAAATTACCGAAACCTACATTATCCCCAATGATACGATTCCTAAGAATTCCCCGTACAGAACTTTTACCTCCTAGTCCCTGATTGGTAGCAGCAACCAAATAACTTGTAATCAACAATGGTTGGGCATAGTAGGGCACATGATTATTCCCCAGCGACATTTGATAATCGAGCCGGTAGGCAAATGATAAATCTTTGGCCAGTGTGAAATACTGTCTCTGGATAATTGCCAGCTTTGAATGCGGAAATGTTTCATTCAGGAATTTAGGTGCTGTTTGTATTACGACTTCCGTAAAAACACCCTTCGTGGGACACGCCAGTTGGTCACGTGAATCGTATTTCAAGCCAAACTTAAAATAATTAATGCTGCCTCCGGGGGCTTCTACGGAGTTGATAATTCCCCAATCCTTATATTTTTCGAACAGTGTTTCACCGGTCTTGACAATACCAAGTTGAGAGTTATTGACGGTATCCATTTTAAAATGATAGTAGGTGTATCCGGCAACCCATCCAAGCCTTGATTCGCCAAAATAACCCTGGAAATCGGCTTTGGCCCTGAACATATCTTTTTCGTTTTTATAGAAGAGTCGGTTCGAACTGGTCACCAGTCCCGGATCATATGCGCTTTGATATCCATTGAACCCATAGAAATCGGACATTTGATCAGTCACATAACTCACATCGATTGTAGTACGCACTTTTGGAATCAAAAACTCCGAATCATATCTCATCCTGGCGATAGTCGTACCTTTGGTATAGGTGGAAAGTTCAAGGTAGAGTGAATGGTTGTATTTAGGAAACCGTGATCCATCCCCATAAAGATAAAGATTCACTAATGCCCCATATTGAAAACCCAAGTCGGAATCAAATGAAACAGCAGGCAATGCTCCAAAACCAAGACCTGTTTTCACAGGTTGATCCGCAAAAGCAACCATCAGGCAAATGGATAAGCAAAAAATGATTGCTGTTTTTTTCATTGGGTAATCACTTAATGGTAAGTCTAGAGAGAACTGTTTATTCCTCCAACTTGTTTAATTGGTTAAAACTGTATTTGAAAGTCGCAGTCTTAGCCTGATTATTTTTGTTTGGGTCAAAGATATAAAAAATAAAAGTTAAAGGGCCTGATATTCACTACAAACAAAAAAAACACCGACACAAGTGAATGTGTAAGTGTTTCATTTTCATTGTGGGCCCAACTGGGCTTGAACCAGTGACCCCCTGATTATGAGTCAGGTGCTACTAACCAACTGAGCTATAGGCCCCACATTTGCGAAAAAATTGTGTATCTTTGCAAAGCGAATGCAAAAGTAGTAAATTTTGTTATACTGCAAAAATTATCCGTCATATTTTTTATCCTTTCATGAAACATTTTAAAAATATAACCACGCTGATATTTGATTTCGGAGGCGTGCTCATCAATCTGGACATTCATCAATGCATAATGAATTTCAAGCAATTAGGACTCAAAAACTTCGAACAGTACCTGAATAACTTCGCCCAATCGGGATTCTTTATGCAACTGGAAAAGGGAGAAATCAATGCAGAAGAATTTAGGAGCGAGTTACGAAAGCTGACAAAGCATCCACTCACTGATCAACAAATTGATGAGGCCTGGTGTTCATTCCTTCTTGATGTTCCCAAGGAGAAATTGGATATGCTGCTTGAACTTCGGAAAAGATTCCGTGTTGTTTTACTTAGTAATACCAATATCATTCATTTCCCGAATTCGGAAAGGGAGATGTATTTGAAAAACGGAAAGAAAATGGATGATTATTTCGACAAGTGTTATCTGTCGTATGAAATGAAAATGGCAAAACCGGATAAGGAAGTATTTGAAAACATCCTGGCGTCTGAAAAAGTTGAGGCCCATGCCTGTTTATTTCTTGATGACGGCATTAAAAACATACAGGAAGCTAATCGTCAAGGCATGCAGACTTATTTGGTGAGAGAGCACGAAGATTTAAGTTTTTTATTAGACCGTGAAACCTGGGAGTAAAAATATTATGGAAATTATTGATCAATCAAAAGCAAGAAACATATCGCCCTGCGTAGCCACTGTAGGCTTCTTTGATGGGGTGCATGCAGGTCACCGGTTTTTGATCGAAGAGCTCAAAGGGATTGCAAAGCTTCAAAACCTGAAAAGTATGGTAGTCACCTTTGCGGTTCATCCCCGTAAAGTATTGAATACTGATTTTCAACCGGAGCTGCTAACCACCTTGCCTGAAAAACTCAGACAATTGGAGTCAACAGGTATCGACGGTTGCATAGTGCTGAACTTTACAATCGATATGGCAAAACTGTCGGCCTATGATTTTCTTAAGACTGTTTTAAAAGAGCAGTTCAACGTACATACCCTTTTGGTTGGTCATGATCACCGGTTTGGACATAACCGGGAAGAAGGTTATCCAGATTATAAGAAGTACTGTGAGGAGCTGGGTATGGACGTGTTCAAGGCGACTGAATTTAAAACGGACGAAGATAAGAATATCAGTTCATCAGAAATTCGGGCTGCTTTGAAAAAGGGGGATGTGGAATTGGCAAACCGTTTGTTGACTTACCCGTTTTCTATCCAGGGCAGTGTTGTCGAAGGATTTAAAAATGGGAGGGGGATTGGTTTTCCCACTGCAAATATTGACATACAAGATCCCGATAAGTTGATACCGGCTATTGGAGTCTATGCTGTCCGTGTTGAATGGAATAACCTGCAATTAAAAGGCATGATGAATATTGGAAACAGGCCTACCCTGGAAAACGGACAAAACATAAGTCTGGAGGTACACATTCTCGATTTCGATGAAGATATATACCATCAATTCCTGAAAATAGAATTTATCCATAAGATTCGGGAAGAACAGAAATTCAACGGCATTGAAGAATTGAAAAATCAGCTTCAAAAAGATAAACTGGCGGTAATGGCTATTTTATAGAGGTAAGAGGTAAGAGGCAAGGAAAGAGGAAAGAGGAATGAGAGGTGAGGAATGAGTCGGTAGTAAGAAGTCGGTAGTAAGAAGTAAAAAAAATCAGGACGATACAAGAAAATAGAAAAATGAAGGATGGATAGGCATAAATCGGATTACATTCCGATTATGTTTTTCTATGTTTTTTTATTACATGACTATGCTCAATACGTGCTTTCAATTACGATATTTCACAAAAAATAAAATAAAACGGAGGGTAAGTTGGTGTGTTAAATACATATTCCTTATCTTTGTGCTTGAAACCACTTTAAAATCTAATACTTCGATAAAATGAAAAGAATTTTATTCACTCTAATGATTGGAATCCTCATGATGGGATGTACTAAAACCGACAATCCGTTCTTCACAACGTATCAGAATAAATATGGTGCTCCACCCTTTGACAAAATACAAAATGAGCATTATCTACCGGCCTTTAAGGACGGAATTAAACAACAAGCTGCTGAAATAAATGCAATTGCCGGTAGCAAAGATGCACCTACATTCGAAAATACCATTGCAGCCATTGACTTTAGTGGTGATTTGCTCAAAAAAGTGAGCTCCGTGTTTTTCAACTTATATTCGTGCAACACAAATCCGGGAATGGACAAAATTGCGAATGAAGTAACCCCACTACTTTCGGAACATAATGATAATATATACCTGAATGCTGCACTCTACGAACGGGTAAAAACATTGTTCGACAACCGTGAGAAATTAGGACTGACCAATGAGCAGATCCGACTATTGGAGAAATACCATAGGAATTTTGTCCGGAGTGGGGCAGGGCTTACCGATACTCAAAAAGCCAAATTACGAGAAATAAATAAAGACCTTGGTTTAGCAGAGCTGGCATATGGACAAAATGTGCTGGATGAAACTAATTCATACAAAAAAATAGTTTCAAATGTAGCAGATCTGGCCGGTTTACCTGAAGGTGTACGTCAGGCAGCAGCAGAAACCGCCAAGGCCGCCGGAAAAGCGGGGAAATGGATATTTACCACCCAAAAGGCAAGTTTCATACCAGTCCTTCAATACAGCGACAATCGAGAATTGCGAAAGGAATTGTTGATGGCTTACACTACCCGGGCTAACCATGATAATGCGAAAGACAACAAGGCGGTAATCAACAGAATCATGAAACAAAGAACTCAGAAAGCTCAATTGCTTGGATTTGACACCTCTGCAGCCTTCATACTGGATGATACCATGGCCAAAAATCCTAAAGCAGTATATGATTTTCTGGCAACAGTGTGGACGCCCTCGTTAAACAAGGCAAAAAAAGAAGCCGCAGATCTCCAAAAACTAATGGATGCAGAAGGAAATGGTCAAAAACTTGAACCCTGGGATTGGTGGTACTATACTGAGAAATTACGAAAGGCAAAGTATAACCTGGAGGAAGAAACTCTGAAACCATATTTCAAACTGGAGAATGTTCGCAAAGGAGTATTCGACCTTGCCTCCAGACTCTATGGATTGAAGTTTAAGAAACTGGATAATATGCCAATTTACAATCCGGATGTTGAAGTGTTCGAAGTTAGCAATACAGATGGTTCGTTGATTGGTATTTTATATACAGATTATTTTCCCCGTCCGGGTAAAAGGGCAGGGGCGTGGATGAATAACATTACCGACCAGTATATCAAAGATGGAGTCAATCACAGACCTATCGTTTGTAATATCGGTAATTTCACCAAACCAACTGCTGATAAACCCTCTTTGCTGAATATGGATGAAGTTGAAACACTTTTCCACGAATTCGGACATTCACTTCATGGTTTATTGACTCAATGCACGTATCCAAGTTTATCGGGAACAAATGTAGCGCGTGATTTTGTGGAAATGCCTTCACAATTCATGGAAAACTTTTGTTGGGAACCTGAAGTCATGAAAACATATGCCCGTCATTATAAGACCGGAGAGGTTATGCCCAAAGAGTTGATGGATAAAATTCAATTGACCAGTAAATTCAACCAAGGCTTCAATATGACAGAATTACTCTCGGCAGCCCTGTTGGATATGGATTATCATATGATTAAAGATACTACGAATTTGGATGTTGCTGCCTTTGAAAATGCTTCCTTGAAACGGATGGGGATGATACCTGAGATTATTGTCCGTTATCGGAGCACTTACTTCAGCCATATTTTTGGTGGAGGTTATTCGGCCGGATATTACAGTTATACCTGGGCAGAAGAACTGGATACCGATGCATTCCAGGCGTTCAAGGAAACCGGGGATATCTTTAACAAAAAGGTTGCTGATTCATTTCGCAAGAATATCCTGGAGCGAGGTGATACTGATGATCCCATGAAATTGTATATCAAATTTCGTGGTAAAAAACCGAGTTCTGAGGCGTTGTTGGATAAACGGGGACTTAACTAGTTTATAGTTTGTAGTTTATAGTAGGTAGTAGGTAGTCGGTAGCAGTAGAAGTTAGTAATAGTGTAAATAATATTTTTAGCACTTATCACTTACTTATCATTTACCATAATCACTAATCGTTAATCATTAATTAATGCATGTTTCATTAAAAAATATTGTAGTTCCGAGTATTCCATTGGCGGTGTTTTTGGTAGGTATGTGTTTTGTTGTATGGATGTCGGCTTATTTTGGCGGATGCTATTCAGCTTATCCTACTCAAAACACAACAATTGCTGAAGTTGTAGAATCGATATTAATACCATTTTCAATTCTATCAAACATAATTTGTATAGCCTTTACACTGTTAAATGCATTTCTGATTGCCCAAATTAATAACAGGTTCACGATCATCAGGACCCGTACATTTTTACCGATATTAATTTTTATCATGCTAATGAGTTGTTGGAATCAAACCCATACCTCGTTAGTTGCTAATTTGGGATTGACATTTTTTGTTTTGGCTTTGTTCAACTTTTTCACCATGTCGCGCGATCGCAAAGCTTCGGAACAGGCTTTTATGGGCAGTTTTCTAATTAGTCTTACCAGCCTGTTAATTAACCCATTAATTTTTATTATTCCGGTATGTTGGATAGGATTTATGATGTTTCAGTGTTTTTCATTGCGAACCTTTCTGGCTTCTGTTTTTGGAACACTTTCACCCTGGATTTTATTCATGGCGGTCATCTACTCTCAACATCCGGAATCTGATTTTTCCCAGATATTCAACTTGAAAATCAATATTGACCTGAGTTTATCCACTTTTTCATTGTCCGAAATTGTTTATTCAGCCTCCATTGGTCTTATCATGATCATAAGTGTTGTAGGATTATATTCCATTACTAACAGTGATGCCATAAATACCCGAAACAAGTTGAATTTCCTGCTATTCCTTCTTATTTCATTATTTGTTTTGTCCTTTATTTTCAGGAATCAATTTATATTATTTTTGCCCATTCTGGCGTTAGTATATTCTATGTTGATTTCTCATCCGTTAACGCTGAAACAGAACAATTTCTATGGAATATTGTTTCTGGTTTTCTGTCTGATTAATATTGCCTTTGTCATTTCCAAATACTTTATATTTTAATGTCAGGACTCACCGAACTGGGCTATCTGGGCCTCTTCCTTGCTTCATTTTTAGCTGCTACTGTTGTACCTTTTAGTTCTGAAGTTATTTTTTCCGCCATGGTTTTTAGTGGACTTGATCCGTGGAAATGCGTTTTTATTGCCACTATGGGTAACTGGTTAGGAGGAATGACGAGTTATTATGTGGGTTTATTGGGTAAGATTGAATGGATTGAAAAGTATTTCCACATCAAGAAGGAAAAGATGGAATCCTTTGCCAATAGGATTCAAAAGCATGGAGATTGGCTGGCTTTTTTCTCTTTTGTACCTTTTATTGGTGATGTAATTGCAGTTGCCACTGGTTTTTTCAAGTGTAACTGGCTGAAAGTCGCTATCTACATGCTTATAGGGAAGTTCTTGAGATATATCGTTTGGATGTACTTCAATGGGATATTTATGAAATAAGAAGATATTCAAGCATCAGAAATGAGTTTTTAATGATCCTCTGATAATGAAACGCAACATCGAAATCAAGCTTACATTACTGATTTTATTATTTGAATTGTGCAAACCAAACATATGGTCACAAAGTGCATTAACTATCGTTGATAAAACTGTAAACTTTGGTATGCGTACTGTTCCGTTAAGAAATATTGATGCCATCATCGTTCATTCTGTTTACAACGCATCGGGTGGTGACATCTATGATATCGATTTAGTAATCAAACAATTTTCACATTATCATGTGAGTTCGCATTATGTGATAGGCAGGGAGGGGACTATCTATCAATTGGTAAAAGAAATGAATGTGTCATTTCATGCAGGGAAGAGCAGTTTGCCTGATGGCCGGACAGGATTAAACTCTTGCTCCATAGGAATTGAACTCCTGGATTCGGTTGGTGATTCGCCTACTGAAAAACAGATTGCCTCACTGACTGCTCTGGTAAAAGATATTAAGAGTCGTCTTCCCATAAAATATGTTCTCCGGCATAGCGATATTGCTCCAGGACGTAAAACCGATCCGTGGAACATGGACTGGGGAGATTTTCTAAGAAGGATTGGTGACAAAGATTCAATATACTTTATGAAAATTCATTATCTTCCTCAGCGAAAGTTTAGTATATTTCCTTGACAGTTTCATTGATTGATTCTGTTGTAAAATATAAAATCCGCAGTTGATTTCAACATGCGGATTTTATATTTAGAGGAATGAATTTCCTACGTTCATATGTTCAGCAAATAGCTTTTAAAAGTTTCAAAGTCTTTTGGTAACAATAAGCTTTTCTTCTCACCTTTCATAAATTCCTTCAACTTCTGAGGGATCTCAACTTTTTCGCCAATGATATTTTCCACTGTCTCCAGGAATTTAGCCGGATGAGCAGTTTCCAAAAAGACTCCTGTTTCATTCTCTTTCAACATTTCATTCAACGCACGATACCCGCAGGCTCCATGAGGATCGAGCAAATAACCAGTTTGAACGTAGCATGATTTCAATGTATCAGCAATTTGGTTATCGTTGTAACTAACTCCGCCAATCTGATCGATGATTGCTCTATGTGAACCTTCGAATAAGTCGAGGACGCGTGCAAAATTACTCGGATCACCTACATCCATGGCATTAGCGATGGTCGATACCGAAGGACGTGGGTTGTATTCCCCGGTTTGAAGGTATTGCAGGAAAATATCATTCCGGTTGTTGGCAGCAATAAAATGTTTCACGGGTAATCCCATTCGTTTGGCAAAAAGTCCCGCCGTGATATTCCCGAAGTTCCCACTTGGTACACACATAACCAGATTGTCAGCCTTGCCTAGTTTTTTCAATTGAGCATATGCATAGAAATAATAAAATGACTGGGGAAGGAACCTCGCTACGTTAATTGAGTTAGCCGATGTAAGTTTCATCTTTGCATTCAGTTCATCGTCTATGAATGCCGATTTTACCAAAGCCTGGCAGTCATCGAAGGTTCCGTCCACTTCCAGCGCCGTGATATTCCGGCCAAGGGTAGTAAACTGACATTCCTGAATGGGGCTAACCAAACCCTTAGGATAAAGTACGTACACATGTATCCCTTCTACACCCAAAAAGCCATTGGCCACTGCACTGCCGGTGTCACCTGATGTTGCCACCAATACATTGACTGTTGTCTTGGTTTGTTTCTTAATAAAATAGCCTAACAGACGGGACATAAACCTGCCACCTACATCCTTGAATGCTAATGTAGGTCCATGATACAATTCGAGGCTGTAAATATTATTCACTACATGTACCAAAGGGGTATCAAAATTCAATGTTTCGTACACAATATCCTTCAGTGCGGTTGCTTCCACATCTTCACCAAAGAAGGTATCTGCCACTTTATAAGCAATTTCTTGAAATGTGAGGTTCTCAATCGTGTCGAAAAATGACTGTGGAAGGACTTTAATCGAATCAGGCATAAACAAACCTTTATCCTCAGCAAGACCTTTCACAACAGCATCCTGTAAACTAACCCCTGTAACTTTCTTATTTGTACTGTAATATTTCATATTTTACGTTATTGTATTCAATTCCCTATCTTCAACGCTGCGTGAATTGATATTATTTTCGCCAACGCTCCAACCGTTTCATTCCACGTGTGAACATCCAGGCTATCCATTTTGGAGAACCTTGTTTTATCATTTTCCCTTTGCAGTATTCCTGCATTTCTTCTACGGTGCCATTAAAGGTGAAATTTCCCTTCTGAAAGCAATAACTGCAATACAATTCGCTTTTAGTTCCATCGGAGAATGTTCCACCATGATGTGGATCTTTTTTTAATGGCATTCCACAACTCTGGCAAAATTTGTTTTGTTCCATGACATTGATTTTTAAAAGATTGTTATTCCATATAGTGAATTTAATGAATCAAATGGTTCATAAATTCAGCTCCTTTCAATAATCCGTAACTGCCATTTTTAGCGGCAAACTCGTCATATACTGTCACTTCATCCCCCTTTTCGCCCGGTTTATATATAATAAACGGAACAGGTGATTTGGTATGCGTTTTATAGGCACATGGAGTAGGATGATCGGGCAATATGGCAATGGTTACCGGTTCATCCCATTTCGATACTTCCTCGAAAATTGGTTTTACAACCCGGTAATCCAGGTATTCTATTGTTTTGGTTTTCAATTCGACATTCCCTTCATGGCCGGCCTCGTCGCTTGCTTCGATATGCAGGTATACGAAATCATTCGTGCGAAGAGCTTCAATGGCAGCCTGTGCTTTTCCTTCATAGTTGGTGTCGTAGAGTCCGGTTGCTCCTTCCACTTCAATCACTTCCAATCCGGCATATACTCCAATTCCTTTAATCAGATCCACCGCTGAAATGACTGCCCCGCTGTTAAAATGGTAGGTATCGATTAATGTTTTCATTTCCGGTTTATAACCCGGTGACCATAACCAAATACTGTTGGCTTTATCTTTGCCGCTAGCGGCACGTTTCAGGTTTACCGGGTGGTTTTCAAGCAACATTTGTGATTTAAGAGTCAATTCGTTGAGAAAATCAGCTGTAAATTGTGCTTCCGGTGTTTCAGCCTGAATCATAACATCGGCAAACGGTGTTCCCGGTACATCGTGAGGCGGGGTGCAGTTCAGTTGTTTCTTTCCGCCTTTCAGTTTAAACAAATGTCGGTAGGAAACTCCCGGAAAGAAATTCGCGGTGTCCGATCCAAGTTCTTTTTGTAAAAAAAGAATCAATTCGTGGGCTTCTTCATTGCTGATATGACCGGCCGAGTGATTTTTTATCTTTTCATTGTCAATGCAAATCAGGTTACAACGCATGGCCATTTCCCCCGGTTCAATGGTTACTCCCATGCTTGCCGCTTCCAGTGATCCCCTTCCTTCGAATACCTTGTTTAAATCATATCCAAGTACACTTAGATTGGCGATTTCACTGCCCGGTAAAAAGCCCTCGGGAATTGTGTCCAACAATCCGTTGCGTCCCAGGGAGGCTATGTTGTCGATTGAAGGCGTATTGGCGGCTTGTAAGGGAGTTTTGTTCCCAAGTGAAGCAATTGGTTCATCCGCCATGCCATCGCCGAGTATAATGAGGTATTTCATGTTTATTTTTTGTAAGTTTGAAAATTAGAAGAGTTTGAACGTTATGATTTGAGAGGTTTATTCAACGGGCTATTTATTTATTATTTGATATTTCACGCAGATAATTAGGGCAAAAGTCGAAACCATTATCCCATGTTATTCCACCAAATTCATCAATGCTCACTTGTTTAAAATAATTCATATCTAATAACTTAGTTGAAATTCCATCAGAAATATAAGGTCTTAAATTTATGACTGCATCCGTATTATCTGCAAAACGAATCCATATATTGAAATTATCAAGTGCTTTAACATCAATTATTGCTTCCATAGCCGTTTATTTTAATGGTTCAATAGCTTTTAATTCTGATTTTTTACGTGCAAGTTCCCAATCTTGCTTTAGTTCTTTCTTATGTTCATTTACCCATTCCAAAACTAATGTTTTTGCATGTTTTGGAAGTTCCCCATTTAGAATTTGCAAAGTGTTTATTTCTATTTCCGCCTGAAATTCACCATATTTTGCATGAAAATGAGGTGGATTATGCTCATTATAATATAATGCAATTATAATTCCATAGAATGCTAATTTCAGGCATTTTGTGTCTATTTAATCAGTTGAATTAAAAATAAATAAATAATTGTTCTGTTTTCTTAGCCCCTTTAATGTTTGTGTCATTCCCTATTCCAGAAAATCCTGATATTCCGGCAACGCTTCTTCAAATTTCCGGATAGCTTCTTCCAATGACAAACTGCTTTCACCACCGGCTGCATTCAAATGCCCGCCACCGTTAAAAAGATCGGCTGCTACTTTGTTTGCCGGAAAAGTACCTTGCGAACGCAAAGATATTTTAAGGTTGTTGAGTTTGTCATCTTCCCGTATAAAAACAGAGAAAATAACCCCATCAATGGAGAGTGGAATGTTTACAAAACCTTCTGCGTCACCAATGATGTAATTAAACTGATTTAATTCTTTTGCTGTCAGTGTGATTAAGGCTGCACGGTATTCAGGATAGACTTTCATTTTATGAAACAAGCAGAAACCCATTAACTTTAAACGATCTACTGAATAGGTGTTGAAAACTTTCCTGTAAATATCATCCTTATCAATGCCCAACTTAATTAATTCTGCTATGATGGTGTAGATTTCCTGATTGTTGGAATTATAGGTGAATCCTCCGGTATCGGTCATCATTCCGGTATAAATACATTCGGCGCATGCCAGGTTAATCATTGAAAAATCACCCATTCTGCATATTAATCGGAAGATTAACTCGCTGGTCGATGATATTTCGGGATACGATACTCTTATTTTCGCGAAAGTATCAGAATGTAAATGGTGGTCGATTAATATTTTGTCGGCTGAGGCATTTATAATTGAATCAGCCATGTCACCCATTCTGCTGGCAGTATTAAAATCAAGGGTAAATATCAAATCTGCTCCAGCAATCAATTCATCCGAGGCTTCCTTGTTTTTCTCGTAATCAAGCACACAGTCAATGCCCGGCATCCACGACAGAAAACCAGGGAATGCATTTGGGATAATTATTACCGGTTCTTTCTCAATAGTCATCAAATAATGCCATAGTGCCAACGATGAACCCATAGCGTCACCATCAGGTCCAATATGAACCACAATAACTATTTTGTCGACTGTATCAATGGCTTTTTTTACCTTGGTGATAAGGTCCTCAGCTATAATTTTTGAAATCATTTGTCTTGTTTTAATTTAAATGCAAAAGTAGCAAAAAAATACGATTATGTGAGATTCCTGAATCTGCATGTGTTAATCTTTAATATTCAAAATGTATGCCCCGTTTTCTGCTACTGAATAAAATGCTATCTTCCGACTTCTGCAGTATTGCCTGATGTTTTCGGTATACCATTTCGAGATGGTATTATCCACAATGATTTTTCGTGGATGAATACATTCCATAATTTGGTCTATTTTAGGTCTTATTCGATTCCCGATAATTAGATAATCAAGAGCAATTGGAGAATTTGTTGTTTTTCTTTTTAAAAAATCCTGTGTCAGAATCAAAATTTTTGACCCTTCATAATAGGCAAACCCATCAGAATACCAATTGTTTTTAAGCTGAAAATGCGGATTCTCTAATTTTTGATTTTGCCAGAAAGCTTTTGCCAGATTTGTAATTTCGATGGAATCAGTCGAATAAACATAATTTTGATTTCGATGAATGAAGTTTACATGGGTATTTTTCTGTCCGGCAAATACTATCATTCGTTTGGTTGTCAGTGTTTTATAATTTACTTGTAGATTAAAAATACAAGCGAATAAGAGTGCCATGAGTCCTGCCAACAGAGGAGCAAATTTTTTAGTGAAGTAATATCCCGAAAGACAGAAAATACTCACGAAAAGCACCAGCGATTGACGGATGTCTAACGAAATATGTGATACAGAATAAGGTAAATGTTGTATGGAAACAATTATAAAATTCAATAAAACGACTGATTCTTTCAACAAAAATCCAACACAAACAGATAAATAAGGTACATAGGAGACAAAGAGCAAACCCATGGCCAGATAAATGATCAGGGTGGATAGTGGAATCGCAATAAAATTTGTCATTAAGAAGTAATTCGGGAATTGATGAAAGTAGTAAAGGGTGAATGGTGTCGTTGCCACTTGAGCTGCCACGGAAACGGAAAACATAGTCCATACGAATCGTGCGACAGTGTTTGTTGGATTATATAGTTTGTCTAGAATGGGTTTAAAGAAAATAATACTCAGAACGGCAGCATAACTTAATTGAAATCCTACATCGAACAGATAGCCCGGATTATAGAGTAACATGCACAACATGGACATGAAAATCGTATTGTAAATCTGAGATTTCCGTTCAAAGCATGTGGCTATGGCAATGAATGAAAACATAAGTGTGGATCGTATTACAGGTGGCGACATGCCAGATAGCAAGGCATATCCCCAAAGAAAGAACATGATAAACATCGCTTTAAACACTTTTTGTCCTTGTGTTTTGTTCAGGAATCCCAATAAAAAGGCCATGACCACATAAATGACCCCAACGTGCATCCCACTCACAGAAAGTATATGTACCACTCCGGTGGCACTATAGCTTGCCCGGATATCCGGTCGTAAATCATCGGTATATCCTAGCGTCAGTGCCGACAATACTCCAAACTCATCTCCTTGGATGTGAAACTTGCGGTAAATATTGAGTAACTGATTTCTACAAACATCAGCAGTTCTGAAGATTGAAAATGAAGTATTCGCTTCCGATATTTTCCAACTTCCAGATGAAATATAACAGGTAGCACCTATTCCCTGTCGTTTCAGATAAGTGGCATAATCAAAACCATCCGGATTTAGAGGTCTTTCGGGTGGTGCAAAATCTGCTTCTATCAATAATCTGTCACCAAATAATAATGTGGAAGCTGCCTTATCTTTTTGAAAATACAGTATGGTCTGCCCAGTTGCCGGTTTCCATGTTTTATCAAAATATTGAATCACATTCACTTTGCAAAGGTAGGATTTTGATTTTTCTATAGGTGCTGATGTCAGTTCAACTTGATAAATCCCCTTTTGATGAAGATGATCAAACGTTTCGGTTCTGTCTTTTTCGATGCATAGTATATTGGCCAGTGAAAATAGGAATAAAAAAATCCCGCTGCCAAATAGCCAACGGAATTGAAATTGTTTTTTAGAAGTTTTCAGTAAAAAAGATATTGAGATCAAAATAATGGACAGACTAAGTATGCTGAACAAACTGATGGACAATAACTCTACATATTGATATAAGATTATACCAAGAACAAACGGGAGTAGCAAACGAAAAAAAGGAGTTCGTTGCAGAAATTCCATTTTACTATGTCAATAGCATATTATGAATTGTGTCTTGTGGGTCAGGAGTATTGAACACTGCACTTCCAGCTACCAGGACATTGACTCCATGATCAAACAGCTTCCCTGCATTTTCAGTATTTACACCTCCATCCACTTCAATAACACATTTGGCATTTTTTAGTTTGATGATTTCCTTCAATTCTTCAATCCGATCATAACTCTCTTCGATAAACTTCTGACCCCCATAGCCTGCAAAGACAGTCATCAATAACACCAGGTCGACTTTATCTACGTAGGGCTCTAGCACTTTGACCGGCACATCAGGGTTAATAGTGATCCCAACTTTGATGCCTTCCGCTTTTATCTTTTCAATCACTTCGAGCGGGTTTTCCACAGTTTCATAATGAAAAGTAAGTATGTCAGCACCGGCCTTGGCAAATCGGGTGATGTATTTTTCGGGGTGTACGATCATCAGATGCACGTCAAGTGGCTTCGTGCAATACTTCCTGGCCGCTTCCAATACCGGAAAACCAAACGAGATATTTGGGACAAACGAACCATCCATCACGTCGATATGCAGCCATTCAGCCTCACTGTCATTGATCATTTCACAGGCAGCTTGTAAATTTCCAAAATCAGCCGATAACAGCGATGGAGATATTATTCTTGTCATGTTTTTTTGAAATTCATATTGATTTTTAGGATACAGCCGTTGTTTCTTTAGGCTGCAAATATAACAAAAAAAAGACTCCCAAATGTTTGGAAGTCTTTTTTTTTCTAATTTAAATACCATTCAAGGTACTGATTTTCGTTAATTCGTTCAACCCGATAGGAAGAAGCAAATTGGAGAATCTTTTGTAGAGATGCAGTTTTTGGTTGCAGTAATTGGCGTTCTTCGAGCCTCTTTTTCTCAGTGTTTAAATCAGTTTTTTTTGGAGTAGTAGAAAACTTTTGCATAGGCACATTGTAAATATTTAGCATGTTTAAACTAAAACGTAGCTGCTTGCAAAAAAGTATATCTTGTTGATAACTTTTCGTAGGATTCAAAAGGAGATCCCTTATATTTAACGGAATCTTTAAATACTCGATTTCTTTTTTCCTGACAAAGGATGATACAAAGAACCTTTTTTCGAATTTTCGGATATGATGGAACATAGAAATTACTTTAAAAAAGCTCATTTTCAACCGGTAGTAATTATTACTCTATGGATCAAATGACATTTAATAAACGTAGGTTCACGCTGAAAATTATCTTTCAAAATTCTAAAGACTGCTATTCACTGATTTAAAATATAAAATCCCCTGCAAGTCTTCTATAACTTACAGGGGATTATAATTTATGATAGTTCAAATAATACGAATTATTTTATTTCCAGGTAAACATCTTTCTCGGAAGCAATGCGTCGCATGTTTAGCAAAGCATACCTCATACGTCCCAGAGCTGTATTAATACTGACATCCGTGCGCTCGGCTATTTCCTTAAAGCTCAGATCCTCGAAGAATCGCATGCGGATTACCCGTTGTTGTGATGGTGGCAACATGTCAATCAGATGTACTACGTCAGCAAGCACTTGTTCGTTTGAAATAGTATCTTCCACGCTCTTTTCTGAAAGCTTTGCATTGTTGACGATATCGTAATCCACTGCATCGGCCGAGAAGGTATTTTCGTTCTTCTCCCGTCTGAAATGATCGATAATCAGGTTGTGGGCTATCCGGTTGATCCAGGCTAGAAACTTGCCCGATTCCACATACCGTCCTTGCTGGATAGTTGCAATCGCTTTAATAAAGGTGTCTTGAAAGATGTCTTCGGAGAGTTCCCGATTGCGCACAATCAGATATATATAGGTATATACTTTCGATTTGTAACGCAATAATAATATTTCAAACGCCTGATTATTGCCTGTCTCATACAATCTTACCAATTCATCATCGGTTAATTGATTTAGATTCTTCATTACTTTTGATTTTTGAGTTTAAAGTAATTCTAGGCTATAGGCGCTTGTGATTTTAAGGGTGGAATTGAATTGTTTGGTTTGCAAATATAACGATACTATTTAAAAGAAAAAATTATTCTGCAAATTATTTTCAAAAAAGCTCGATTATGACAACATTTATGTTAATCCAATATAAATTTTATTCTACCCAGAGTACCAATCCTTTTAAGTATTCGCCTTCGGGGTGGTATATATTAATCGGGTGATCAGCCGGTTGAGTCAATTGGTGCAGTATTCTTACGTTCCTCTTGCTTTCAGCAGCAGCACTGAATACAGCTAACCGGAATTGATCTTTCGTGATTACCTGTGAACAGGAGAAGGTAAATAAGATGCCACCGGGCTTAATTTGTTCAAAAGCTTTCGCATTTAATCGCTTGTAACCTTTTAATGCATTCCGTATGGCTTCACGGTGCTTCGCAAAGGCCGGAGGATCAAGAATGATCAGGTCATATTTCTGATCATTGTGTGGGAGATTGTTCAAATATTTGAAGGCATCTTCATCAAATGAAGTGTGTCGCGGGTCGTTTGGAAAATTTGCTTCCACATTCTTTTCGGTCAAATCAATCGCTTTGGCCGAACTATCCACCGAATGAACCAGTTTAGCTCCTCCCCGCAATGCATATACGGAGAATCCGCCGGTATAGCAGAACATGTTCAACACTGATTTTCCTGACGAGTATCTCTCCAGCAACGATCTGTTTTCACGTTGATCCACAAAGAACCCTGTTTTTTGTCCTTTTAGCCAATCCACGTGAAACTTTAGTCCATTTTCGATAGCACTGAGTTCTTTGGTCTCTTTTCCAATCAGATAACCATCTTCGGGTGTAATGGGTGCATTAAAGGGCAGGGTTGTCTCCGATTTATAATACACATTCTTTACCTCCGGAACATTTTTCACAATGGCTTCAGCGAGAATTTGCCTTGTTTCGTGCATGCCCACCGAATGGGCCTGCATGACTGCAGTGTCATCATATATATCTACAATTAGTCCGGGCAAGGAGTCGCCTTCCCCGTGAATGAGACGGTAGGTGTTGTTTTGTCCCTGAACAATCAGCCCAAGTGATACACGCATTTCATACGCCTTTTTGATTTTAAGACTCCAAAATTCAGTATCTACCGGAATATCTTCGAATGATACCACACGGACGGCTATACTTCCAATCTGATAATGACCAATGGCTAAAAATTTACGTCCATTGTCGAGAACTTCTACCAGGTCTCCTTCTGCAGGGCTTCCTTCGATCCGTTGTATGGCACCTGAAAATACCCAAGGGTGAAAACGTTGTAAACTTTCTTCCTTTTTAGGCTTGAGTTGTATGGAAATCATCGAATATGAAATTTAATTTATTTATAGGATAGGCGTTTCGGGTTGGCTATTCATTGCCCGTTGTTCGAGCATGTTTTCCAATACCATTTTGTCAATCTCAATTTTGGTCAGTTTTTTTTCTGTAATGAGCCTGAGGTAGATTTGCAGGCTAGCCCAGGCATCAGTGGCGGCATACCTTTGTTGCTGTTCGGTCAGTTCGGGGCTCTCCCAGTTGGTTAACCGTTGTGATTTGGATATTTTCTTTCCGAATAATATGGCATATATTTTCTGAAGGCTGAGTTCCATGATGCCATAACTCTGAGCAATCGATTGTATGTCCACAAAGTTAGCCGGTTTAAAAATATGATGTTTATTTAACCCGCTAAAATCATCCCTGAGTGAAAGCCCAATCTTCATGACACTTTCATCTGCCAAAAATTCGGACAGTGCAACCGGAAAATTTGTTTTGTTCAATCGAAATAGAAAACAGTGATCAAGGGTCGATATTTGAACTAATGATACTTTGTGATGCGTACCACGGGTAAAGGACGGTTTTGTTTCGGTATCCAGTCCTACAACCCCACTCTTTCGAAGTTCTTCCAGGGCAGGCTCAACTTTAGACAAATCATCCACCAGGGTTATTTTACCTTCAAAGATGACTACAGGTAACAAATTTACCTCGTCTTTTGTAATTTTTGTTCTAAACATAGCTCTCTGTTACAATAATTCCGACAATTCATCATCATCCTCATGCTGAAAGTTGAGAAAAGTGTTTCTGTCGATTAATTTTCTGTCTGAAGGTTCTTCTCCTTCATTTTCCATGCCAAATCCTTCGCTAAACCGGACAGCATGCAATGCCCGCAATGCATTCAGCAGCTTTTGTCCCCAATGATCGCCAAAAGCCTCCAGGCAAGCTACCAAGGCATCATTCATGATATCAATATCTCCCAATTGATAGTTGGCCGCAAAATCTTTGAGTTCCTGATATATATCCGCCATGTTTTCCGATACAAATGCAGCTATAGGTGTATCGCTCAATGCCATATCGGGATGAAATACTTCCAGGTATGAATCATCGGTCCCTAATAATTGTTCTACCTGCTCACGAACAAACTGGTAATCATCTTCGTTGACAAATCGTTCGGGTATGTCGTCAAACACAGCATTCGGAATGTCCAGCATAGAGGCATTCAGATAGAGCAGTGGCAGTATCTTGACTGACTTTTGTATAAAATCAGTCTTTGAGAATTCTTCCGCATGTTCCAGAAACAAACACGTTTCGGCTGCTACTGTCACAAAATCTATGACTTTAACGCTGTACACAATATGGTCAGGTAATTGATCGGTATCCATCGGGGAAGAATAATTTTTGATTCACTTGCAAAAGTAACAAAAAATATCCGTTTTCGGGATTATTATTTCGCTTTCATACAGTGTCACTTATAAAAATCAGTTGTAAACCTTTATCCATTTCCCTTCCGTTCCTCCCTGCCCTGCCATCTTACCACCACCTGACTATAGCCCGACTATAGCCTGGCTTTACTTTAACCAGTCTTTAACCAATGTTCAGCCATTCCTTTAGAATACTTATATTTCGCATACTAGTCAATTACAATTCACTTTTAATTTAGATACAATATACCGATATAGATATATCGTATCTATATGGCATCTATATGGTATCTATATGGTATCTATATGATATCTATTCCACCAGAATGGTTAAGCCATGGCTAAAGATTGGCTAAACATTGGTTAAAGACTGGCTAAAGTAAAGTTCAGCATAAGTTCAGCTTCAGTTCGGATAGGGTAAAGTTGAATGAATCAAAACATTTACCGATAAAATATGTTTTTATTGAACCTGAACATCCTATTTTTAAAATAAACGTCAATAAACCCTACCCTATGGAAGATCATATCATCACCCTGAAAACCTATGAATCGACATTAGAGGCTATGGTTGACCGGGATATATTACGGGCTAATGATATTGAATGCTTTATCAACAATGAACAATTGGTGGAACTCTATCCCACGTTTTCGGGTATTGACGAAGGATTGAAAATTGTGGTATTTGAAAAAGATTATGATCGTGCAATGACGCTGCTGAGTGAACTAAAACAGACTCCGGCAAATGGAAAGATATTACCGGGACAAAGTGTGGAGGAACAGGCAGAAAATCATTATTTGTATAGCTTTTCCGACCGTGATATTATAGATGTCCTGGCAAATCCGACAGATTGGACCCCTGAAGAACAATCCATTGCTAACCTGATTCTCAAGAAAAGAGGCTTACAGATTACGGCTGAAGATATCCGGCATGCAAGGACAACTGAAAATGATCAGATAATCACAGTGAGCAATTCGTCAAGCAAGATGTATCTATGGTTTCTTTTGATCGGATATTTGTCCGTTTTTAATACCATCTTCTTAGTTATCAGATCAAGTGTTCATTTTATTTTTGGATTGGGTATTACTCAAATTATTGATACGGTGTCTTTCTCAACATTCGAGAACTACAAATTACCGGCCTTTATCCTCAGTTTCCTGATCTCCGGGATATTTGTCGCTCTGGGGTATTTTGCGAAAGCAACCCATAAATGGGCGTACCTGACAGGATTGGTGCTCTATGGCCTTGACACTTCCATTTTCATCTATACAAACGACTGGTTGAGTTCAGTATTCCATATCTTTGTTCTGATTGCCATTGTCAATGGAACGATTCGATTATTCCCCGGAACAACTAAAACTTCAGGGAATTAATTCTCTGCGTAATTCAATGATGCTTTTACCCAGGACAGGATGAACAAGGTCGGGTGCCATTTCGGAGAGAGGGAGGAGTACAAAATCCCTGACCGCTAACAATGGATGCGGTATAGTCAGGGTGGGCTGGTCAAGAATTAAATTGTCGTACATCAAGATATCCAGGTCAATCAACCGGTCGGAATAACCGGTAGCAGTTTTTGCAGTACGTCCGAGGTTTCTTTCAATTTCCTGAGTCTTCTGCAGTACCTCGAAAGGTGTCAGGCTTGTCTCCACTAACGCCACTGCATTTAAGAATTCATTTTTCGAATCATATCCCCAGGGTTTGGATCTGTAAAAAGACGATACCCTCAATACATCTCCCACTTCAAGTGTCAGGGCCATGACAGCATTATTCAGGTTTTGCTCCTTATCGCCTAAATTTGTACCTAATCCAAGATATACAAGTGACATACTTTTAATTTTCAACAAAGGTATGAAATTTTTAGCTTCGAGCACTGAGCTTCGAGCATTGAGAAGCAGGACAAGGAAGTCTGTTTTCTGCCCTTTTGTCAGTAATTGGCGAAACGATATTGGAACTTAGATACGGTTTTCTGTCAAAACCCGAAAAAGGAGGTGCTTTTTCGGGTTGGCATATGGTTTGTAAAACAGGAGGAGAATTATAAACTTATCAGAAACAACTGAAAAAATAAAAAATAGAATTATGGGAAAGATTATTGGAATTGACTTAGGAACCACAAACTCTTGTGTTTCTGTAATGGAAGGTAACGAACCAATCGTTATCACCAACAGTGAAGGAAAACGTACCACACCTTCGGTCGTTGGTTTTATTGACGGTGGCGAACGCAAAGTGGGTGATCCTGCAAAACGTCAGGCCATTACCAACCCTACAAAAACCGTGTTTTCTATCAAACGATTCATGGGTGAAACCTACGACCGCTTGACAAAAGAAATCGGACGTGTGCCTTTTAAAGTGGTTAAAGGGGATAACAATACTGCGAAAGTAGACGTTGATGGAAGAATGTATTCCCCACAGGAAATTTCAGCCATTATTCTTCAAAAGATGAAGAAAACAGCTGAAGAATACCTTGGAACTGAAGTGACTGATGCGGTTATTACCGTTCCTGCATACTTTAACGATGCACAACGTCAGGCTACAAAAGAAGCCGGAGAAATCGCAGGCCTGAATGTACGTCGTATTGTGAACGAACCAACTGCTGCTGCCCTGGCGTATGGTTTGGACAAGACGAATAAAGATATGAAGATCGTTGTTTTCGATTGCGGTGGTGGAACTCATGATGTATCTGTATTGGAACTGGGTGATGGCGTGTTTGAAGTAAAATCTACTGATGGGGATACCCACCTGGGTGGTGATGACTTCGATCATCGTATTATCGACTGGTTGGTACAGGAATTTAAGAACGAAAACAGCAATATCGACTTGAGCAAAGACCCAATGGCCTTGCAACGTTTGAAAGAAGCTGCTGAAAAAGCTAAAATTGAGTTATCCAATACTACTTCTTCGGAAATCAACTTGCCGTATATCATGCCGGTTGATGGTGTGCCACGTCACTTGGTTCGTACCTTGACCCGTGCAAAATTCGAACAACTGATCGACGATTTGATTCAGAAAACTATTGACCCATGCCGTACCGCGTTGAAAAATGCAGGTCTGACAATCGGTGATATTGATGAAATTATCCTGGTAGGTGGTTCTACCCGTATCCCTGCCATCCAAAATGCAGTCGAAAAATTCTTTGGAAAAGCAGCTTCAAAAGGGGTTAATCCTGACGAAGTAGTAGCAGTAGGTGCTGCCATTCAAGGCGGAGTATTGAGCGGAGAAGTAACTGATGTCTTATTATTGGATGTTACCCCACTATCTCTTGGTATTGAAACCATGGGAAGCGTGATGACTAAACTGATCGAAGCTAACACCACTATTCCAACTAAGAAATCGGAAACTTTTACAACTGCTGCCGACAATCAACCTTCAGTAGAAATTCATATCCTGCAGGGCGAACGTCCTTTGGCTAACCAAAACAAATCAATAGGCCGTTTCCACCTGGATGGTATCATGCCTTCCCGTCGTGGCGAACCACAGATTGAAGTGACTTTTGATATTGATGCCAACGGTATTTTACACGTGGCAGCCAAAGATAAAGCTACCGGAAAAGAACAAAGCATTCGTATTGAAGCTTCTTCCGGTTTGACAGATGCTGAAATCAAACGTATGAAGGACGAAGCTGCTGCCAATGCCGAAGCTGATGCCAAAGAAAAAGAGCGTATCGATAAACTGAACCATGCCGATAGTTTGATTTTCCAAACGGAAAAACAACTTTCTGAAATTGGTGATAAAATCCCTGCTGACAAAAAAGGACCAATCGAAGCAGCATTGACAAAACTGAAGGAAGCTCACAAGGCTCAGGATATTCCTACCCTGGATGCCGCTACCACTGAACTGAACACCGCGTTCCAGGCAGCCAGCCAGGAAATGTACAATGCCCAGAATGCTCAGGAAGGACAAGCACAAGCTAATCCTGACTTTGGTGGACATCAGGAAAGCCATAGCGGTGACAGCAAACAACAAGGTGATGTAACCGATGTAGACTTTGAGGAAGTAAAGTAATTGGTTGAATGGTTAATTAGTTAACTGGTTGATTGGTTGATCGGGACTTTCAAATGAGTGAGGGTTTCACTTCAAGTGAAGCCCTCACTATATAAAACAGAAGCCGCTGTAAATTATAAATTTACAGCGGCTTAATTATTTATACACAACAGATGGAACCCTAATCGATTAGATTCAAAGACTTATCAATAGGATTCATTTTCATTCGGAAAATTACGGCTCTTTATGTCGGAGATATAATTTTTTACTGCGTTCGTAATGACAGTATTCAAGTCCTCGTATCTTCTTAAAAATTTAGGTGAAAAATTGCTGTTTATACCCAGCATATCGTGCATGACCAATACCTGACCATCCACATGAGGACCGGCACCAATTCCGATAGTTGGGATAGATATCTTATCAGTTATTACGGCAGCCAGTTTTGCAGGTATTTTTTCCAGGGTGATGGCATAACAACCTGCTTTCTCTAAAAGCAACGCATCGTTGATTAGTTTATCTGCTTCTTCCTTGTCTTTGGCCCTGACGGTATAGGTGCCATATTTGTTTATCGATTGAGGCATAAGTCCTAAATGACCCATGACAGGAATTCCGGCACCAATAATCTTTTTGATATCCTCTATAATTTCTTCGCCACCTTCAATCTTCAGTGTATCAGCTCCGGTTTCTTTCATGATCCTGATGGCTGCTTCCAACGATTTCATAGGGTTCCCTGAACAGGTACCAAAAGGCATATCCACTACCACTAGCGACCGTTTCACTCCTTTCATGACTGAACTGCCATGATAGATGATCTGATCAAGTGTCATGGGTAGTGTCGTAATATTTCCTGCCATGACGTTTGATGCCGAATCACCGACAAGGATCACATCCATGCCTGCCTGATCGATAATGGAAGCCATTGAAAAATCGTAAGCAGTGAGCATAGATATTTTTTCTCCTCGATCTTTCATCTCTTTAAGACGATGCGTGGTTACTTTTCGTTTATCTTCTTGTATTGCAGTTGACATAACTATTAATTTAATGGATTATTATTCTGTAGTTTCTTCAAAATGTATGAAACCGATCAATCAATCTGTTTATCAACCGGCATTATTCCCGATTCTTTCATGACCTCATTTCAATTAATCCGGCAAAAGTACAAAAAAACTTAGTGGGAGTAACACAATTGAGGGAATTTCATACAATAAAAAGGAATTCATAAATAATCAATAAAACCGGCTTTTAACGAGAAACAATACAATTCAGATATCCAATAATATAAATAGTGTAGAGGCGGGTAGAACAGTTCCTGTCTCAGGGTTTGTTCTTCCGCCCCCACGCTTTTATGTACTTCCAATTCCGGCGATTCGGCTTGCCTGACGTAAACTGTAATAAAGTGATTTGGAAGTATTATTATCGGTTAATCATTTTTTGTGCTGCATCCTGATAGCGGTCGCCTTGAATAGTGATTTTTGAAATCGCTTCTTCAATTTGTTTCAGATCTGATGCAGTAAGCTCTACCGAAACAGAACCTATATTTTCATTCAAACGTTCCAACTTTGTAGTTCCGGGGATCGGAACTATCCAGGGTTTTTGAGCGAATATCCACGCCAGTGCAATCTGGGCAGGAGTTGCCTGTTTTTGGGCAGCAATATCAGTCACTAAATCAACCAACGGTTGATTGGCTTTCCGGTTCTCCAAATCGAAACGGGGAACTGAATTCCTAAAATCATTACTTTCGAAAACAGTATCTGCATTGATTTTCCCTGTCAGGAAGCCTTTGCCAAGCGGACTGAAAGGGACAAAACCAATACCCAGTTCTTCGAGCGTTGGCATGATTTCGGCCTCCGGTTCACGCCAGAACAACGAGTATTCGCTTTGCAGGGCTGTCACCGGCTGAACGGCATGTGCCCGGCGAATGATCTGTACTCCGGCTTCGGATAGTCCGAAATGTTTTACTTTACCTTCCTGAATTAGCTCCTTCACGGTTCCGGCCACTTCTTCAATGGGTACGTTCGGATCAACACGATGCTGGTAAAGCAAATCAATAGTTTCTATGTTAAGCCTTTTCAATGAGTCTTCAACCGTTTGCCTGATATATTCAGGACGACTGTTCAGGCCTATCGACTTTCCATCCTGAAAATGAAACCCGAATTTTGTGGCAATAATCACCTGGTCACGAAACGGAGCCAATGCTTCCCCAACCAGTTCTTCGTTGGTAAACGGCCCGTATATCTGGGCAGTATCAAAAAAGTTGACACCACTTTCCACTGCCTTGCGAATTAACGCTATCATTTCTTTTTTGTCTGCTGCCGGGCCGTAACCAAAGCTCATACCCATGCAACCTAGTCCAAGGGCCGATACTTCCAGCCCGCTGTTTCCCAATTTTCTTATTTTCATTGTTGTTTTAAATTATTTGTTATCCAGTTTGAAATTTCATTATTTGCCCTGCCTACACTGCTACCCCGAATTGCTAAACAGGGTAGCACCTTGGCATTCGGGCAAAGTTTTTTGATATCGCTTTCGCTATTACCCAATCCGCTGCCTTCATGTGTGCAAAATGGGATAATGGTTTTCCCTGAAAAATTATACGATTCCAAAAACGTAAATACTGCCATGGGAAAAGTCCCCCACCAATTGGGATAGCCCAGATAAATAACATCATACGAATCCATGTTATCTACAGTTGCAGTTAACTCCGGACGGGCATTTCCCCTTTTCTCGTCCATAGCTACGTTTGTAGTCTCTGTATAATCTGTTGGATAAGGCTTTATTGTATCAATTTCGAATAAATCATTTCCGGTTAATTCCTGAATTTTCGTAGCTATTACTTCCGTGTTTCCAACAGGAAGGTTGACTATGCTGCCTCCCACATAATTTTGTCCTTTGCGCGAATAATAAGCAATAAGGATCTTTGAATTGGTCATTTTATATTCAGCTGTTTTTGAATTTACATTATTCTTTTTTGTTGATGCAAAATTAGAACAAAAACCGCAGGGAATGGTTTTCCCTGCGGCTCAAACATTTTTGCTTATTGGCTCAATTAGTGAGACCCTGACAAAGGGCCTGAAGGTATAAGCAACTTTGCGAAAGATCGCGAGCATAATTTCCAGTTACTGTTTTGTCCTTATTTCTTTAAAGGTGCTTCAACATTGGAAAAATCGAGAACTACCTTTGGCAAACGTTCTCCCTTTATTTCAATCCCGGCAAGTTCCAAATTAAACTGCTTCATCTCTTCGCCGGTAAAGTGTACATGATCGCTACCGATGTTTTCCAGCATGTGCGCCATCTGAGTTGTACCCGGGATTGGTACAATCCACGGTTTTTGTGCCTGAAGCCATGCCAGCGACAGTTGTGCAGGAGTGGCTTCTTTCCGTATAGCCCAGATTTTAATTAAATCTACCAACCCCAAATTGTGAGGTAAATTATCAGAAGAGAATCGTGACTCTACGCCTCGAATGTCTCCCGGAGCAAATCGTGTATTTGCATCAATAGCTCCGGTCAGAAAACCCACACCAAGTGGACTCCAGGGTACAAAGCCAATACCCAGTTCCTCACAAAGCGGAAGGATGACAAGTTCCGGTCCCCGCCATAAAAGCGAGTATTCGTTTTGAATAGCCGTTACAGGATGAATGGCATGTGCTCGTCTGACAGTTTGTGCCCCCGGTTCGGAAAGTCCGTAATGCAATACTTTTCCTTGTTGAATCAAATCTTTAATAGCTCCAACAACATCTTCTATCGGAACAGCCGGATCAACACGATGTTGATACAATAAATCAATGCGATCGGTGCGAAGCCGTTTTAGCATTCCTTCCACTACCTCCTTGATATGTTCCGGGCGGCTGTTCAAACCAGGGAGACGTTGACCGGTTTTTTGATCGATATTCCAGCCAAACTTTGTTTCAATAACAACTTTGTTTCGTATTGGAACAAGCGCTTCCCCTAGAATGCGTTCTACCTCAAAAGGACCGTATGCCTCGGCGGCATCGAACAAGGTCACCCCACGATCGAAAGCTTTCCGGATGATGTTTATCATTTCGGGACGGGAGGGTATGGTTGTTTGATAAGTTCGGCTCATATTCTGGACGCCAAGACCAATGCCGGAAACTTCCAGTGTGCCAAGTTTTCGCCTGCTCAGTGATTTCTTATCTTCACGCTTTATGTTGGTACCTGAATTTGCAAATATTTTATCCGGGAAGGGCAACATTGATCCACCGGTTAAAAGTATTCCTGATTTAAGAAAGCTACGCCTGCTTAAACCTTTTGAGCTATTATCATTAGTTGTATCATTCATAGAATACAATTTAAAAAATGAATCTTTCAATTAGTGTGAACCTGATCCCGAAGCCGGAGGTGTAAGCAACCTGGTGAACGATAGTGAACCTAATTTCCAAGCATCGTTTAGTTTTATATACACTTCGGTAACCACAAAAGGATTGGTAACTTCATTGCCACCCACAACGGCCAAGAGCGTTATTCTGTTTAATAGAATAGCAGTATTGCCAATAATATTCACCGATACCTCATGGATATCCGCTTTTTTGTACCAAATTCCGCTGCTTTTGATAACATTGAGTTCCTGATCTGTTCCCCAACTTCCGCCCATATGTACAAACATTGCTTTTTCGTGAAACAGAGTTTTTAGTGTGTCTGCATTTTTGTCGGCCATCCACTGCCACTTGTCTTTGGAAAGCTGAATGATTTCCTGTTCGGCTTTCGTATTCACCGCGACCTTTAAGTTCGCATCTTTTTGTTGTGCGAAGAAGTTTTGGGTCATTGCCACTAAGACTAATAATCCTAAAATTCGTTTTTTCATGTTTTGTAGTTGAGAGTGAATAGTTTTTTTAATCAAAATCAGATATCAAGCTTTCTACTGCCCATCCATTTGATTATTTCAGGATCGCGGTGATCGAAGAATAAGCTGGTTTTGGTATCCAGAGATACGATTGCTTCCATATCTTCAGCGCTTAGTTCAAAGTCGAAGATATTGAAATTTTCAATGATTCGTTCTTTTCGCACTGATTTAGGAATAACCACTACACCACGTTGCGTAAGCCATCGAAGAACCACCTGTGCAATTGATTTGTTGTATTTCAAACCAATCGAACCAAGCAACTCATTTTGAAACAGGTTGTTTTTACCTTCGGCAAAAGGTCCCCACGACTCTATTTGCACTTTATTGTCAGCTAAGAACTTATGGTTGTCGATTTGTTGGTTGAACGGATGGGTCTCTACCTGATTTACAGCAGGAACCACTTCATTAAACATAATAATATCCATCACTCTGTCAGGTTGAAAATTGCTGACCCCGATTGCTCTTACTTTTCCGGCCTTGTATAATTCCTCCATGGCTCTCCACGAACCATGCACATCGCTATAAGGTTGGTGTATCAGGTACAAATCGAGATAATCCAGTTGTAGTTTATCCAATGATTTTTGGAAAGCTTTTTTGGTATTCTCGTAACCTGCATCCTGAACCCAAAGTTTCGTGGTGATAAAGAGTTCATTTCTATTTATGCCACTATTCTTTATTGCACGACCTACTGCTTCTTCGTTCATATACGATGCGGCGGTGTCTATCAAACGATATCCGGCTTTTATGGCGTCAATGACACTTTGCTCACATTCCTTAGGATCATTCACTTGAAATACCCCAAATCCAATTATTGGCATTTCTACTCCGTTGTTTAATGTTGTCTTTTCCATTTTTCTGTTGTATGTTTTTTTGTAATGATTATTTGTACAAATAAGGAATAATTTTCCGATGCAAAGATGAGGGGATTTTCCGGGTTGTTTGTTATACAAAATACTGTATTATCTACCAAAAACACGGTTTTACCCTGTTGACTTAATTTGATATCGAATGATTCAGTATATTTGCATTGTTCTAACTAAACAGCTTGAAAACATGGAAGATATTTTGAAATTTAATACCATTAGCGAATACAATGCTATAAACAAACAGGAAACGCTGCATCCGCTTGTCAGTCTTATTCACTTTGAAAATGCAGAACCAAAGAAACTCAGGCGCGCCTATTATGGTTTTTATGCCATTTTCCTGAAGCAGGTTAAATGTGGTGACTTACGCTACGGACTCAAGAATTACGATTACCAGGAAGGTACCTTGGTATTTCTGGCACCCGGTCAGGTGATTGGTGAAAATAAAGATGAGTACTTCCAACCGCAGGGATATGCCCTGGTATTTCATCCTGATTTAATACATGGCACATCGCTAGCCAAAACCATACATGATTACTCTTTCTTTTCGTATGCTTCCAATGAAGCACTTCACTTGTCGGAGCAGGAAAAAAAGATTATTCTGGATTGTTTCTCAAAAATTGAATTTGAAATAGCTCACGCTATTGATAAGCATAGTAAAAAACTGATTGTTTCAAACATCGAGTTGTTCCTCAATTATTGTATGCGTTTTTATGACCGGCAATTTATGACCCGTGAAAACACTCACAAAGGGTCAGTTGAAAAGTTTGAATATCTGCTGCAGGATTATTTTCAGTCGGATAAACCTCAGTCCATTGGTTTGCCATCCGTGGGTTATTTCGCTGAGCAATTGCACTTATCAAACAATTATTTCGGAGATATGTTTAAACGGGAAACCGGTAAAACTGTCAAAGAATATATTTCATTAAAATTGATTGATATAGCAAAAGATAAAATATATGACAAAGGTAAATCGATTAATGAAATTGCTTTTGAATTGGGGTTTAAATATCCTCAGCATTTTACCAGACTGTTCAAGAATGAGACCGGATATACGCCAATTGAATTCAGAATGTTGAATTAAACCAATGAAATACATATTACCAAGTAGTAAAATTGGTTATCAACAATTTATAACTTAAAGTGCCTATACAAGAGATCATGAATAGACAATATAAAATGAGCCGCAAGGAATGGTTTTCCCTGCGGCTCAAACATTTTTGCTGATTGGCTCAATTATCATGCACTGGGTGCATAGCCGAATTGCTTCTTAAATGCAGATGAAAAGTGGGATAGATTTTTAAATCCTACTTCCAGATAGACATCTGAGATCCGTCTGTTTTCGTTCCTTATTTTATCACGGGCAATTTTCAACCTTTTTTCTATCAACCATTTCTGAGGAGGCAGGGTACTTATCTTTTTGAAGTCTCGTTTGAATGAAGCCAGGCTTCGACCTGTAAAGCCTGCAATTTCTTCCACCGATAAATCGTACATATAATTCTCCTCCATATAGTCGAGGATGTCTATTTTCCACGGCTCTGTGAAGTCAAACAGAGCCGGGTAAAAACGTGTATCAATGTCGAGAAGGGTGTAAACCCCTGCCTGCAATTTCAATTGCATCAGTTCCTTTAACGGTTCTTTGTCCGTGTCGAAGTAGGGCTTCATGGATTGAAACAGACTTTCAACATCAGGCGTATCTGGCAGTTTAATCACACTTGGTTTATACTTCCCGGCCTCTAATGGCAGCACTTTTTTGTCTATTGTCTGATAAAAATCTCTCAGGAAATTGCGCTTGAAGTGCATAAAGATAGCCTGAAACTGCTCTTCTCCCCGGGGTTGTTTTGTCAGTTTAATCCGGTTATCCCTGCGCAGGAATACACATTCACCTTTGTGGACTGCTGTTTTTACATTTCCTTCCTCCAGAATCATTTCACCGGAATAAACATATACAAGCATATGATCTTTAATCATTTGCATGCAACTTATTTCGTTATTGAAATAATAACTGAAAAATATATCGTGATAGTTGAATCTCAACGATTCGTTACGTTCCGGTGCCATAGTCTGTAATTATTTGATCATCTTAATTTTCTTCAACCATTCCTCTATCCGGTCATCCGAATTGTGTGCAGCACTGCCACGAATAGCCAGGCCTTCCAGAATAGTCGATTTTGAGCATAACTTCTTCAGGTCAGCAACACTCCGTCCAAGTTCACTGCCTTCATGTGTACAAAAGGGAATAATGGTTTTTCCTGAAAAATCATATTGAGATAAAAATACTTTCACAGCTTGCGGATAGGTACCCCACCAATTGGGATACCCTATGAAAATCACATCATACTGTTTGATATTCTTTAATCTGCTTTTAAGTTCAGGCCGGTAATCTGCTTTAAGTTCCCGTTTAGCTAGATCAACTACGGTGTTGTAGTCGGCTGGGTACGGTTTTACGACCTGTATTTCAAACGATTCACCGTCTACTTTTTTGCAAATCTGGTACCCGACTGCTCGTGTATTACCACTATGCGAGAAATAAGCCACCAGAATTTTCTTTCCAGTTGTTTGCGCATTCGAGTGAATACCTGGCATGAATAGGACCAGTAATGTAATTAAGACAAGTTTTGTTTTCATTTTATTCAGGGATTACTTCGTTTAAACAATTTAGTGCATTCAGAGTCCTTGGATAACCAATGTATGGCAACAGTTGTGTGGTGACAGTCAACAATGTTTCTTTGTTGTTACCCACCTTTACATTGCCTGCAATATGGCCTTTTACCTGCGATTCCGTTCCACCCATACTGATTAGCATGGAATAAGTCAACAGCTCGCGGGTTTTTACATCCAATCCATTTCGGGTATAATAGTCACCAAAGCAGTTGGCCGATAAATACTGCTGGATATGAAGCTGATTTTTAGGGGATTTTTCATACATTTTGTCAATCATTTCCCCGAAAATCTCTTTCTGCAACACCAGTCCTTTTTCCATACGGGTTTCAGGAGTGGTTGTCGATTGACCCTCAAGCGGAAGCTGAATGCCCCGTTCGGTCATTATCTCGTTGGTCAGGTTGATAAAATCAATCACTTTGGCAATTCCCACATACGGAACCGACTGATACAGGATTTCCTTCACTTCAACCGGAGTGACACCTACATTGAGAGCAGCATTCATCATCATTTTATACTCCGTTTGCGCCTGACATGCAATGGTCGACCCCAGGATCATCATCACCCGGGTTTTAGTATCCAGATTCCCGGAACTGATCACATCATCGAAGGCAAAATTATCGAATACCTGAATCAGTTCAGGATCAGTTTTAGCTGCTTTTGACTCATAACCGGGCCATAATTCCTCATGATTTTTAATAGCTGCTATAGTCAGGTTGATCTCTTTACTGCTTGTACCCCCGGTTGCTTTTTGATATTGCTCATCATCCACCTGTTCTAACCAGGTATTTTTGCTGACCTGAGGATTTGTCTCAATCGCCAAATGCGAGAACCAACTATCCGGAGCAGCTCCATGCCAGTGAACCACATTAACCGGTATTTCAACCACATCACCCGGTAAAAGCAACCGTGCCGGTTCACCCTTGGCCTGATAATATCCTTTTCCGCCTACCACCACCAGGATTTGACCCCCGGCATGGCTATGCCAGTTATTCCGGCAGCCCGGTTCAAAGGTTACATTCGAGATCGAACAATTTAAATCTTTATTTTTAGTTAGCGGTGCCAGATAAGCGTGTCCTGTAAAGTATTTCGAATACATTTCGGGAAGCTCGTTTCCCACCGAGAAGTTGCTGATGTTTGGAATTTCTTCTTTCATATCTTGTGCATTTAATTGATTCTGTTGGCTGAAGAATAAAATGACTGCAACCATTAAAATTGTCACTGTGTTTTTCATATTCTCAACTGTTTTATATTTGTTTGTTTTACACCGGTTTTGGAGCCAGTTCTCCATACCAATACGCAGCGGTAACGCCACCATCCATCAAAAAGTCACTACCGGTAATAAATGCACCGTCGGGTCCCATCAACAAAGCACCTACGGTTCCTACTTCGTCGGGAGTGCCTGCACGTCCCACTGCTGAAATTTCGATCATTCAGCGGTATCCATCCCCCCTGGGGCCTGATAATTCATCTTTTGCCAGCGGGGTAATAATGATTCCCGGGCTAATGGTATTGATGCGCGCTCCCCGTTTGCCCCAACGTACTGCTTCGGCCATCACCCGCAATGAATTTCCTCTTTTGGAAAGCTGATAGGCATTCAACGGGTCGGTTACTTTGTCCGGTTGAAGCATATCCAGTGCCAGTAACTCTTCAACTGCAGTGGTGGCAAGAGCTTTATCCTGTTCCGGTGTTAATGAAGGCAGCCGATGACCTGATTGTGATGCAATCACGACACCCGAACCACCGCGTTCGATGACGCTGCCAAATTCCTCCAGCACAAGTGCGGTACCATACAGATCCACTTTCAGGATTGTAGCAGGAGTTGCCTGTGATGGGGAAACACCGGCAGCATGTATCAGCCCTGTGACAGGGCCAATGGCGATGGAAGTCTCAACAAGTGCATGAACCGAAGCCCTGGAGGATACATCCACGACTGCCGTGCTCACTTCAAAACCTGCTTCACTTAATACTTTTGCAGCTGCTTCACTATTTTCGGGTCGAAGGTCGGCAAGAAGAATGTGTTTGCCAGCACCTATTCGTCGAACAATTGCCTGCCCAATGGATCCGGCACCGATAACGACGATAACGGTTGAAGAATTGTTTTTCATAACAGTTTAATTTTAAAACCCAATAGAATTCACATAGACAACATAGATGCATAGGCTATGTGGTTCTATGCGTTTTGGATTAAGAGATTAAATTATTCCACGTACTGTCATTATCAGTACATGGAAATGAATTTCAACTAGTTCTTTAGAATGCTCTTTCTAAAATCTTTCGGCTTACTTCCAATGTGATTTTACCGGTTTCCGAAAGGGCAGTCATGCCGTGTGCTTCAAGTTGTGCAACAACGTCAGCAACTTGTTCGGCTCTCACGCCATATTCGGACAAATGAGTTTTGATGCCCAGGCTTTCGAAGAACTCACTGGTTTTAGCGATAGCCTTATCAATTCTTTCATCGTCGTTACCTTCTGTGATATCCCAGACCCGTTCGGCATATTGCAACAGCTTAGCACCCTTTTGCTCCTTCATTTCAGCCATCAATGCCGGATAAACAATGGCCAGTGTTTGACCGTGATCAATGCCAAACATGGCAGTCAGCTCATGACCAATCATGTGGGTAGCCCAATCCTGAGGTACTCCTACGGCAATAATTCCATTCAATGCCATGGTCGCTGCCCATACGTGGTTGGCACGTGCATCGTAATTTTCGGGTTCCGTTACCGTGGTTGCCCCAATCTCAATCAACGTTTTCAAAATTCCTTCAGCCATGCGGTCCTGAACGCGGGCATCAACGGGATAAGTAATGTATTGTTCAGCAGTGTGCACAAATGCATCCACCACTCCATTGGCCACCTGAATAGCCGGCAATGTAAATGTGTAAACCGGGTCGAGCACCGAGAATTTAGGATATGCGAGGTTACTCATGACCGGATATTTACCGTGGTCATAGCTGATAACAGCGCCGTTATTCATTTCCGAACCCGTGGCAGGCAATGTGAGTACCACACCGATGGGCAATACTTTTTCCACTGTGTCCGAAGTAATCGGCGTGAAACCATGTTTCAGCAACTCTGTGGCATCGCCTTTATAAAACGAAGCCAATGTTATGAATTTGGTACCGTCGATCACTGAACCACCACCTACTGCCAGCAGAAAATCGATTCCCTCGTTGCGGATGACTTCTACCGCCTTCATGAGAGTCTCGTAATGAGGATTCGGCTCTATGCCTGCAAATTCTACTACTTTCCGGTTGCCAAGTACGGTTTTTACTTTATCGATGAGGCCACTGCGTTTGGCACTTCCGCCTCCATAAGTAATCAATACTTTTGCATCGGCAGGTATCAACCCTTCGATGCCGTTTAATTGGTCTTTTCCAAATAAGATGGTTGTGGGATTGTGAAAACTAAAGTTGTACATGTTCTGAATTTATTTTAAAGGGTTATTTTTCTCCTCAATTTAAAGAATTTATTATCGGGACTCGCGATTTCCATATCGCGAATATTAAAGTTGAATAAGGAAGAACGCGATATGGAAATCGC
>CAIYOZ010000115.1 GCA_903927945.1 uncultured Bacteroidales bacterium | reverse complement strand
CTTTTCATGGAATCCGCACCCCAAAGTCAGACTAATATCAATATTGCGGGAGGTACAAAACGGGTACGTTATTTTACGTCTCTTGGCTCTTTGCGTCAGGATGGTTTATTCAAAAATTACGATGAACGCTATAATGGGAACTATTTCTTCAACAGATATAATTACCGTACCAATCTGGATATTGATTTTTCAAACACTACGTTTATGAAAATAAACTTAGGGGGAAGTAATGAAGAACGCAATCAGGCGAATGTAGATGACCAAACACAGTTATTCCGTTATATTTATTGGGCAAATCCTCTTTCCGGAGCAGGAATAGTGGATGGAAAGTATATTACTGCAAATCGATTATATAATCCTGTAGCCGGAAATGACGGCCTGAGTTCTTATTATGGCAAAGGATTTAACAACACAACACGGAATGTTCTGAATATCGATGTTGAACTCAAACAAAAGCTTGACTTTGTTACGAAAGGGCTTTCATTTCGAATTAAAGGTGCCTATAACAGCACCTACGATCACACCAAACTACGATCTACATCTATTGAAAGCTACACCCCCTGGCTAAAAAAGGATCTGACCTGGCTTACTAATATTCCGGCATCCCAACAAAATGATGTAGTATTAGTGAAAAATGCAGATGATGGGGTATTGAGTTACAGCGAAGGTTTCTCAAAAGCTAGAAACTGGTACACTGAAGCAAGCTTTGATTATGCCAGGGATTTCGGAAATCATCATGTCACAGCTTTACTTTTGTATAATCAGTCACGTAGTTATTATCCGGCCTCCTATACCGAAATACCTACAGGCTATGTGGGATTAGTGGGACGTGTGACATACGACTATAAAACCCGTTATTTGCTGGATGTGAATATGGGATACAACGGATCTGAAAATTTTCCGACTGATCCTAAATTACGTTTTGGTCTTTTCCCATCCATATCGGGAGGTTGGATTCTATCAGAAGAAAATTTCATGAAAAATCAGAAGATTATTGATTTCATGAAGCTGAGAGCTTCTTATGGTATGGTGGGTAATGATAAAGCTATTGGAGGTTATCGATTTTTATACTTACCGGATACTTATACTTCCGGAGCAACAGGTTATAATTTCGGGGTTAATATTGCTACAAACACACCTGGTATCGCAGAAGGTAAAATTGGTAATCCTGGCATAACCTGGGAAACTTCGTACAAACAGAATTATGGTGTTGATATGGCTTTTTTAAAAAATAGACTGACTGTGAATCTGGATGTGTTTTTCGAACATAGAATCGGAATTCTTGCAACCAGTAATTCGTCTCCTGGATACAACGCCTTGAACCTTCCGGTACTGAATTTAGGAAAAGTAGACAATGGCGGAACAGAGCTTAGCCTTAAATGGAGAGATAAGATAGGTAAAGTCGATTATTTTGCAAATCTAAATGTATCCTACACCCAAAATAAAATTGTCTATCAGGATGAAGTATTATCCCCGTATTCTTATCAATGGAGGACTGGAAGACCAGTTGGGCAACCTTTTGGGAAAGTATTTCTTGGTTTTTATCAGGCAGGTATGACCGACAATGGTCAACCGGTGGTAGTTCCAGCAAATATAAAACCCGGTGATGTTGTTTATCGGGATATGAACAGTGATGGCAAAATTGATGGGAATGATGATGTAGCCATTGGATATCCAACCTATCCGGCTCTAAATGCCGGCCTAACGCTGGGATTCAATTACAAAGGTTTTTCTTTCAGTATGCTATGGGTTGGAGCTACAATGACTTCCCGTCTTTTGCAGGAAACATTCAGGACACCTCTTGGTTCAACGCAGGACCGATCGTTGATGCAATCGCAATACGATAATCGCTGGACCGCTGCAACTGCTGCAACCGCAACTTTACCTGAACCTTCGTTCGATTCTTTTCAGAATAATTATGGCTACGATTCCAATCTGTGGTTGAAAGATGCCAGCTATGTACGATTGAAAACCATAGAGATTTCTCAGTCCATTAGCTTCCCTTTTATGAAAAAGCTGGGAATCTCGCAGCTACGAATTTTTGGAAACGCCTATAATTTACTGACTTTCGATTACCTGAAAATTGCCGATCCTGAAACTCAAACCAGTAGCAGGCCTACCTACCCAACTATGCAAATTATGAATGCCGGATTTAATATTTCGTTTTAATTCAATAAAAAAATAATCCTATGAAAATAATTAATAACTTAATAATCGGACTTATTCTTTTAGTATCCGTTGTATCCTGTACAGATGATTTGAAACTTGGAAACCAGTTTCTTGACAAAACTTCCGGTTCGGATATTACTATCGACACCGTATTTTCAAAATCGGTTTTTGCAGAAAGTTTCCTTTGGAATGCTTATTCTACCTTGTGGTTTGGTCTCAATATAGACTGGAGCAATACTGGAGTTAAAATGGGTATGGGTTTGCAGGAATCACTTACTGATAATTTTCAAAGTTATCTGAATTGGGATACTGTGAATAGTATGTATTATAATGGAAAATATAATTCTTCCATAGAGGGTAATACTTCGGCTTATAATTTCATTACGGAAGGAAGTTGGAATGGCATTCGAAAAGGATGGATTTTTCTCGAGAATGTGGACCGGGTGCCCGATATGGACGCTGCAACCAAAGCCCGTTTGAAGGGTGAAGCACGCATGATTATTGCTTGTCATTATTCCGATATGTACAGGCACTTTGGGGGACTACCGTTAGTAACTAAATCGTTCAAAGCAAATGAAAATATGCAATTGCCACGTTCAACAGCGAAAGAAACACTTGATTTTATTACCAATCTATGTGATTCGGCGTTGAAAGTATTACCCTGGACTTTACCCAAAGATGATGTGGCAAAATGGGATGGTCGTTTTACTGGTGGAGCTGCTCTGGGACTAAAAATCAGGATGTTACTATTTGCGGCAAGTCCCTTATTTAATGATGATGTACCTTATTATACTTCGCAAAGTTATGAATCAATTGATAAAAAACAGGTTTGGTTTGGGCATAAAGACCCCACCATGTGGAACGATGTAGTTACGGCCTGTAATAAGTTCTTTTTGCTAAATTCTCAGGATCCAAATGGTGGCTATAGTTTAGTTATAGGTGCTCCACAGTCTTCTTACAGACAAGCCTATTTTGGACGTGGTAACAGCGAAACTTTAATATCCACACGCGAACGAGCTACAGTATCCTATGAATGGGATGCAAACTGGTATTACAATCAATCATTGGGTCATTATGGTGCTGCAGTACCTACCCTGAATTATGGCGATTTATTTCCAATGGCCGATGGTACTCCATTTGATAAAACAGTTTGGAATGATACCCTGGGAAGCTATAAAGTGAATGCTCCGGGCGATACCACTTTTGTTGATCCTTTTGCTAACAGAGATCCCCGTATGTATGAAACCTGCCTTGTGAATAATTCAAGTTACAAAGGTCGTAACGCTGAATTGTGGATGGGTGGACGTGAACGTTTAAATACTGCGGAATCAGGAGCTTGTGCTACAGGGATGGGCGTTTATAAATTTATAATGGACTTGACAACTGCAACATCTATTGGTGCACCATCTCAATGGCCTTATTTACGACTGGCTGAAATTTATTTAAGTTATGCCGAAGCATTAAATCAGGTGAACAGAACCGACGAAGCATTCACCTGGGTGGATCAGGTACGAGCCAGAGCAGGTTTGAATGGATTAAAAGATGCTAATCCAGGTAAAACATGGACACAAGACTCGTTTTTAGAGGAAGTGCTGAGAGAAAGATCGTGTGAGTTTGGATTAGAAGAAGTACGTTGGTATGATTTGGTTCGCTGGAAGAGGGAAGCTGATTTCAGAAAAAGTTTATATGGAGTAAGAATTAATAAAGTTTATCGAAAAGGTGTTTTAGTTCCAAACCGATATTCATATACTAAATTCACTTTGTTTAAACGTTCATGGCAGGATAGCCCTGATGGCACCAAAAATTTTGATCCTAAATGGTATTTAGCCGCCTTCCCAATTGCTGAGATTTACAAAAAATACGGTTTAACTCAAAATCCCGGATGGTAAATAACCTTATTGTTAACAATAAATACACATAATATGAAAATTAGATATTATCTTATCTTGCTGATTTTTGCGCTTACATTTTGCCTTCAAAATAGCGTGATTGCCCAGAATATAAGCGGGAAAGTGTTAGACATGAATGGAAAACCCGTCTTTGGGGCAATTGTTTCCAGCCAGCATAATCAGTTTATAAAAGTTGAAACTGATGAACAGGGAAAATTCGAAATCCTTGTTCCGATTGGAGAAAAAATGGACATAACAACACCTGATAAAGCAAAGAGAACCGTCGTTGCAAAACAATATAACGAGGTAAAAATAGACCGCTTATATTCACTTATTGAAGAGGGAAATACGCTCTCACATTCGAAGTTTGAGACTACAGCTGCTACTTCTACTATTTACTCAGAAGACATTATGAAAAGCTCGGCCATTAATGCTCAAAATGCATTATACGGCAGAGGGTTAGGGTTAACAGCCTTACAAAACGATGGAATGGAATACGATAACAATACTGACTTCAATATTAGAGGATTAGGAAGTCTTCAGGGTAACAATCCCATGGTACTGGTAGATGGTTATGAACGCCCACTCAGTTCCCTGGTGAAAGAAGAAATAGAAACAATTACAGTGCTGAAAGATGCTGCCTCACTAGCCATGTATGGGCTTAGAGGTTCTAACGGAGTTATTCTGGTGACTACAAAACAAGGAATAATCGGAAAAACTCAGATAGAATTTTCGTATGATCACGCTTTTATAAAACCGCTACATAAACCTCAGTTTGCAGATGCTTACACTTATGCTAAATCCGTGAATGAGGCACTTTTAAATGATGGGATTACGACACCGCGCTATAATGCCAATCAACTGGCAGCCTTTCAATCCGGGAAATTCCCCGATTATTATCCAAATGTAAACTGGATGGATCAGGTGTTGAAAGATAATGCGTCATCAAATGTATACAATATCAGTATTCGTGGTGGAAGTAATAAGGTTCGTTATTTTACGGTAATGAATTTAACCGGCAATGATGGATTAATGAAACCAACCAATATTGTACCAGCCTATTCATCGCAGTTCAAATATTCAAGACTGAATATACGCACCAACCTGGATATTCAGTTTACTCCTACAACCAACATGAAAGTGAAATTACTGGGTTCGCTTACTGAATCCAACAGACCGGGAAATGTTATAAGTCCTATAATGACAGCCATGTATAATACTCCGGCAGCAGCTTTTCCGATTAAAACTTCGACCGGCGAATGGGGTGGAAGCGATACCTGGACTGTGAATCCGGTAGCCATGATTGCCGCTCAGGGTTATGGAAAATCTGATTCCCGCACCTTGTTTGCCGACTGGACTATCAATCAGGACCTTTCGATAATTACAAAGGGCTTATCTGCTCAAGCAAGTATAGCTTTTGATAATTATGCCGATTACTGGGAATCTATGTCACAAACCTATCGCTATTCTAAAAATTCGTCACAGTTTAATACAGCCGGTGATAGTTTGGTTAATCCAGCTTCTACAATTGTTGGTTCAAATTCTAATCCTGTTTATTCAAGCTCATTGGGCAATCAGTGGCAGCATTTCAATGCATTTGCAAAAATAGACTACACAAGAACCTGGTCTGATGTGAGTTTGAATTCAGGTTTGATGTTTTTTCATGATCAATACGTTGGAAATGGACAATTTACTACCACCAACAGGCAACGAATCAATGGATATGCGCATGTTGGTTTGTTCGAGAAGTATTTTCTAGATGTATCTCTGACAGGGAATGGTACTAATAAATTACAACCAGGCCATAATATCGGTATTTTCCCGGCAGTTAGTTCTGCATGGGTACTTTCGAAGGAAGACTTTCTGAAAAATGTCAAAGCAATTGATTTGCTTAAACTCAGGGTATCCTATGGTGTTGTGGGTAACGATTATACGAGCTCAGCCGACTTATACAAACAAACTTATGGATCAGGAAGTACCTATTACTTTACGGATAACTATACGTCAGTAACCGGAATGACTGAATTGGGCCTAGCAACATCAGGTCTGACCTATGAAAAATCTCAAAAAACCAATATCGGCTTAGATGGTCGTTTCTGGGATGCTCTCGATTTGACTGCTGAGGCTTATTATGAAAAACGAACCGATATTCTGGTTAGTACTACGGGTGCTTTATCAGGTGTTATGGGAGCAACTCCTTCCATGTCCAATGACGGTATTGTTGAAAATAAAGGAATTGAAATAGGATTAAATTTTAATCAAACTATTGGCGATTTCAAATATAATGTGGGTGGGCAGTTTACTTATGCCCGAAGCACAGTTATTAATGAAAACGAAGGCTTTGTACAATATGATTATCTAAAACAAACAGGCAAACCGGTCAATCAGATTATTGGTTATGAGGCAATTGGATTCTTCAAAGATCAGGCTGATATCAGTGCAAGCCCTGCACAATTGTTATCAACAGTAGTTCCCGGAGATATCAAGTTTAAAGATCAGAACAACGACGGTAAAATCAATGAACTTGATAAAGTGGCCTTAGGTTACAACAATATCTGTCCTGAAATTTATTTTTCGGCAAATCTAAATCTGGAATATAAAGGGTTGGGTATCGATGCTAACTTTCAGGGTGTTGGTAATTACAGTGCAGTATTAAATACAGCAAGTATGTTTTGGCCTTTACAAAACAATACAAATATATCAACGTATTACTACGATAATCGCTGGACACCAAATAATCCGAATGCTTTATTTCCTCGATTAACTACGCTTCAAAACAATAATAACTTCAATACCAATTCGGTATGGGTAAAAGACCGTTCCTATATCAAATTACGTACCTGTGAAATCTATTACAAATTCCCCGAAAAGTTACTGGCAAAAACTTTCATTTCCAAAGCGAAGATTTACGTAAGGGGTATGAACCTGTTTTCTATTGATAATTTGAAAATTGTGGACCCTGAATCATATGGGATTGCCTATCCAATGACTGCTTCTTTCAATATGGGTGTTAATGTTGGATTTTAAAAACTGAATATATGAAAACAAAAATATTATTTCTTTCGTGCTTAACATTGATGTTTTTTTCCTGTAGTGATTTTCTTTCCTACGACGAAACTTCTTCCTACACAGAGGATCAGGTATTTAGCGTATATTCACGGTCAACTCAAATGGCTAACAATATATATGCCTATATGAGATCTGATTTTGGAAGTGTGGGTAATGCTATGCGGGCTGCAGGATGTGATGAAGCTGAGTATGTTTGGTCTTCCTCTTCTGTACAAAATTTCAATAATGGCTCATGGAGTCAGATTAATACAGTAGATGATGTTTGGGCATCTAATTATAAAGGTATCCGGGCTGCAAATTTGTTTCTGGAAAAAGGTGTGGGACAAACTTTTGATGATAATAAATATCAATCGAGCTATGACAAAGCCATGTTGAAGTACAATAATTTGCAATATGAAGTACGTTTTTTGCGGGCTTACTTTTATTTCGAACTTCTTAAAAGATATGGTGGAGTTCCGTTGGTAACAAAAGTATTAACCGAAGATGAAGCCAATACAGTTACAAGAGATACTTACGATAATGTATCCCAATTTATTGTGAATGAATGTGATACTGCAGCAAAATATTTACCCAAATTCTACGATGTCAGTTATGATTTAGAAACAGGGAGAGCTACCCGCATGGTTGCACTGGCCCTTAAAGCACGGGTTTTGCTGTATGGCGCAAGCAAACTTCATAATAATCCGGTGGTTACTCAAAAATGGGTAGATGCTGCCAGAGCAGCGAAAGCGTTGATTGACTCAGCGTCGGTTTATAAAATCAATACATTTGTTTCTTACGACAAAATTCCAAACAATATTGCTTTGCCGGAATTAATTTATGCCCGCAGAGAAGCAAACTCCGGTACATTCGAAAGCTTGAATTATCCCATCGGATTTGTAGGAGGTAACTCCGGAACATGCCCTACTCAGAATTTGGTTGATGCTTATGAAGTAAAGAAAACAGGAAATGTTCTGGATGGTACTGCTTTTGATTGGAGTAATCCGGCTTTAACTGCAAATCCTTATGCCAACAGAGATCCTCGTCTGGCTTTAACAGTAGTGCTTAATAATACTACCTGGGCTGATAATCAGGTAGTACAGACATGGGAAGGAGGTATTAGTGGCCTACCAAAATCGGGAGCCACAAAAACAGGCTATTATCTAAAGAAATATGTGGACAAGACTATTAGCTTTCAACCTTCAGGAACTACCGCAACCCGTCATGTATGGGTCGTATTCCGCTATGCTGAAGTATTGTTGAATTATGCCGAAGCCATGAATGAAGCATTTTCATCACCTACTTATAAGGATGCAACTTTTACGCTATCAGCAGTCGAAGCTATTAATTTGGTTCGCAAAAGATCTGGAGTTAGCTTAATAGCTATTCCTACAACGATTAATACAGCCGACTTCAGAACAAAAGTTCGTAATGAACGAATGGTAGAACTGGCCTTTGAAGATCATCGATTCTGGGACATTCGTCGTTGGATGATAGGACCACAAACTGTGGCTATCAAACGAACCAAAATTCTGAAAGATCCTACAACAGGGGTATTTACTTACAGCACCTATACCACAACAGATAGAATTTGGGATGATAAAATGTATTATTATCCAATACCATTAGCTGAAATCTATAAAAACAGAAATTTAACACAAAATCCGGGCTGGGAATAAGAAGGTTAGGATGTTATTTATATCTTATCCTTAGTCTAAATTGCCGGATTAAAATTACTGCGTATATGAAATTCAAAAACAAATTTACGATGCTGTTTCTGCTTTTCATATACGCAGTAGTTGTTTACGGACAATGGAAACCACAATCGTGGCCGGTCATTAAACATTACAATTCTGCATCTCTACAAGAAATCGCCTTGCCATTAGGCGGCATCGGAACAGGAACTATTTCACTGGGAGGGCGTGGTGAATTGCGTGATTGGGAAATAATGAATGTTCCGGCTAAAGGTTTTAGCACGGTAACAACCGGGAATAATGCTCCGTTTTTTGCCATTTATGTAAAAGAAAAAGACAAGAAACCACAATCAAAGGCTTTATTGGGAAGTCTTTACGACAACGAATATCTGCATTACGAAGGTCGTCCGGTAGACAATCACGGTCTGCCCCGTTTCGAAACAGCCAGTTTTGACGCTGCATATCCATTTGGGCAAGTGAACCTGGAAGCTAAAAGTTTACCCATAAAAGTCAAAATAAAAGGTTTCAATCCTCTTATTCCTACCGATGCTGATAACAGCGGGTTACCCATCGCCATACTTTCATATGAAGTTTCGAACACTTCCGACAATTCCATTGAAGTGGCGGTTTGCGGTTCCATTCGTAATTTTATCGGAAAAGATGGACAACAAAACAAAACTGACTGGAAAGGTGATGTGATTCCAACCGGAGCAAAAAAAAACCGAAACACCTACAAAGTTTCTGACAGCTTCCGGGGTATTTATTTCGATTCCGAAGGTGTTGATTCCACCAGCGCAGCCTGGGGAACAATGGCATTAACCACCCAGGAATCGGTCGGCGTCACATATCGAACTGCTTCCAAAAAAGACAGTTGGAGCAATTCTTTGCTCAGTTTTTGGGATGATTTTTCGACAGATGGAGAATTGACAGAGAAGTACAAGCAGGAAGAAGATGATCCGATGGCTTCCTTGTCAGTAAAGAAAACCATTGCAGCTCATTCAACAGCATCATTTTCATTTTTTATTACATGGAATTTCCCAAACAGATATGCCTGGACTGATAAAAATATGACGGGTAATTATTACAGCCATCAATTTACCAGCGCTTGGAATGTCGCTGAAAAAGTGCTTCCCCGCTTAGCACAATTGGAATCGCAAACGCTCGATTTTGTAAATACCATTTCCCAATCGTCGTATCCGGACGTGCTGAAAGAAGCTGCCTTATTCAATTTGGCCGTACTTCGGTCTCAAACCGTTTTCCGTTTGCCAAGTGGTCATTTGATGGGTTGGGAAGGTGTAATGGATAGAAAAGGTTCTTGCGAAGGAAATTGTACGCATGTGTGGAATTATGAACTTGCAACACCCTTTTTGTTTGGAGATTTGGCCAAGACCATGCGCGATGTGGAGTTCAATTATGCAACCAAAGAAAATGGATTGATGAATTTCAGAGCCGATCTTCCATTATCCATTGCCAATAAAAAATCGAATGCCGCTGCCGATGGGCAAATGGGTTGCATCATGAAATTTTACCGTGACTGGCAACTTTCGGGCGATAATGATTTCTTGAAAAAGAATTATGCTCAGGTTAAAAAAGTGCTGGAGTATGCATGGAGTGAGCATGGTTGGGATGAAAATCAGGACGGAGTGATGGAAGG
>CAIYOZ010000114.1 GCA_903927945.1 uncultured Bacteroidales bacterium | reverse complement strand
CTCTGAAAACTTTACCCTGTTTAACCTGACTACCAAAATGCAGGTAATCGGTGGAACCTGGTACGGTGGTGAAATGAAAAAAGGTATTTTTGCCTTGATGAACTATTACCTGCCGTTAAAAGGCATGGCTTCTATGCACTGCTCGGCCAACGTAGGCAAAGACGGTGATGTGGCTATCTTCTTCGGATTATCCGGAACAGGTAAAACTACATTGTCGGCTGACCCTAAACGTTACCTGATTGGTGATGACGAACATGGTTGGGATAACAACGGTGTATTCAACTACGAAGGTGGATGTTATGCCAAGGTGATCGGCCTGTCTGAAAAGAACGAACCGGACATCTGGAGAGCTATCCGTCGCGATTCATTGCTTGAAAACGTAACCGTGGATGCTGCAACAGGCGTAATCGATTATACTGATCAATCAGTAACTGAAAACACCCGTGTTTCTTACCCTATCTATTTTATCAATAAGATCGTTTCTCCTTCGAGAGCAGGTCACGCTAAGAAAATCATTTACCTGTCGGCTGATGCATTTGGTGTATTGCCTCCGGTATCTATCCTTGACGAGAACTCGGCTCAATACCATTTCCTTTCAGGATTTACTTCTAAACTGGCCGGTACCGAACGTGGTATCACCGAACCGGTTCCTTCGTTCTCACCGGCATTTGGTGAAGCGTTCCTTACCCTGCACCCAACTATGTATGCAAAAACACTGATTGGCAAGGCAAAAGAACACGGAGCAAAAGTTTATCTGGTTAACACCGGATGGAACGGAACAGGCAAACGTATGTCATTGAAAGATACACGTGCTATTATTGATGCCATTATTGATGGTTCAATTGAAAAAGCGGAAACAATACACATTCCAATCATGAACCTGGTTGCTCCGGTAGCCTTGAACAATGTATCGGAAGGTATCCTTGATCCACGTGATACTTATAGCGATCCTAAAGAATGGGAAGTGAAAGCAACTAAACTGGCCGGTATGTACGTGAAAAACTTTGTACAATACTGTGATAACGATGCTGCAAAAGCATTGATCCCATCAGGTCCACAGTTGTAATAACGATTAATGATCAGTGATTAACTATTAACTATCAAAGATCACTGACTTTGATTTATACTCTCTGAAGTGAGCTGTCCGATAACGGACGGCTCACTTTTTTTATGCCTGAAAAGCTAACATTTAAGAAAATCAGTTGTTATAGAAAACAACATTTCTTCCAGATAGTGGTATAATCATTCAACCCACTTGAGTTTTTACTTCTTTTGAGCAGATAAAGATTATTATTCAAAAAAATAATATCTCAAAATATATGTGTTTTCAACGGAAATCATTTATGTTGCTCTTTTGCCTGATAATATTTTCTGTACATAGCCAACTGCAGGTCAATTCAAATGAAGGATTGACAGGAAGACATCCTGACTCTTTATGGACAGTGAAGCATAACTGGCCGGGAGCTTCGGGATTGATTGTGGCTACCAACATGACGATCTGGGGTTTCGACCGGTATATCCTTAACTCTTCTTATGCCCGCATTGATTACAATACTATAAAAACCAACCTCCGAACAGGTTTTGAATGGGACAATGATAATTTTACTACCAATCTTTTTACCCACCCTGTTCATGGCTTATTATACCATGAGTTAGCACGTGCCAACGGGTTCAATTTCTGGCAATCCATTCCATTTACAGCTGGAGGAAGCCTTATGTGGGAGCTATTTATGGAAAAACAAGCACCATCGATCAATGACTTTATGACAACAACTATGGGAGGGGTTTGCCTGGGAGAAATGTTCTTTAGGATCACCGACAAATTTATTGATGACCGCACCACCGGATTTGACCGCTTTAAACGGGAAGCTCTGATGTTCATACTATCACCTACCCGGGAGTTTAACAGGATCATCAGTGGTGAATCCTGGAAACACAGGGAGTTCAGGGGAAATCAGGTGGAACCCGTTCCCATTAGTTTATCCGCCTCCCTGGGATATCGTTTGATAACAGGTAATTTTCTGAGGAATCAGCAGGTAAGCAATATGTTTTGTGCTGATGCAGGACTTTATTACGGCGATCCTTATGATCCGGAGAATGAAAAACCGTATGACTTCTTCCAGTTAAGAGTGGCTGCCAACCTCTTTTCGCAACAGCCGGCACTGAATCGGGTTAGTGCTATAGGCATGTTGTTTACAAGAAACATACCGTTAAACCGTTCGAAGAATCAACTTGCAGTTGGAGTTTTCCAGCATTTCAACTATTACCAATCGAATGCCGAACTGGATAATATATCACTCAGTACCTATAAAATATCGGAGGCGGCATCGGTGGGTCCCGGGGCTTTATTTAAAGGCAACCTGACGAAATCTATCACCCTGTCGGGTTCGGCACACCTGAGTGCTATCCTGCTGGGAGGCAATCAGACAGATCACTACAGGTACGATCAACGTGACTATAATATGGGAAGCGGCTTCAGTTCAAAAGTGGGTGTTGAGCTTCAGGTTGGCAACAAGGTCAGATTATCCCTGAACTACGAAGACTACCGGATTTACTCCTGGATCGGGAATAACCCCATTGCGTCGATAAAGCTCAATACAAACGTTCAGGGTGATAAAGGGAATGCCAGCCTGAGCATTGGCAGGCTGAATTTCAATTATTTCATTAATAAGCAATTATTTCTGGAGAACGAAATCACCTATTTTTACCTGAAAAGTATGTATGACTACTACCCGACCGTAAAACAAAGCGTCACAGAAGAGAAACTCAGTGTGGGGTATGTTTTTTAAGGTGGTATTTCGACCCGCTCACGTACCATCCTTCCATCTACAATAGTGAGCGGGTCGATAAAGTTAGATTCGACCCGCTCACTTAGTGACGGGGTCGTGGTACTTTTATGGAACAAGAAACTCTTTTCCCCTGTCTTTATTTATCAATTTCCCGTTTCTTAATCCTACATAATCACAGTAAGAAGAAAATTCCCAGTCTCCGGCAGTTTTAACCAACCCTGACGATACCGGATTAGAATGAATATAATTGAAACAGTTTTCTGCGTAGCTTTTATCTTCATTAAGAGTATTTATTTTAGTGCCAAAAGCAGTATTGAAATAAGAAGGTGTAAATGTCAAAGATTCTTTCAACAGGACTGCTTTTGTTTCTTCCTGAAATAAAGCTCCGGTCCTGCCTTCTTGTTTTTTGATTGCATTGGTATACGATCGCAACATGATACCAATGGATTGATTAAGTGTCCGTTTCTTCACTCCGACCCGTTCGCTATTTGCGAGCGGGTCGGTACTTGGAACAATTAATTCAACATCCTTGATATAAACCATTAAATGGAAATGATTTGGCAGTAGACACCATGCTATCAATTCACCATAGGGTGAAATATAAGTGTTTATCTTTTCCAGAAAAAATAAATAGTTCCTACGACTATAAAAGATTTTGTCCCTGTTATTTCCACGATTATAAATATGGAATAACTCACCTTTTATGAATTCCATAATATGTAGTTTGAAGTTGAATAACGTATACGGGTAGATGGAGGCAAGGATGAAACAATAGTCGAACTATTAAGTTCATTGAATTCGACCCGCTCACGTATAATTCATAGTACTACAATGGTGAGCGGGTCGATAAATGTAAATGTTTTGGGTTGTAAAAGTAAACTTCTTATCGGCCCCGTCGTGAATAACGACGGGGTCGTGGAGTGTGGGTTGTAATTCGACCCGCGCACTTATAATTCATAGTATTACAATGGTGAGCGGGTCGGTAAGTTCCAATGTTTGGAGGGTGGTAAGGTTACTTTTATCGGCCCCGTCGTGAATAACGACGGGGTCGTGGATGGAGGGGGTGGTTTACTTTTTCGCTTTTTGAAAGCAACGATCGAAATACAACATTTGATAGCGGATTGAATTATCCCAATACTGCCAGTTATGTTCACCGGGCCGTTCGATATAATCGTGGTTGATATTCAATGCCATTAAACGGCGATGAAGACTTGCATTAATCTGATAGAAGAAATCGGATACCCCGCAATCGATGATCAGGTTCATTTCATCATTCTTCAATACATCCACCATATTGATCACCGAGCGGTTATCCCACTCGTTGCGATGGTTCTCCATTGCGCCGATCCGTTTGGCTATATCAAATAATTTGGCAGAAGAACGTAAATCAACTCCACCACTCATACTACCGGCATTACCAAACAAATTCCTGTTGCGGATGGCCAGGTATAATGCCCCGTGCCCTCCCATGCTTAATCCGGTGATGGCACGGAATTCGCGGGTTGGAATGGTTGAATAATGAACATCGATGTAAGGCAGCAAGTCTTTGGCAATGTAGGATTCATACTGACTTGTGGAGTCTATCGGACTATCGAAATACCAGCTGCTGAAACCACCATCGGGACAGACAATGATAAATTGGTATTCCGTGGCCAGTGATTTAATAGTAGGAACAGCTTTTACCCATTTTGCATAATTGTCGCTGTACCCATGGAGTAAGTATACCACCGGATAGTGTTTTCTACCGGAATAATTTTCAGGAATAATAACCACACTTTTTACTTCCTTTTTCATTTTTGCAGAAAAAACAGAAATAGTATCGACCTGAACCCGGGCAAATGTAAAACTGCAGATGATTAGGAAAGTCAGAAGAAGTTGTGATCGTTTCATATAGAATGTTTTAGATTTTAAGTATCCGTTTTCTTTGCCAGTGAATTCTCAGGTTGCAAAAGTAATGATTTGAAGTCAATTTTAGAGCTTTTATATCCCAAAAATGCAAAATACACAAAATTGCATCTTTTCAATTTGGAAAAGGGAAGCCAGCAACCTGACTTCCCTTGGCGATATCAATCATTTTGGTTTGTCTATAAAACCAATCCGTTGGTTTATTTCCTAGAACGTATAATTTCATTAAGGATTTGATATTCAATTGATGTATGCTTAATAACGCCTGTAATATTGACATATTCATTTGTTTGATAGGCTATCACCTGCGAGTAGCATACCAGACCATCTTTTGAGGCCAGGACACTTAATTTCAACCCATCAACAATGGATGGGCGAAGTGCTTTAAGTTCTGCCAGATTTCCGGTTTCAAGCAAATTGATTAATTTAGCCCTTTCACTTACATGAAAGTATATTGTAAAGGGTCTTATTTCAGAATTGTTTTCAACTGAAACATATTTATTTTTCCGATAGAAACACTTAATAATACCGATAATTATGAAAATTAATCCGGTGATAAAAAGAAAATGGGCGAAGATACTATTGATTTCCCATTCAAAGGAAGAATAAATAACCAGTGAGGCAATTCCCGGAATCGTAAACAAAAAGCCAAACCAAACCGGGTTCTTTGTTTTATATACTATCTTATTATCCAGGCTCTCAAGAACCTGTTCTATTGATTTATTTTTATCCATAAAGGCATGATATTGAATGCGAACATACGAATGATGTTCACAAATAGTTGTTTGTAAATGAATGATTTGAATTAAAGAATGTTGCGTTGAAGCAGCTTAGAAAAGATAAGCGGGAATGGGATCAAATCAATAATTTGCAGAGGTGATAGAGGTAATATCCATCCAGTTGCTTGTTGGATGAATTCAATAAATAAGAAGTAGTACCAGAAAAGAATTTTTGTTGTGTAATCTGGGCAGTATGTAAAATGCGAAATGAATTCAATAGTGATGGAAATACCCTATACGAGAAATTCTGAAATGAATTTGCAAGATGGATTTGTTCGCTATTTACCCCTACCGCCTGGAATACATCGAATGCAGAAAAGAATGACTGATGGTGGTTGAAAACGGGTGCCTGATGAAGTGAAATCTGATTTGCCGATTTTGCAGGTTCGATAATAGGCGTAGATGTTGATGTTGAAATAACTCCAACAAACAAGGCAATCACGACTAAAGTATAGGCAACCAAACGTTTCATGCTGCAAAAATACTAAATTTTAATGTGAAATCACGCATTTCAAAAATCTTCGTCTGTGATTGATTGCATGCTAGGTAATTATTTTTTACCTTTGTAGTTGAAATAAAAACAAGTATATAATTGCATATTAATCAATTAAAGATACAAAAACCCTACTTATGTTTAAAACAAATCAATATTTCGATGGTAAAGTCGTTTCCATCGGCTTGGAATCCACTGAGGGAACAGCCACAGTGGGTGTTATGGCAGCAGGAGAATATGAATTCGGAACAGGCTCCATTGAAGTGATGACAGTAATCTCAGGCCAACTGACCATTCAACAACCTGGAGAAACGGAATGGAAAACGTATAAGAAGTTTGAAAGTTTCGTGGTTGCCAAGGATGTGAAATTCAAGGTAAAATGCACGGAAGACACCCCTTATTTGTGTTTGTATAAATAAACCTACAAAGTAATTCATTCAGATAACAAGAGCCTGCTCCTGACTAAGGACAAGGCTCTTGTTTAATTTACTGACGCACTTGATTTTTAAACTCTCACATGATATACAATTTACCTGAAAATGATTCCGCCATTACTTGTGACGGAAAATATAAAATGCTGGTACTCGACCTGGATGATACCTTGCTTCGGGATGATTACAGCATCTCCACCCGTACAAAAGACTTACTGATATCTGCTCAAGAAGCCGGAGTAAAAGTTGTGCTTGCCTCCGGACGCCCCACACTTGCCATGGAGAGATATGCCACAGAATTAAAACTGACAGCGTACGATTCGTATATGATATCGTTCAACGGAGGTGTGGTGACTTCGCTAAAACAGAAAGAGATCCTTTTTGAGAGCTGTTTAACTCAAGAGGAAGTTCATAGTTTGCATGATTTTAGCATTGAAAACGACGTACACATCATTACATACAATGAAAATGGTATTATCAGTGAAACCGAGTCTGAATACATTGATGTTGAGGTGAAACTAACCGGTATAGCGCATCACAAAGTTCCTAGTTTTAAGGCAGAGACCAGCTCGGCAGTGAAATGTATCTTGCTGGAGCACCCCGATTATTTAAAATGTATAGAAAAGAAACTTAAGGCCGAACGAAGCGATTTGAATGTATCACTTTCAAAACCTTTCTTCCTGGAGGTAACTCCTAAGGGAATTGACAAAGCAGCAAGTCTTGATTTTCTGGCAAAAAGACTGGGAATTAAGTCCTGCGAAGTCATTGCAGTAGGGAATGCTGCAAATGATCTTTCTATGATCGAATATGCAGGTCTGGGTATCTGGGTGGATAATGTAAGTGATGTACTACGTCACAAGGCCGATTTCGTTGTGGCCTCCAATAACAATGATGGCGTTGCCGAAGTAGTGGAAAAATTTATATTGGTTAATTAGTTGATTGGTTGATTAAGTTAATTAAGTTAATTGATGCTTACCACTACCGACTATAAACTATAAACTATTTTCAAAAAGCTTTGAACCCAATAATCTCGCGTACCTCCCGAATAGTCTTAGCAGCGTTTTCCTGGGCTTTTTCCTTTCCCATACGGGCAACCTTCGAAACATAGGCTTCATCGCTTGAAATAGCCTTAATCCTCTCCCTGAAGGGTGTTGTAAACTGAATCATATCCACTGCCAGTTGTTTTTTCATATCACCGTAACGAATCTGGCAGGTATTGTATTTTTCATTAAAGAAATCGTAAGTCTCAGGCGCTGATACCACCTTCATCAACTGGAAGATATTCTGAATGGCTTCCGTTTTTGCCTGATTGGGCTCTGTAGGTCCGGCATCGGTGACTGCCTTCATGACTTTCTTGCGGATATCTTCAGGTTCATCGGCTAGAAAGATAGCATTTCCTTCGCCTTCCGATTTGCCCATTTTGCCACTGCCATTCAATCCCGGGATTTTCACAAGCTCCTGACCAAAATTAAATGCCTGTGGTTCGGGGAAATACTCCACATTATACATCCGGTTGAAACGGTTTCCAAAGGTACGGGTCATTTCAAGGTGTTGTTCCTGATCCTTACCAACCGGTACTTTAGTGGCCCTATGAATCAGAATGTCAGCAGCCATCAGTGTAGGATAAGTCAGCAGGCCGGCGTTGATATTATTTTGTTGTTGGCGGATTTTATCTTTAAAGGAAGTACAACGTTCCAGTTCCCCGATATACGCATTCATATTCAGGAAGAGATACAATTCACTTACTTCTGGGACATCACTTTGAACATAGAGCGTTGCCTTTTCCGGATCAAGCCCGGCAGCCAGATATTCCACCAGAATCTGGCGAACATTTCCATGCAGGTCCTGAGGGGTTGGGTGAGTAGTAAGGGAATGATAATCGGCAATGAAAAAATAGCAGTTATGCTCATTTTGCATGCTGATGAAATTACGCAATGCTCCAAAATAGTTTCCTAAGTGAAGGTTTCCGGTTGGCCGAATGCCACTGACAACTGTTTCCATGTTTCTTTTCTGGTTAGGTATTACAGGTTACGAATTACAGGAAAGTAAACAGGTAAACGAGTAAACGATATATACTAAAAATTATCAGTTTGTAATCAATGATCCCAAACTATAAACTATTGACTATAAACTACTATTCAATCGGAATAGTCCTTCTGATTCGCTGATCCAGCGACGTAAGTGTTTCTGTGGTTGCCACACCTCTTATTTCCTGGATTTTACCATTGAGCAACTCCATTAAATGTTCATCATTTTTGGCATAAAGTTTAATCAGGATAGTATAGTTTCCCAAGGTATATTGTGATTCCACAATTTCGGGGATCTTTTCCAGTTCAGCCACTACTTCCTTGTACATGGATCCGCGTTCAAGAGTGATGCCAATATAAGCACACATTTGGAACCCCAGCATTTTAGGATTCACAGTATATCCTGAACCTGTGATCACATCAATATCGATCAACCGCTGCACGCGTTGATGAATTGCTGCCCGTGACACACCACATTCCTCAGCCACGTCCTTAAAAGGCATACGAGCATTCTTTGTAATTATCTGTAGAATTTTCCTGTCTAATTGATCAATTTTTTCCATGGCAGTTGATTTATGAATATCATTTAGGCAGCAAAATTATACAAAATAAATGGTAATTGAAAGATAATATTCATGAATAAACATATTTGCAACGATAAAGATAGATTTTTATCTATTTATCCTGTCTTTTTGACAAAAAAACAGCCGTAGTGTTATCACCACGGCTGTTTTAAATATTAATAAATGAATTTGTAAGATCCAGTCTGCTATTAACGTGCAGGTTGTGCTTGTTGAGCTTGTTGTGGCATTGGTTGTTGTTTTGGAAGTGATTTTTCAATCGAGATTAATTCCACTTCAAAAATCAACATTGAGAAAGGTTTGATTTTACCACGATCAGCACTGG
>CAIYOZ010000113.1 GCA_903927945.1 uncultured Bacteroidales bacterium | reverse complement strand
CCTAACATATTACCTGCACCCCGGATATCCAGATCCTGCATAGCTATATTAAAGCCGCTTCCCAATTCCGCAAAAGTTTCTATGGCCTGCAATCGCCTTTTTGCTTCAGGTGTCAACAGGCTTACTTCGGGGGCAATCAAATAACAGAAAGCTTTTCGGTTACTACGTCCTACCCTTCCTCTCAATTGATGCAAATCACTCAACCCAAAATTTTGGGCACTATTGATGATTATCGTATTTACATTTGGAATATCAATTCCTGATTCAATAATAGTTGTGGCTACCAAAACATCATATTCATAATCAATGAAGTCAATGATGACCTCTTCCAGTTTATTGGCAGGCATTTGCCCATGACCCACAGCAACCCTGCATCCAGGGATTAACCGTTTTATCATATTTTCAATGACATAGATGTTTTGAATCCGGTTATTTACAAAGAAAACCTGACCATTGCGGTTCAGTTCTATTTGTATCGCTTCACGTATGACATCTTCGTCATATATATGGATTTCAGTTTGTACAGGATAACGATTAGGTGGTGGCGTGTTGATGATCGACAAATCGCGTGCACCCATTAATGAAAATTGCAAAGTCCTTGGTATTGGTGTTGCGGTCATTGTTAGTGTATCAACGTTAATCTTCATTTCTTTAAGCTTTTCCTTTACTGTGACACCGAATTTTTGCTCTTCATCAATTATAAGTAATCCAAGATCATGAAATTTCATACTCTTACTCACCAATTTATGAGTACCTATTACAATATCAACCTGACCTTTTGCTAAACGTTCGAGAACATCGGCAGATTGCTTGCTCGTTCGGGCACGACTCAGGTACTCAATGGTGCAAGGAAAGTCTTTAAGACGATCCTTAAAAGTATTATAATGCTGCAGGGCCAATACAGTAGTCGGTACAAGAATAGCTACCTGCTTGCTATCAGTGACGGCTTTAAATGCAGCACGAATAGCAACCTCTGTTTTACCGAATCCCACATCACCACACACCAGCCTGTCCATTGGAAGTAAAGACTCCATATCTTTCTTTACATCAGCAGTAGCTTTAACCTGATCGGGGGTATCTTCATATATAAATGAAGCTTCAAGTTCCTGTTGTAAATAACTATCCGGGGAATACCTAAAGCCTTGTTCAGCTTTTCGTTTGGCATATAGTTTAATAAGCTCACGTGCTATGTCTTTTACTTTTGACTTAGTACGTTCTTTTAATCGTTCCCAAGCACCTGAACCAAGTTTATTAATTCGGGGAGCTTCGCCTTCTTTTCCCTTATATTTTGAGATACGATGCAAGGCATGAATGCTTACAAAAATGATGTCATCATCCTTGTACACCAGTTTGACCATCTCCTGCATTTTACCATTCACATTTGTTCTAACCAACCCTCCGAAAGTACCCACGCCATGATCGACATGCACCATATAATCACCGATCTGGAATTGATTCAACTCTTTGAGAGTCATTACAACTTTTCCAAGGCGTGTCTTATCAGTTTTAAGTTGGTATTTATGGAAACGATCGAATATCTGATGGTCAGTATAACAAAGGACTGACAAATCATGATCAATAAACCCTTCATGCAGGGTGTTTTTCACAGGTTGAAAAGCAATGGGATCACCCCGGTCAGTAAAAATGGCAGCAATCCGATCGGTTTGTTTTGAACTATCGCTTAAAATATAGAGTTTATAATCTTCTTTTTGCCATTTTATCAGATTTTCACTTACCAGATCGAAATTTTTATGGAAAATGGGTTGAGGTGAAGTATTAAAATTAATTGTGGAATGAGCTTGAAAATACGTTTTAACCCCCCATTCCATCTTGCGGAAGGATTGCACCTGTTCCACAAATTGATCACCGGTAATTTGTGTTTTAGCCAGATGTGGGGTTTTATGTTCAACCTCATTGGCTTTAACCAGTGCTTCATTGTAATGTTGGTTTAAACGTTCGCGCACAAAAGCCACATTTGAGAAACTAAACCAGCAAGTCGGGGGAATAAATTCCAGGAAAGAAACGTGGGGAGATCGTGTATCAAACTGTAAATCGGGAATAATGATAATCTCGGTTTTCTTTTCCTGCGATAACTGGGTTTCAATATCAAAGACACGGATAGACTCCACTTCATCACCGAAAAAATCGCATCGATAAGGTAATTCATTTGCAAAAGAAAATATATCGACTATACCTCCTCGCACGGAGAACTGACCAGGTTCATACACAAAATCAACACGCTCGAAGCGGTACTCTGTGAGCATTTCCACCATAAAATCAATGCCCAGGCTTTCTCCTACATGGATTTTCAGCATTCGGGTTTTCATACTGTGAGATGAAACCACTTTCTGCATTAACGATTCAGGGTAAGTCACCACTACACAGGGAGCTGAGATGTTCGCCAAGCGATTCAACACTTCGGTCCGAAGGATTTCGTTGGAAGTATCCAGTTGTGTCAGTTTAATGGCACGTTTGAAGGATGAAGGATAGAAAAAGACATCCTCTAAGGATAATATTTGCTTTAAATCATTATAAAGGTAAGCTGCCTCATCAGCATCTTCCATGACCAAAATATGAGTATTCGGATGAGCTTTAAAAAGAGAAGCAACCATTAAAGACGATGAAGAACCACTCAAACCTGAAATTTTTAAGTTTGGTTCGAGTGAAGAAGCCCAGTTCTCAAGTGCTTTTACTTGCGGATGGTGAGCATATAGTTGTTGAAAATCGGAAAGATTCAAGTTTTGTTAATTGGTTAATTAAGTTAATTGGTTGATTGGTTGATTGGTTGATTGGTTAATTGGTAAATTGGTAAATTGATTAATTAGGTGATTAGGTGATTAGGTAACATAATTATTCTCAGCTAAATATTACTAGTGTTATGTTAGTTCTGTTTTGACGGTTATTCCTTTTATGCGTCAAACCGGAGAAGAATCGGTTAGACGCAATACCGATCAACCGCTTTTTTGTTGCGGTTTGTCGGATATCAATGGCGACATTTTCAACTTAACATAACACTAGTAGAGTGACGTTTTTACACTCAATAAACTTATTCAACTTAATTAACTAATTATTACCTGATCACTAATATTCAACTTTATCTACTGATAAAGCCCACGTTTTAAAAGCAATAATGGCTTCTTCCGG
>CAIYOZ010000112.1 GCA_903927945.1 uncultured Bacteroidales bacterium | reverse complement strand
GGGCATGAACACGGATGGTCTTCAAACATAAAGAGCTTAAAACCATCAGAATAATGAAAAATTTTGTTTTCATAAATTGGATATTAAGTGTAAATTTCTTTTTTTGCAGCTTTCAGTGTATTGGTCAGCAGACCTATCCGTGTCATAGGGCCTACACCTCCGGGTACTGGAGTGATATAACTGCATTTTTTCGAAACCTCGTCAAATTTCACATCCCCGGTAAGTCTGAAACCGGATTTTGATTCGGCTGATTCGATGCGGTGCATTCCAACATCGATAACCACTGCATCCTGTTTAACCATATCTGCGGTTACAAACCACTTTTTCCCAATAGCTGCAATCAGTATGTCGGCCTGAAGACAAATTTCTTTGAGATGTTGAGTTCTACTGTGGCATAAAGTAACCGTGCAATTTCCAGGGTTAGTATTTCTCGAAAGCAAAACACTCACAGGAGTACCGACGATATTACTCCTGCCAATGACAACACAATGTTGTCCTTCAGTTTCAATCCCGTATCTCCTGATTAACTCAACGATGCCGTAAGGTGTAGCCGGGAGATAGGAGGGAATGTTGATCATCATTCTGCCAAGATTAACGGGATGAAAACCGTCGACATCTTTGGCTGGGCTGATGTTCTCAATAACTTTATTAACCCTTATGTGAGCAGGAAGAGGTAACTGAACAATAAAACCATCAACTTCATGATCATTATTCAGAAAATCAACCAATTCAAGGATGCTTTTTTCTGTCGTTTTTTCATCCAGGCGGTAGATCGAAGATATAAAACCACAGGCTTTACAGTCCTTCTCTTTGTTTGCAACATAGGTCATACTTGCCGGATCATTACCTACAAGTATAGCAGCCAGATGAGGTGCAGGAAGCCCCTTGTCAATGATTGAAGCCGCTTCAGCGGCTATTTCTTTCCTGATTTGTTCGGCAATGGCGTTTCCGTCAATCAATTTCATGGTTCAGGTATTAATTTCTTCTTATATTTTTCATCATATTCATCATGTTCCGTCCCTTGTTTGAAGACATCATTTTCATCATTTTTCTCATGTCATCAAATTGCCGCACAAGCCGGTTAACCTCCTGAATTTCTGTACCGCTGCCCTCGGCAATTCTTTTTCGCCGGGAACCGTTCAGAACATCAGGGTTTTCCCTTTCCACAGGAGTCATCGAGGAAATAATAGCTTCAATCCCTTTAAAAGCATCATCATCGAGGTCGATGTCTTTCATCACTTTTCCCATGCCGGGGATCATTCCGACGAGATCCTTCACATTACCCATTTTTTTTATCTGATTGATCTGCGAAAGGAAATCGTTAAAATTGAACTGATTTTTGGCAATCTTGCGTTGCAGTTTGTGGGCTTCTTCAATATCATACTGTTCCTGTGCTTTTTCAACAAGAGAAACGATATCGCCCATACCCAGTATTCTGTCCGCCATACGTTCGGGATAGAAAACATCGAGAGCGTCAATTTTTTCACCAAGGCCGACAAACTTGATAGGTTTGTCTACAACAGCGCGTATGGTAAGTGCTGCCCCGCCACGCGTATCACCATCAAGTTTGGTGAGTACTACACCATCATAATTGAGTCTGTCGTTGAAGGTTTTAGCGGTATTTACTGCATCCTGTCCTGTCATAGAGTCAACCACGAAGAGGGTTTCGTGAGGATTTACAGTTTTTTTGATATTTTCAATCTCCTGCATCATCTGCTCATCAATGGCAAGACGGCCGGCGGTATCGATGATCACAGTGTTGAACCCGTAGTCTTTTGCATATGCAATGGCATTTTTGGCAATGTTAACCGGGTTATGAGTGTTTTCTTCAGAATAGACTTTAATATCATTTTGCTCGCCTAAAACCTTAAGCTGTTCAATAGCGGCAGGACGGTAGATGTCACAGGCAACCATCAGTGGATTGCGGCCACGTTTCGATTTCAGATGGGCAGCAAGTTTCGCAGTGAATGTCGTTTTTCCTGAACCCTGAAGACCGGAGATCAAAATTACAACGGGACTTCCTTTGAGGTTGATATCGGTACGTTGTCCCCCCATCAGCATTGTCAGTTCGTCATGTACAATTTTTACCATGAGCTGCCCGGGAGACACCGCTGTAAGAACATTCTGACCAATAGCCTTTTCTTTGACATCATCGGCAAACTGCTTGGCGATTTTGTAGCTGACGTCAGCATCTAGTAAGGCCTTACGAACTTCCTTCAGGGTCTCAGCCACATTTATTTCGGTAATATGACCGTGGCCTTTAAGTATTTTGAATGATCTTTCTAGTTTCTCGCTTAAATTTTCAAACATCGTTTATGTGAAAATATAATTAAATTAATGTTAGTGATTTAGTTTGCAAAATTAACCGATTTTTCAGAGACAGCAAAACTTTTATTTATCATGGTCTTCCCAAGCGGCATTCGTACGATAAACAAAAGGAAGAGCTGAAGATAGACCTCATTCAGGTCATATGGAATTTATAGCTTTATTTTGTTGTAATATTTCCGGATTTTTATTTAATTTTGAGAATAAGTCATACACTCACACAAACAATAAAATGATAAAGAACCCTTGTTTTTTTATATCACTTTCTTCCTTTGGCTGGTCAATAACTTATAGTATTACATCTGTTCCTGACCCGGTATTCTTCACAGCGCAATGATCATCATTCAATCACTTAACACATGGCCTCTCTGGTGGAATTCTGAACTGTATATTTTTATTCCTGGTTTCGATGGGTTTCTTTCAGGTGTCAGGGATTTAGAGTTGACTAAACAGACAATGCTGATTTTAATGTGTATCCAGACTCTTTTAGTGAAAAAACTACAGCTTCATATACAATGAATCATAATGACAATTTATCCATTATTGGAATTTGAAAGGTAAGTTTCAGCAGAACAAGAGGAGATTACAGGAAATATTCAAAATGAAATTGTTAAATTAAAAACTATAATTATTGGAAAATTCAAAAAATAATGCCGCTATTGTTTCTTGGACATGGCAGTCCAATGAACGCCATTGAAGATAATCAATTTACAGAAGGGTGGAGGCAGACCGGGGAAAATATACCCTTGCCAAAGGCAATAATTTGTATCTCGGCACATTGGGAGACTAAGGGAACGTACTTTACTGCCATGCAGCAGCCGAGGACCATTCATGATTTTGGCGGATTTCCGCAACAGTTATATGCGGTCAGGTACCCGGCGCCCGGAAACCCTGCCCTTGCCGAAGAAGCTAAGAATATGATGAAGAAAACAGATGCCGGTTTGGATAACACATGGGGGCTTGATCATGGATGCTGGAGTGTGATAAGCCATCTTTATCCGGATGCAGATGTTCCTGTTATTCAAATGAGTCTGGATTATCAGCTGACACCCCGTCAACACTATGATATTGCAAAAGAGCTTGCTGCTCTTCGTAGAAAAGGAATATTATTCGTCGGGAGTGGAAATATGGTACACAACCTTCAGCAGATTGCCTGGGGAAAATTATCTGCTCCGGAATACGGATATGACTGGGCAATTAGCGCTAATGAGAAAATGAAAAAGTTCATCTTAGATGACAATCATCAACAGCTGATGAATTACAGATCACAGGGTGATGAATTTGAACGTGCAATTCCAACACCAGAGCATTTCCTTCCATTATTGTATATACTCGCTTTAAAAGAAGAAAATGAAAATGTCAGTATATTCAATGATAAATTAGTGGCAGGTTCGCTTTCCATGACATCAGTCAAAATTGGGTGAGGAAACCGGGCATGCAAAAGGCTTGCTCTCAAAATTATTTTTGTCGATTCAAAATCCGCTTAATTTCATAGTTGGTGTTTTACATAATTCATGTGAATTAATGTTTATTTAATTTGATATAATTTAATATCTTTATATAATTATTCCTGTAAACAATGAAAATGAAAGTTAATTTTATTTTACTCTTCATTTTATTTGGGTTTGTCTCAAAAAGCCAAACGATAATGCCGATTTATGACAACTTAAGTGATGGACATGTTGAACAAGCTTTCGCTGTTGATTCAAGTGGTGTTTATTTGATGTATAAATTTGATAATGGCGTATATCGGATCACAAGATTTGATGGTTTAAATTGGGTGGAAATAACAACATTTACACTTCACGATGATATTTATTGTATTCAGGTGTATCAAGGAAAGTTATATTTAGGTGGTAGCTTTGAAAATTTTATGAATTTACCTAATACTAAGGGTATTGCTGTATTTGATCATGGAACGTTTACCTCTGTTGGTACCGGTATAAATGGACAAGTCAATTGCATGACAGTATTTCATAATAAATTAGTTGTTGGTGGCTATTTATCAATCCCGGGTGGAGTTCCATGTCATCCACTTGCTCAATGGGATGGGAATAGCTGGTCAAACCTAGGGCCTTTTATTGAGAATCCATCCTGCATAGGTAGTACGTGTGTCAATACTTTACTCCCAATAAATGATACTCTTTTTGTTGGCGGCACTTTTAAAAAGTCCGATACTTTAACATTAAACCATATTGCGAAATTTGTAAATAATAATTGGATTGCTTTGGGTGATGGTCTATTGGGCCGTCTTTTGTCAGGGATGGAAGTGTTAAATAACATACAGCGATTTACCTATTATAATAACGAACTTTATGTTTTAACTATTGAACCTGACAGTACGAATATTCTTGATGAGATAAAGAGATGGAATGGCTCCAGTTGGGATTTGTTAGCACAAACTATTAATGATTTTGATGCGATTTCATGTATGGGTACTTATGGTAATAAATTATTTTTGGGCGGTTATTCAAATACCAATTCGGGTACAATTAACGGAGGTGCAATATCAGAAGGACATTCCGTTCAGCATTTCTCTTTTTTAAACCCTTATTCACAAATAACAAACTTTGTTAATTTTAATAATAAACTCTATTGTACAGGTTGGTTTAGCTGTGTTGGGGACAATACTTATCATGGTTTTGGATGTTACGATTCCACTGGTTTGTTAATAGATAAAGAATTATTTTTACAGAATCTGCTAGCAATTTCCCCAAATCCCTTTTCCGTTTCAACAATCATCCACACAAGCAAGGTTTTAAAAGATATAACCGTTCTGATCTTTAATTCTAAAGGGCAGATAGTAAAACGAATGGAAAGCATTTCTGATAATACAATTACATTATTTCGAGATAATCTTCCAATCGGAATATATTTCATAAGTTTAATGTATAACAATAATGTAATTGCATCTGATAAATTATTAATCGTAGACTGAAAAGCTCCTCGAGGAAAAATAAATTTTACTTCTGTTGAAAAGTATTACGATCAAACAGACAATTTAAGATATAAAAGTTATCATCACATTTTTTTATTATTTGCCTATTTTAATTTAACTTTGCACTTCAGTTGTTCTTATAATCAAAGAAAAAATTGACTGATTAGTTAGGCGAAATGTCAGGCAAATAAAATGAAGAACTTCTGGAGGCATACAGGCGGTAGTAGCTCAGTCGGTAGAGCATCAGCTTCCCAAGCTGAGGGTCGTGGGTT
>CAIYOZ010000111.1 GCA_903927945.1 uncultured Bacteroidales bacterium | reverse complement strand
CTTATCCGCCGCGCCTATCTATTTTTAAATGGCACAGACACAGTTACTTTCAAACAGTTCAGATACGTTGATGATGTGACCTACACTCGTTATGTCCTCGAACTGAAACAATTCCGTGCCCAGTCTAGGTTTCTGATCGCATTTTCATATTTCGAACTTTTTAAAAGGTACGGTGGAGTTCCCCTTGTAAATCATTTGTTGTCAGTTGATGAAGACCTTGACCTTCCAAGCAGCAGTGTTACCGATGTTGTTAAATTTATAGTAGCAAACTGTGACAGTGCAATCAGAGTATTACCTAAGACGTACGATGCCACAAATACCGGACGGGCTACAATGGGTGCTGCAATGGCACTCAAATGCCGTACCTGGTTATATGCTGCCAGCCCACTCTATAACAATGGCTCGTATAATAAGGTTTTGTGTGATAGTGTTGCCAGGATTGCCAGTTCATTCATAAGTACCGGAGGAAGCCTGAAGAGCACTTATGCCCTGGAAAGCAATTACGGAACTTTATTTACCCGTAAGTACAATAGTTTAGAGTTGATCTTTGACCGCAGGGATGGAAATACAAATGCATTTGAAAAAGCAAATTTTCCGATTGGATTTGATGGCGCAGGTGTGGGTGCGACATGTCCATCCCAGAATCTGGTGGATGCCTATGAAATGACCAATGGTAAGCCAATCAGCGATCCAACCTCAGGGTATAATCCCGCTGATCCATATAAAAACAGGGATTCACGTTTGGGCTACACCGTAATCTGGAATAATTCCACATTCAAAGCCCGTCCGATTGAATTATGGACTGGCGGTGTTGACGGAAAAGGGAAGGAAAAAGCTTCAAAAACCGGTTACTATCTGAAAAAATATGTGGACGACAACCTGAATTTATTATTAAACAATACGAGTCGTCACTGTTGGTATTATTTCCGCTTGGGAGAGATTTACCTCAATTATGCCGAAGCCATGAACGAAGCGTTTGGACCTGCAGATGCACGATATGGATTAACAGCATATGATGCCGTGAAAGCGATAAGAGTTCGCGCGGGTATGCCAGCACTTGCAGCAGCCGATTATGCCAGTGCCGATCTTTTGCGCGAAAAAATCCGCAACGAACGTCGTATAGAACTGTCTTTTGAAGAACATCGCAGCTGGGATGTTCGTCGATGGAAAATTGCCGAGTCCACACTGGGAGCTGATTTACGTGGTATGGACATTATAAAGAATGCGGATGCCACATTTACCTACACACCTTATGTGGTTGAGAAACGGGTATTCTTACCCAAAATGTATTTTTATCCGATTCCGGATGCAGAAATTCTGAAAGAGAAAAAACTTGTTCAAAATACAGGTTGGTAAATTGTGATTAGTTAGTTAAAATGATAAGTGGCTCAAATTTTGGGCCACTTATCTTCTTATAGGTCATATTTAATAAACCATAATAAGACAAAATGATGAATAAAAGAATTATTTTATGTCTCCTGAGTATATGTCTGATTATTTGGACATATCCGGCATTGGCACTGGATTTAAAGTCGCCTGATAGCAAATTGGTTTTGCACTTTGAATTGAAGGCTATCGGGCACGAAATTGGATGTCCGGTTTACAGCCTGAGCTATAGCGGCCAGCCAGTTTTAGCTGAATCACGTCTCGGACTAAAGGAACGCACGCAACAATTGACACACGGATTCCAAATCATTGGTCAG
>CAIYOZ010000110.1 GCA_903927945.1 uncultured Bacteroidales bacterium | reverse complement strand
TAGTGAATATTTTGATATTGATCAAATGTAACTCTCAGTATTGTTCCTTGTCATTTGGAAAATCACCCGATTTTACATCCTCAACATAATGTTCAATGGCTTGGTTCATTATTCCTTGTAAATTGGCATATCTGCGTAAGAAACGTGGTGAGAAATCATGGGTAAGACCGACCATATCATGTAGAACCAATACCTGGCCATCGACTCCTCCTCCTGCACCGATACCAATAACGGGAATAGTAAGTTCAGAAGCTACTTGTTGGGCCAGTTTAGCAGGAATTTTTTCTAAAACAATGGCAAAACATCCGGCTTCTTCGAGTAGATGCGAATCCCGTATTAGTTTTTCTGCTTCTGAGTCTTCCTTAGCACGAACTGCAAACGTTCCGTATTTATTTATTGATTGAGGCATTAATCCTAAATGTCCCATGACCGGGATGCCCGCACTTAAAATTCTTTTAACGGATTCAATAATTTCTTCTCCTCCCTCAACTTTTAAACAATCCCCGTGTGTCTCTTTCATTATCCTGATAGCGGAGGCCAGAGCTTCCTTAGAATTTCCCTGATAGCTTCCAAAAGGCATATCAATCACTACTAAGGCCCGCTTAACTCCTCTTACAACTGATTTTGCTAAAAAAATCATTTGATCCAGCGTGATTGGTAGAGTTGTTGAATTTCCACATATAACATTCGATGCGGAATCACCTACCAAAATAATATCTACACCGGCTTGATCGACAATATATCCCATTGTAAAATCGTAGGCAGTAAGCATACTAATTTTTTCGTTCCGTTGTTTCATTTCTAACAGCCGCTGGGTAGTAACCCTTCTTGAATCTTCACTGTGTATTGACATGTAATTCAGATTTAAATTAGAGTATACAAAGATATATATATTATTTTTTCAATCCACAATTTAACTTCATTTTCTGATGGCGATAAACAAAATAAGACACTAAATGAACTATTTACCAAAAAATAACTCATTTTCAACCGATAAATACTGAGATTCTAAATTTTTTTCGCTTTTTAAACTTATCTTTGTAGACAAATTAAACGATCAATACCGGGAAAATTTAAAATCATCATGAAGGACAGATTTACTTTTTTGTGGAGTTCGGATGTCTTTTCGCACCTCATAAATTTAAAATATATACCACGATGGGTGGTTTTATTGTTTGATATTTTTCTTTGCTTATTATCCTATTATATCTCATATCATATCTCTTCAAGAATATATAAGGATGCTATGGATAGCAGAATTCTTTCTGTATTCGGAAGGTTGGGAGTTATTATTACATTACAAATATTTTTCTTCTGGATTTTTCATACCTATTCAGGTGTCTTACGATACTCAAGTTATGTAGATGCCTCAAAATTATTAATGGCTGTTTTTTTTAATATTGGAATTATTTCCGTCACCAATTTTATCGTTTTTATTAGCACCACCGATAAAATGTTTTACTACTCCACGTTATTAATCTATGCTGTTTTATCTTTTCTACTTCTTTTTATTTTACGACTCGCCGTTAAATCAATCTATGATTATTTTACTCAAAATTCTGGTCAGATCACACCTGTCATGATATTTGGAACCCAGTCTGCGGCTATAGGTATTGCTAAAATGATACGTTCGGCTGAGGATAATAAATATAAACTTGTTGGATTTATTGATGATGACAAAAATGCTTCCGAACGTCTCATTATGGGTGTTCATGTATATCATTTGGATGAAAAAACCGTAAAGAAACATGTTGTAAACAAGGCTAAAGCAATAATTGTCTCACCAAACAAAATGAATCAGATTAATCCGAATACAGATTTGGATATATTCATAAACAACAATTTGTCGGTACTTACCTCTCCACCCATGAGTATTTGGCAAAATGACATGCCAACCATCAAACAAATCAAATCGATACAAATTGAGGATTTATTAGAAAGGCCCAAAATTAATATCTCCAGTGAAAAGATAGCCAAACAGATAAAATCAAAAGTGGTTTTAATAACAGGTGCTGCAGGATCAATCGGAAGTGAAATTGTAAGACAGGTAATTATGTTTCAACCAAACCTGATTATATTGCTCGATCAGGCTGAATCGCCCATGCACATGTTAAAACTGGAATTAGAAGAACAATTTCCGGATCAAAATTTCAGTACTTTTTTAGGTGATGTCAGGAATAAAGAACGAATGGAATACCTGATTGAGATGTATCGGCCTGATTATATTTATCACGCTGCTGCCTATAAACATGTACCTCTCATGGAGGATAATCCGGTAGAAAGTATCCAGGTTAATGTCAGGGGTACGAAAAATCTAGCCGATTTGGCCATAAAATATAAAGTACAACATTTTGTGATGGTTTCCACGGACAAAGCTGTGAATCCCACTAATGTAATGGGTGCTTCAAAGCGGATTGCTGAAATTTACGTACAGTCCCTGTTTCGCAAATTACAGGCTGAAGGGAATACTACCACAAAATTCATTACCACTCGTTTCGGAAATGTATTGGGTTCAAATGGTTCTGTTATCCCTCATTTTAAAAGCCAGATAGAAAAAGGAGGTCCTGTAACAGTTACCCACCCTGAAATTATCAGGTATTTCATGACAATACCTGAAGCGTGTATGCTGGTACTTGAAGCAGGTTCCATAGGTCACGGCGGTGAGATATTTATTTTCGATATGGGAAGTCCTGTGAAAATAGTTAATCTTGCCAGAAAAATGATTCGTCTGGCAGGCTTTATACCCGAAGTAGATATTAAGATTGAATTCACAGGCTTGCGTCCCGGAGAGAAGTTGTATGAAGAACTGTTGAACCAAAAAGAAATTACAACGAAGACCCATAACCCAAAAATAATGATTGCCAAGGTTCAGGAATATGATTATGATACAGTATCGGTTCAAATTGATGAACTAATTCAATATGCTTTAATGTGCAAAAATTTCTTGACTGTTTCACTCATGAAAAAAATCGTACCTGAGTTTTTAAGCAAAAATTCCCAATATGAACGTTTAGATGTATAATCAATAATTTTTTAATAATGCTTTATTTAAACAACTTCATACACGAATTCCCAGCATTTACTACATTAGTATCTTTTATTATAGGTCTCTGTTTTATGCCTTTAGTTATAGATATTGCAAAAAAAAGAAATTTTGTAGTTAAACCAAATAAGAGAACTTCTCACGAAGGGGTCATTCCCAATATTGGGGGTATTAATATCTTTATTTCGTTTTTGTCAACCGTATTTTTATTTACCTACGGAATCATTAGCGAACTGCAATTTACGATTGTAGGTCTCTTTATTATTCTGATTATTGGTTTTGTAGACGACTTGATTGCAATCAAACCTACCTGGAAATTATTAGGAGAACTTGCATCTGCATTTTTCTTGATTGTAGTATCCGATGTACGGTTATCACATTTGCATGGCTTTTTAGGGATCAACGAATTATCAATAGGTTGGAGTTATTTGCTTTCATTCTTTGTATTCGTAGTGATTATCAATGCATTAAATTTAATTGATGGAGTAGATGGATTAGCTTCTGGTTTAGGAATACTATATTGTTTGTTTTTTGCTGTTTATTTTAGTTTAACGGCTAATATCAACATGGCAATTTCAGCTTATGCAATGTCTGGATCATTATTTGTATTCTTCTTATATAATGTTTTTGGAGGCAGACGTAAAATATTTATGGGTGATTCAGGTTCTTTACTCCTGGGTTATATGATTACCTTGTATGTTTTTGATTTCTGTGAACTGAATGCATATAAATGTATACCGGGCATATTTCAGATGTCTGCTGCTCCGGCAGTAACCATCTGTGTGCTTTCAGTCCCTCTGTTTGACACTATGCGGGTAATGCTTACACGAATTAAGAAAGGTGTTTCACCATTCCATCCTGACAAAAATCATATTCATCACCTGCTTTTGAAAACAGGATTAAAACACCGACAGGTAACTTTTGTTTTATTGGGTGTATCCATTTGTTTTATTGCTTTGGGAATTATTGGTCGTCAATGGAATATTGGAATCTTAATTTTGGTTGCATTTTCGGTTGCCTCTGTGCTGACTTATTTTTTGTGGAGAAAGGTGGATAAAAAACTGTATTCCAATATCAAAGCAAAACTCTAAATCTTTCATTATTTGTTTTAATTTATTTGAAGTTATTCGTAAGGTAAAAATATGATTTCTGTTGAACAGCTTACTGTTGAATTTGGTGGATCGCCTCTATTTGATGAAATTAGTTTTTTGGTCAATCCCAAAGATAAGATAGCCCTTGTTGGTAAAAACGGGGCAGGTAAAACTACTCTATTACGTATATTCTCCGGAAAACAAGCCCCTACCAAGGGGAAAGTTAACATACCTAAAGATCTGACAATTGGGTATCTGCCCCAACACATGATTCACAATGAAGGTACTACGGTTATGCAGGAAGCTGAAAAAGCTTTTGAGCATATCATAGGTTTGCAGGCTGAAATAGAGCAACTCAATATCGATTTAGCCGAAAGTACCGATTATGAAAGTGAAGAGTATCATCAGTTGCTTGACAGGTTAACTCATTCCAATGAGCACTTGCAAATTATAGGCAATGGTAATTTTTATGGTCAGATAGAGAAAACGTTATTAGGACTAGGCTTCTTACGTACCGATTTCGATCGACAATGCTCCGAGTTTAGTGGTGGTTGGCGAATGAGAATCGAATTAGCCAAGATTCTCTTGCAAATTCCGGATGTATTGTTGTTGGATGAACCAACCAATCATCTCGATATAGAATCCATTCAGTGGCTTGAAAACTTTCTTTCTTCCACAGGGAGTGCCATCCTCCTTGTTTCACACGATAGGGCCTTTATCGATGCAGTCACTACCAGAACTATAGAAATATCATTAGGTAAAATTTACGATTATAATGTAAATTACTCAAAATATGTCGAGCTCCGTAAGGAACGCCATGAACAACAAGTCAGAGCCTATGAAAATCAGCAAAAACTCATTCAGGAAACTGAAGATTTCATTGACAGGTTTCGTTCAAAAGCAACAAAAGCAATTCAAGTACAGTCTCGTATCAAGCATCTGGATAAAATTGAAAGGTTAGAAGTCGATATGGAAGATAATTCCCGTCTAAGCCTTAAATTTCCACCTGCACCCCGATCGGGAAGTATCCCTGTTGAATTAGAACATTTATCCAAGGCATACGGGGATCATTTGATTCTTGATAACATTGGGATGATAATTAACCGGGGTGAAAAAGTAGCCTTTGTCGGTAAAAATGGTGAAGGTAAGAGTACACTTGTCAAGTGTATTATGGATCAGATTGAGTATTCTGGTTTGCTTAAATTGGGACATAATGTAAAAATAGGATATTTCGCACAAAACCAGGCTTCCTTATTGGACGAAAATAAATCTGTTTTTGAAACAATCGATTATGTAGCAGTAGGTGATATTCGAACCAGAATCAGGGATATACTCGGTGCATTTATGTTTGGAGGTGAAGCATCTGATAAAAAGGTAAAGGTTCTGTCAGGTGGTGAACGTAGTCGCCTCGCCATGATTCGGTTACTTTTAGAACCTGTCAATTTGTTGATTCTCGATGAGCCTACCAATCACCTCGATATGCAATCGAAGGATGTCCTTAAAGAAGCTATTAAAGCATTTGATGGTACCGTCATCCTGGTATCACATGACCGTGAATTTTTGAATGGGCTGGTCACGAAGGTTTATGAATTCGGCAATAAAAAGGTACGCGAACATTTGGGAGGGATTTATGAATTTCTCCAATATAAGAAAATGGATTCTTTACGTGAACTGGAAGTTTCAACCTCATTAAAAGCAGTCAATGAAACAACCGATAAAGCCGTTTCTGAAAATAAAATGAGCTATGAAGCTCGTAAAGAGCATAATCGTAAAGTGCGTAAGGCCCAAAAAGCAGTAGAAGAAATTGAAAAAAATATATCTTCTTTGGAAGCAGAAATTGTTGAAATCGAGAAACTGCTTGAATTGCCAAAAAATGCATCCGACAGTAATTTCATATTGTCCTATCAAAAGAAACAGCGTGAACTCGAACAAAAAGTATATGAATGGGAACTACTAAGCGAAGAACTGGAAACCTTAAATGAGGAAAATGGAGATTAATCTCGCGATTTTTAGTATAATCAATCTACATAATGATTAATTCCTTTTATAATCGTTCACTATTTATTGACAATTAACAATATGGCCACTCTCTATTTAATTCCAACTTCACTTGGAGACACAAGTTTCAATCGGATTCTGCCTTCCTATAATACAGAAATCGTCACGGCTTTACGTTATTTCATCGTGGAAGATCTAAGGACAGCAAGGCGTTTCCTTAAAAAAACGAATCCATCCATAGATATTGATTCACTGACTTTTTTCATCTTAAATCAGCATACAAGTCTTGAAGAATTAAGCAGTTTTTTGCTTCCTTTGTTTGACGGGAATGATATGGGAGTACTTTCAGAAGCCGGTTGTCCTGCTATTGCCGATCCTGGTGCTGATATCGTTGCAATGGCTCAGAAGAACAACTTTAAGGTGGTACCTCTTGTGGGGCCTTCCTCCATTTTGCTTTCATTGATGGGTTCCGGTTTTAATGGCCAAAGTTTTGCATTTGTAGGTTATTTGCCTATTCAACCAACTGATAGGTCAAAAGCTCTCAAAAAACTGGAGTCCAGGGCTTATGCTGAAGATCAATCTCAAATTTTCATTGAAACTCCTTATCGTAATATGAAAATGTTGGAAGAAATATTAATGTCCTGTCAATTAAATACTCGTTTATGTATTGCAGCTGACATTACCCTGGAGACTGAATTTATCAAAACAAAGACTATAAAAGAATGGAAAACCCAATTGCCTGATTTAAATAAAAGACCTTGCATTTTTTTGATATATAAATCATTATAATAAATATCGCAAATTCAAAGGATATAATCTTACTAATAATGATGAAAGATTTCCGAGATCTTACTTTTCCATTATGGTTAGTTAATTATTGCTTATTCCTTTATTGATTTATCATTTCCTATCTTTACATCAATTTCTATTTTAGACTGATCTTCTTGGTAAAAGAATATTCATGGTTAAGAAAATTGTTCCACATCCACTCACTCTACAGTCGTTAATAAATTATTCAACACTGAATTTTGCAACACAACCATCTGTTTCTTTTGTGGATGGCCTGCCTATTACCTATTCCGAACTTGGAAATCAAATAATACAAATATCGGAATTGCTTTTTTCGCTTGGTTTTAAAAAAGGGGATAAGATCGCTCTGCTAAGTCATAATATGCCTAATTGGGTTGTAGCTTATTTTTCTGTTGTTTCCAATGGGATGATAGTAGTTCCCATATTACCCGATTTTACCAAAGAAGAAATTGAAAATGTGTTGATTCATTCTGAATCTAAATGCATTTTTATCAGTGAACGGTTATCTTCCAGAATTGAAGGAGTTGATTTGCCTTTTCTTGAATCAAAAATAGTACTCGATAATTTTACCTTACTCGTAGGGCATCGACGACCCAATTTACCAATTAAAAAAGCAATTGTCAAAGAAGATGATACTGCAGCTATCATTTACACCTCCGGTACTACCGGCAGGTCAAAAGGGGTAGTGTTGTCGCACAAGAATTTGACTTTTACTGCCATGCAATCGTTTACATTTCATCCGATCTCAAGTTCAGATATCTTTTTATCATTGCTTCCCCTGTCCCATACGTATGAAAATACAATCGGAATGCTTTATCCGATCATGTATGGTGCTTCGATCTATTATCTGGAAAAACCCCCAACTGCAGCCGCCTTATTACCCGCCCTGGCTAAAATAAAGCCAACCATGATGCTTTCGGTACCCCTCATTATGGAAAAGTTGTATAAATCCCAAATTCAGAGTAAATTTTCAGAAAACAGGTTTAAACGGATGATTTATAAGAATCCTTTCTTTAGAAATATAATTCACCGAATAGCGGGTAAAAGACTTATTCAAACTTTCGGGGGTCGGTTGGCTTTCTTTGGCATTGGCGGTGCCAAGCTTGATTCACGGGTAGAGCGATTCATGAAGGAAGCCCGTTTCCCTTATGCAATAGGTTATGGACTCACTGAGACTGCTCCATTATTGGCAGGAGCCGGGGTGCATCAAACTAAATTACAATCCACCGGATTTGCCGTTCGTGGTGTTGAGTTGAAAATAAATAATCCTGATAAAAAAGGAGTAGGGGAGATTTGGGCAAAAGGACCGAATGTCATGAAGGGTTATTACAAAAATCCGGAAGCTACCAATGAGGTGCTGACTGAGGATGGTTGGTTTAAAACAGGCGATTTTGGGAAATTAGATTCCCATAAGAGATTGTATATTAAAGGGAGATTGAAAAGTACCATCATTGGTGCCAGCGGCGAAAATATCTATCCGGAAGATATTGAAACAATTATCAACAACTCACAATATGTGGTTGAATCGTTGGTGATTGAGGAAGATGGTTTTTTAGTAGCGAAAGTACTTGTTGATTTAGACGAACTCGAAAAGAATTTTGAACATTTAAAATCCATTATTGAAATTAAAAAAACGAAAGGAAGGCAAGTTATTCAGGAGCTCGATGAGAAATGCCATATTTGGAGCCAAAATTTCGTCAAAGAACTGAATGGAAAATTGAACCGTGTTTCTCAAATAAAACGGGTCGATATAATGGACAAACCTTTTGAAAAGACAGCTTCACAGAAAATTAAAAGGTACCTTTATGAGAAAAAACAGAAACACAAGAAAATAAAAGATAGTAAAGTCGATTAATATTAAATTGGAACTGGCTATTTATCAATCACAAATATGATTATTGTTTCATTGCTCTGTCAATGCTTCTTTTATCTTCTTTCTCTTTCAATGTCTGACGTTTATCATAAGTTTTCTTCCCTTTAGCCAACCCTATTTCAAGCTTGGCTAACCCTTTATCATTGATAAAAAGTTTTGTGGGTACTATGGTATTTCCCGTTTCTTTTGTCCCGCGAATCAATTTGCTCAATTCACGTTTTGTTAGCAATAATTTTCTATCTCGTCGGATATCATGGTTGTTGTAAGTACCAAAAAAATAAGTGGCGATATGCATGTTTTTCACCCATAACTCCTCATTAATAAAGGCACAATATGTATCGGAAAGTCCAGCCTTTCCATCTCTAATCGACTTTATTTCAGTTCCGTAAAGTTGTATCCCTGCCACATATCGATCGAGTATTTCGTAGTCGAAAGTCGCTTTTTTGTTTCTGATCAGTATGTTTGATTTTTTAAACATGTAGTTTTATTTATTCTTCCGCAAAAGTAAGTATATTTTTCGTTTCTGACTATATTTTTGAGACATTGGATAATTTATACCACAATAAAAATTTCAGTAATCAAATTCATCGATCATTTCAACTCATAATGAATTCCTCTTTATGATATTCTTAAACGTCCCGCTTGCACTAAACATAAATGGGTCTCTTGTAAACCTACCTCCTTTTTTATAGATTCCCTAAAATCATTTTATAGGTATCCTATCCACATGAACTATTCATAAACTTAATATTGAATGAAGTTTTGAAGTAATATGATAAAGATTTCACAAAGGTATCACAGTCATATATAATACTGTGACATTACTGTGATACTACTGTGACATCACTGTGACATCTCACCTGATGGTTTCTTTATAAGGATATAATGAGTATTTGATGGAAAAGAAGAAAACTTACTTGTTTTTTTGCAGTAAACTATATATTTCAATGAAAAGTGGAAACGAGAAATTATCATTTGAAGTTAATCAAGAAAATTTGAGGGCAATTAAAGATTAAACATTGATTACAATTCAAAATAATTAAACAAAAAATGAAATCATGCATTATATAAGTCTAATACATTGTATGACCCTTTAATTGGAATTTTTGCCATAATAAGTAATAATTCTGCACATTTTTCTAAGTTTTTATTAAATATGATTTTTACTTTTAAAAATATAAGTATATTTGCTGTCCTTTTAAAAATATAGGATTCATCAAAGTGATTTTATGGAAATAATTCACATTTAAAGAACCTGTTTGATACAAATATGAAAATGGATTCAGAAATAAAATTAACGATCACTGGGTTGGTTTATAACCAAACGGTTGTAGGAACTTATGGACTTGTATTAAGTGAGGAAAATGGGAATCGTCGTTTCTCAGTGATGATTGGAGAGCCCGAGGCACAATCGATCGCTTTGAAAATGAACAATAAGAAATCTCCGAGGCCATTAACTCACGATTTAATCCATAGCATTTTAAATTCGTTCGAAGCGGTATTACAAAAGGTAGTAATATACGATATGGTGAATGACGTGTTTTTTTCGGAATTATATATTGTAAAAGAAGGTAACCCTTTGGTGATTGATGCCCGAACGTCGGATGCTGTGGCATTAGCTGTACGTTCAGATTGCCCGATATACATTAAGTCGGAAATTCTCGAAATTGTAGGAACAGAAATAGAACCAATTGAAGTAGAAGAACCCAAGGTAGTTGCACCGGAAAATGTAGAAGAATTATCGGAGGATGATTTGGATTTGCTTTCTCCAGAGACATTGGATGAGATGCTTGAATTAGCGATCAACAATGAAAAATACGAATTGGCTGTGACGATTCGTGATGCTATCAAACGAAAAAAAAAGATTAAATAAATAATTAATTTTAAAACACTTACTTCATCATTAATCAACTTACCATGGGTTTAAAATATCGGCTAACGATAATGAATTTTCTTCAATATGCTATTTGGGGTGCTTGGCTGATATCACTTGGTGCTTACTTGGGTGGAAGTTTAAAATTTGAAGGTTTTCAAATAGGTAGTTTTTTTGCTACAATGGGTATTGCCTCGTTATTTATGCCCGGTATTATGGGGATTATAGCAGACCGTTGGATACCGGCCCAAAAGTTATTGGGTATTTGTCATTTCCTGGCTGCGGCATTTCTGGTTTTTGCAGCTCCACAAACTGATTATAAAACGCTTTACACACTGATATTATGTAGTGTCATGTTTTACATGCCGACTATTGCCTTGTCAAACTCAGTAGCATATAGCGTTTTAACTAAAGGTGGGTTTGATATTGTGAAAACCTTTCCTCCGATAAGGGTTTTTGGAACAGGAGGATTTATTGTCTCCATGATATTAGTTGATTTTTTGGGTTATGCACATACATCCTATCAATTATATATGTCAGCCGGATTGGGTTTTGTATTGAGCATTTATTCATTTACATTGCCAGACTGTGATATAATTAAAGATGTTGAGAAAAAATCGTGGGTGGATTATATGGGATTAAGAGCTTTTGCACTGTTTAAACAGAAGAGAATGGCGATTTTCTTTATTTTTTCAATGATGCTCGGGATGTCGCTTCAGATAACCAATGCTTTTGGAACTGATTACCTGACAAACTTTTTCGGAAAGAATCCACTCTATAAAGGAACCTTTGGAGTAGAGCATGCCACTACTCTGATATCGCTTTCGCAAGCCTCCGAAACGCTATGTATTCTTCTGATTCCTTTTTTCCTGAGAAAATTTGGAATTAAAAAAGTAATGTTAATTAGTATGATTGCCTGGGTTTTACGCTTTGCATTACTTGGTACCGGTAACCCGGGCTCCGGAGTATGGATGTTGGTTCTTTCGATGATTGTATATGGTGTGGCATTTGATTTCTTTAATATATCCGGTTCGCTATTCGTTGAAAATGAAACCGATTCTTCAATCCGTTCAAGTGCTCAAGGAGTATTCATGATTATGACAAATGGTTTTGGAGCATTTTTTGGATCATACATTGCCGGTTGGATTGTAGATAAAGCAGGATGGCCAAATTCATGGTTTATTTTTGCTGCATACTCGTTGGTTGTTGCAATTACTTTTGCGTTGGTATTCAACTATAAACATGATCCTGTTCAGATTAAGAATGTTGCCCATTAAATATTAGTTAGTAATAAAAAAATGCGGAAGGTTTTAAAACCTTCCGCATTTTTTTATTACTAATATTTTATTGACCATTTTCTAAAATGGGACCTCATCTTTTCGTCCGTTACCTAATAATGGATTCGAACCCTGGGGAGTCATAATGGCAGAGTCACCATAAAAATTATCACCTCCTTCATTCATTTTGGAAGAAATTATCTGATATCCTGAATTGAAGGGGTTATCATCTTTATCCCTATCGTCTTTGTTCATGAACTTAGCATAGGTATTCCTAAATTTCAATTGTACGTCACCAGTGGCGCCATTACGGTGTTTTGCAATGATGATCTCAGCAATACCTATTAATGAATTTCCATTGGCATCTTCGGTAAGATGGTAGTATTCAGGACGATGGATAAAGCATACCATGTCGGCATCCTGTTCGATAGCACCCGATTCACGCAAGTCGGAAAGCTGAGGACGCTTGCCTTCTAATCCGGATCGGCCTTCTACACCACGATTTAACTGTGACAGGGCTATGATAGGAATATCCAGTTCTTTTGCCAGTCCTTTTAAGGAGCGGGAAATGATACTTACCTCCTGTTCACGACTACCAAAACTCATACCACTGGCATTCATCAATTGCAGGTAGTCGATGATCAGACACTGTACATTGTGTTCTTTTACCAACCGGCGTGCTTTACTCCTTAGTTCGAAAACCGATAAACTTGGGGTATCGTCCACATAAATAGGTGCGTCGATTAATTCTTTAATATCTTTATCCAACTTTGTCCACTCTTCCGTGCTCAGTTGTCCGTTTTTTACTTTTTCACCTTCCAGTTCACATACATTCATGATCAGACGATTAACCAACTGAACATTGGACATTTCAAGCGAGAATATAGCTACCGGTTGATTGTAATCCACCCCCATATTCTTAGCCATTGAAAGCACAAAAGCTGTTTTACCCATGGCAGGACGGGCTGCAATAATGATTAAATCGGATTTTTGCCAACCTGAAGTGATTTTATCCAGACTGTGAAAACCGGTAGCCACACCACTTGCACCTTGTTTAGTGGCTGCAACCTGCATACGTTTGATTGCTTCATCAATGACGGGGCTGATTTGGGTCACATCCTTTTTAAGATTTCTTTGAGAAACTTCAAAAAGTAAACCTTCAGCTTCCTGCATTAAATCATCCACATCCGATTTATCATCAAATGCCTTTGTTTGTATTTCACTTGAAATGCGTATCAGTTCACGTGCCAGGAACTTCTGGACGATGATCCTGGCATGATATTCCAGGTGGGCTGCTGAAGAAACTTTAGCTGTGAGTAATGTAATATAATACGGACCCCCTACATCATCAATGGTTCCGATCTTTCTCAATTGTTCAGTTACGGTATGCATATCCACCGGTTCCTGGTGCATAGCCAACGTCATGATAGCTTCAAATATCTTTTGATGGGCTACTTTGTAAAAGCATTCAGGTTTCAGGATTTCAGAGATAAGTGAATAAGCATCCTTCTCAATCATGATGGCACCCAGCACAGCTTCTTCCAATTCAGGAGCCTGAGGCGGTAATTTACCAAATTCGTTTGCAGGAATAGGAGTAGGGGTAGTGGGTTTTTTCGTATAGTTATGTTTTTCAGCCATAAAATGTGAATTGAAAAATTATTTTAATTTGAAACGGTCTCAAAAGTACAAAACATTTTCGAATCTATTGGAAGAAATGTTTCAACAGTTTGTTCATAACTTTAGTCCCGATAGTATTTGTTGAATATTACAACAATTTTCAATATTATAAAAAAAGGTTTATCTTTGAATAAAGTTTCAAATTATTTTTTCGAGTAGTCACATCTTCCATAATACTTTCAACATGCTTTTTTATCCGAATGCCAAGATAAACATAGGACTAAACGTAATTGAAAAGCGTCCGGATGGGTATCATAATATCGAGACCGTCTTTTATCCGATTGGATTGAATGATGTGTTGGAAATAGAATCCTCAGAAACCTGTATGGATTATAGCTTTTCCTCTTCAGGCATTGAACTTGGGGGTGATCCGGAAGACAATCTGATCATTAAAGCCTATCATTTGCTCCGTTCAGACTATCAATTTCCACCCGTGGATATATCACTGGTTAAGCAGATTCCTTTTGGTGCCGGACTTGGGGGCGGTTCATCAGATGCTGCATTTATGCTTAAGGGATTAAACGAGTTATTTGAATTGAAGATTACACCTGCCAGATTACAAAAATACGCATCTGTTTTGGGTGCTGATTGTCCTGTGTTCATAAAAAATAAACCTGTCTTTGCCTCAGGTACCGGGAATATATTTAAACCTGTCAAAATCTCATTGAAGGGATACTATTTACTTCTGGTAAAGCCGGAAATACATGTTTCGACTCCTGAGGCATATTCACTTGTTAGACCCAAGAAACCTCAGTTTTCACTCGAGGAGCTGATCCAAAGACCCATACATGAATGGAAAGATAATATCTTGAATGATTTTGAGGAATCAGTTTTCTCAAAACATTTCGAGATTGAAATGATCAAGAATACGATGTACGATTTGGGTGCGGAGTATGTCTCCATGTCAGGATCGGGATCTTCAGTATACGGTATATTTGAATATTTACTGCCGGAAAAAGTGTCTTTTGAGGGTTGTTTTATTACTGGAGGAATAATGGGATAACCGTTAAATATAGATATGATAAAAAATGAAAATTTTTAATCATATTATTTGAAAAGTAACCTGCGATAAGTTCGTAATTATTTACTGTTTTCCTTGTCTAATCGAAGAAAAAGCAGTACTTTAGTGCGATTTTTAAGATTGTAACAAAAATAGAAATAGATGATTGATCAAGACAGAATTATTAAGGTAAACATTGACGAAGAGATGAAATCTTCGTATATCGATTATTCCATGTCGGTAATTGTTTCCCGTGCATTGCCTGATGTACGTGATGGATTTAAGCCGGTACACCGCAGGGTGTTATTTGGAATGAACGAATTGGGAAATAACTCCGATAAACCCTATAAAAAATCTGCCAGAATCGTTGGGGAAGTCATGGGTAAATATCACCCACATGGTGATTCATCCATTTATGGTACGTTAGTACGTATGGCACAACACTGGTCGATGCGTTATCCGTTGGTGGATGGTCAGGGTAACTTTGGTTCCATTGATGGTGATAGCCCCGCTGCCATGCGTTATACTGAAGCACGACTTCGCAAGCTGTCGGAAGATATGCTGGTAGATATAAATAAGGATACCGTTGATTTTCAGTTGAATTTTGATGATACATTAAAAGAACCAACTGTTCTGCCGAGTCGTATTCCAAATTTACTGGTGAACGGATCATCAGGTATTGCTGTGGGTATGGCTACCAATATGGCTCCTCACAATCTGACAGAAGTAGTTGATGCCACAATTGCTTACATTAACGATAACAACATCGAAATATCTGAGATATTAAAATATATAAAGGCACCTGATTTTCCTACCGGAGGTATTATTTACGGGTATGCAGGAGTAAAGGAAGCTTTCGAAACAGGACGTGGACGAATAGTTGTCCGTTCAAAGGTTGAGATTGAAACAGACGCTCAGGGCCGCGAAAAGATCATTATCAATGAAATCCCTTATCAGGTAAATAAAGTTGAACTGATCAAGGCTATTGTTGCTTTAGTGGAAGATAAGAAGGTGGAAGGCATTGCTCATATCAACGATGAATCTGACCGTGAAGGAATGCGCATCGTCGTAGATATTAAACGAGATGCCAATTCAAGTGTTGTATTAAACAAATTGTTCAAATATACTGCTCTTCAATCTTCCTTTAGTGTCAATAACATTGCTTTGGTTCATGGTCGTCCACGCATGTTGAACGTAAAGGAACTGATCCATTACTTCGTGGAACACCGTCATGAGGTTGTGATTCGGCGTACCCGTTTCGAGTTGGGAGAAGCTGAAAAGCGAGCTCATTTACTGGAAGGTTTTATGATCATACTGGATAACCTGGATGAGGCCATTCGGATTATACGTGATTCAAAAACCCCAGAAGAAGCCAGGACTCATTTAATGGAACGTTTTGGTTTATCGGATATTCAGTCCAGGGCAATTGTAGAGATGCGTTTGCGTCAGCTGACAGGAATGGAACAGGATAAACTTCGTGCCGAATATGAAGAGGTATTAAACCTGATCGCTCATTTAAAAGAAATTCTTGAAAATGTGGAGATACGGATGCAGATCATTAAAGATGAACTTCTGGAAGTGAAAGCAAAATATGGCGATGTTCGTCGGACACAGATTGTTTATTCTTCCGAAGAATTTAATCCTGAGGATTTCTATTCGGATGATGAAATGATTATTACCATATCTCATTTAGGATATATTAAACGTACCGCTCTTACTGAATTCAGGGCTCAAAACCGTGGTGGAGTAGGATCCAAGGGTAGTGATTCGCGTGACGAAGACTTTATAGAATATATTTATCCGGCTTCGATGCACAACACCATGTTGTTCTTTACGCAAAAGGGGAAATGTTACTGGTTGAAAGTATATGACATTCCTGAAGGAAGTAAAAACTCGAAAGGCCGTGCTATACAAAATATGTTGAATATCGATGGATCGGATAAAGTAAATGCATTTATACGTGTAAAAGGTTTGAATGATCCTGAATATATCAACTCTCATTATTTGATTTTTGGTACTAAGAATGGTGTAATCAAAAAGACTTCGTTAGAGGCTTATTCGCGTCCCCGTCAAAACGGTGTGAATGCAATCACCATTCGTGAAGATGATCAGGTAATACAGGTACGTTTAACGGATGGTAATACCGAAGTATTGATGGCTAACCGCAATGGTCGTGCAATTCGTTTCCACGAGTCGAAAGTACGTGAAATGGGTCGTACAGCAACAGGTGTTCGCGGAATGACATTGGATGACGATGGCCAGGATGAAGTAATTGGTATGATTTGTGTAAACAAGGAAGACAATGAAAACATCATGGTTGTATCGCAACAGGGATATGGAAAACGTACTTTGTTGGATGAAGAAAACGGAGAAGCAGTTTACCGTATCACCAATCGTGGGGGTAAAGGGGTTAAAACTATCAACATTACTGAAAAAACCGGGAAGTTGGTAGCCATAAAGAATGTGACTGACGAAAGTGATTTAATGATTATCAATAAATCGGGTATCACTATTCGGTTGAAATGTGTTGATTTCCGTGTAATGGGACGTGCCACTCAAGGAGTCCGATTAATCAACCTTGAAAAAAGGAATGATGAAATTGCCTCAGTTTGTAAAGTTCAGTCGGAAAGTATTTCGGAAGAAATTCTGGAAGAAATCATCGTAGATGAAATTATCGCAGGTCAGGTTATTGAAATGGAAGACATACCTGAAATGGACGAATCCACCGAATTGGAAGAAACTACAGAAGATTAATTTTCACCGGAAAGAACTGATACAGGGTTATCAGTTCTTTTATCTAATTATTAATATAAAACTATTACACGTCATGAAAAAAATTATTTTATCCCTGTTTTTAGCGATAAGCTTTACACTTTCTTTTGCACAAAAGGCAAATGTTTCAAAAGCAAAGAATAAGGCTTTAATGGAAAATCCTGATTTTAGCGGCGCCCGGGAAGCTATCAAATTAGCTTTAAAAGACTCAACAACCAAAAATCTGGCTGAAACATGGTATGTTGCCGGTTTGATTGGTAATAAGCAAAATGAACAGCTATATCAAAAAGCTTTATTAAAGATGCCTTTTGATACAATCGCAAAAGGTACTGCTTTGATGGAATCGTACAATTATTTCCTGAATGCTATCAAACTGGATCAACTACCAGATGCAAAAGGAAAAGTGAAGCCACACTATGTAAAAGATATCAAAGGCTACTTTAAAGATTACTATTCCATTCAGCAGAATCTGATTGCTTATGGAGCATTTCAATTTGAAAAGAAAAACTATAAAGGTTCTGTTGAAACCTTTGAGGCATATTTGAATATCCCAAAATTGCCAATCATGAATAATGAAATCAAAATTGATTCCACTTATTATATGATTTCTTATTATACGGCTGTATCCGCCGCGAATGCAAATATGCATGACAAGGCAATTGGTATTTATGAAGGCCTGAAGGATAAGAAATACGAAACGAAGTCTGTCTATCAATCACTCTACACAGAATATGCAGATAAAAAGGATACAGTGAATTTCGTAAAAACACTAAAGGAAGGTATCGAGATATTCCCTACTGATGCCTGGTTTTTACAGAATCTGATTAATTACTTTATTTTTTCAGGTAAAACAAAGGATGCACTTCAATACCTGGATAAAGCTATTGCAAGAGAACCAAATTTGGCTCACTACCGATATGTAAAAGGTAACCTGGATGAATCGTTAGGAAATTTTGACGACGCCTTGGCTGCTTTTGATAAAGCAATTGAATTGGACCCTACTATGGCAGATGCATATGCAGGAAAAGGACGGTTGTATTTCAACAGGGCCGTAAAACAGTCGGAAGAGGCTAATAAGATCAAAGATAACAAGCTTTATAACATTGAATCAAAGAAGGTGGATGATGAATTCAGAAAATCACTTCCTTTCTTCAAAAAAGCAGCAGAACTTAATCCAAAAGAAATAGAATTTAAGAAAACTCTTAAAACATTGTATTATCGTTTGAAGATGGATGCCGATTTTGAAGCCATAAAGAAAGAAATTGACGCTATGTAATTATTTTTTTAACGTCTACTTAAAAAGAGGCTATCCGTTTTTAACGGATAGCCTCTTTCATTTATCATGCTCAATATAAGTTAAACATACTTACGTGAAAACAATTCGGACAATAAACTTATCGGTGAGTTTGTTTTATTCATATGTAAAAAAACCACCTGCCTTAATGTTATGAAAATTATCAACTATCTTTAATCTATTTAGAAATTATGTTTAATGACTTTAATAAAGTTAACAATAAGAAATCGAAATTTGATATCTGGTATAACGATAATTTCTCATATTTTGCACGTGGCATAAGTGAGTTTGTCGAACCAACCATTGAAATAAAACTTTTCTACAAGGATGTGTATTGTCCGACTATGCATGAGCTAGCTTCGGCAATTAAAAAATTATTAATAAAACATTATCCGGTTATTGACACCGAACATCGCTTTTCTGTATTAAATGCAATTCAAAATGAGATAAAAATAACAGGACATAATTTTTTATTGAGATTGTACGATTTGATGATAGACCATACTGAATCAATAAATCTGCGAGATAAATATCCTGAATTAGAACGATGGGAAATTCATAAGAAAAGCTCCAAATTTATAAACCGTTCAGTTTTTGATTCAATTAAATCATTAACATACAGTCAGAAAAATGAGCTTTACGAATTGGCCAAGAAAGAATTTTCGGAATCTTATAACCTGAAGGATCAATTGAGGTATGAATTTATTGAAGTGATTCAGCCTCCTGTTTTCAAATATTATCCGGTTATTCAGCAACTGGATATGGATGGTTGGGTGGTTTACTTTTACTTGCTTTCCATGGAACATCTGGACTATCGTTTACGATTTGAACATATTGCCGAGTTTATAGAATACAAATTTCCAGAAGAGGACTTATACATTGGTGATATTGAATTTCAAGCAAAGTTTCAAAAGAAGTTTATGGAGAAATTCGATAATGAAACTAAAAAGTATGATAATTTAAACAAATGATAAAAAACGGAGTTGTTGGTCTAAATAACCCGCTGTAAGAACTTTTCTTGCAGCGGGTTTTAAATTGAGAAATAATCAGTTCTGATTTTTATTTTTTTTCGTAATCTGATAGAGGATCATGATGTCATTATAGTCATTGAATTTATCAGAGGTCCTTTCAAGTTCTTTGAAACTGTATTTTCCGGAAAATTTAAGTCTGATTTTATCGATCATGGTTGAACCAGTGATAAAATATCCTTCTTTGGGAAGTTCTTTTTCAAAGTTCCTGAAATGATTTCCCAGGTAGAAATTTAACCCATACAGGTTGGGGAAATCTCTTAGGTTGACATATACATACGTATTTCCATTCAGGTTATATTTTGCTTGAATCTTTTCTGCAAAAGGACGGGAAGAATACGAATTTTTAAACACCGGAAATACAGATGCTTCCAGAGAAATCTGCAGGCAAATAAATAAAAACAGTGTGCCAAACAAAAGGGTTAATGAGTTTTTTCTTCTTATGAATGCGCCACAAAAAATAAATGATGCAAGCAATAATACCCACATTAAAATAGCTAGCATAGTAGGATGTTGCAACCCGTTTGATATGGTTCCGATATCATGCTGTGTTCTTGAATTATGGAACAAAGGTCCCACGATGTCATCTAAATTTACAGAATGAAAGATTAACTGAATCATAAGGATCAGCCCTGAAAAAGTCATTATGATATATGCAATTCCTTTGATTAATTTCGGTTTAATCTCTAGTGCCCATTCATACAGAAGCATAAGTAAGTAAGCCGCAAATGGATAAGCGGGCATAATATAGACACTTCGTTTAGAAATCGGTATCGCATAGAACCCAAGAATAACAAGGACCGAAACAATGCTGAAGAGCGTAAATTTATCCATTCCAGCTAACCTTTGCCAAAAAGCTGATTTGTGAGGAATGAAATTCTTCCACAGCTTTTTATAAGAAATGGCGAATGCACTAAAGATCAATAAAAACGACCACGGTAGAAATCCCAGAATTATGGCCGGTAAATAATACCAGAAAGGTCCTTCATGCCCCAGATCATAGGAAATGCCCATTTCCTGACTATTTCCGCCAAAGAATCTTCCAAAGTTTTCAGCGTATACAATTTGTAAAAAATGAGTTCCCCCTTGCTGATATGCCAGCACATACCAAAGCAACAGGATTGCTAAAGCAGGTAATGCCACCACAATATTTTTTAGAATGATTTTCCACAATGAATACCTTTGCACGATCAATAAATAGATTCCGAATACAAGGCAGGGCAGTACAATACCTACCGGCCCTTTTACCAGAGCAGCTCCTCCCAGGAAGATAGGGATCAGCACCGGATATCCTTTCAACCCTTTCTCTTCCCATTTGAAGAGGCTGAACAGTCCGGCAATCATGAAGAAGGCAAGGGTCATATCCACACGTGCCTCTATCCCCGAGCGATGCATTTCAAAACTGGTAAGTAAGATCAGGCTTGCCAAAATGGCCTGTACCTTTGTTTTTCGTTTGTGCAGTATTACGAAAAACAACATCGTAATGCCGATCAATCCTAAAGCTGACGGTAACCTGGCGGTTGTTTCACTCACGTGACCCTGTGGCAGTGAGAAGGCTGCAATAAACCAGTGCGTGAATGGCGGCTTATAAGCCACCTCGTCGGCATAATCAGCCGGTAATACCCAATTGCCCGTATTGAGTATACAAGTGGCAACAGTGGCCTCCCGTGGCTCTCCTTTGGTGTAGAACTCACCCATAGTAATCCATGGGATGGTCAATAGGGCACTGATGAATAAGATAACCAAAATTGGTTGACGAAGATAAATAGATTTAACGGTGTTGATGAGTTTGTTCATTTTTTTTAAATTGAAGACAAAGATAATAAATAACAATTAAAATAGTAACATTCCCTGCAGATGATAAAATGTGGTTAAAACTTACCCTGACTTTTTATGAATATTCTCTCCTGATTATGATAATATGTGATTGAGTTTACACAAAAAAATGATTAGAAACATTCATAAATCTTTGCTTAATTCAATTAAGTTAATTACTTTTGATTTCAAAACACTTATAAAATTAAATGTATGAAAATTAAAATTTTAGTATTGATTTGCAGCTTCATGGTTTTGTCAATTAAAGTTCACGGGCAAGGTTTTGCCATTGGTAGAGGTGCCACCATGATAACTGGATTGGCAAGTTTTACCAGTACAGGATATAGTTCCGGGTCGGACCATACAAGCGTTTTAACTATTACTCCTTCAATAAATTATTTTATTCTGGATCATTTCTTTATAGGAGGAGGATTCAGTTATTCAAATCAGAGTCTAAACTCAGGTAATATTACCGGGTTGGCAATTGGTCCTGAAATAGGGTACGCCTTCGGAAAACAGGATAGTAAAGCGTTTCCATATATAAATGCTGGTTGGAATTTTCAAAGTACAAAATTTGATCAGTCTTTTTATGGTCTTACAGATAACAATGGATCTGGCGTTTGTTTTGGTCTTGGGATGATTATTCCTCTAAGAAGTCATGTTGGGTTTGTACTGGAAGGGAAATACAACAAATTAAATTATTCTGAATTAAATGAAAGCGTAGATGTAATTTCTTTAAATTTCGGGATTGTGGGTTTGCTGTTTAAATAAAACACAGACTAGATTCACACTTAATCAATTTTTACATTGTATCAAATTAAAAGACCCGCTGTAGGTTTAATTACAGCGGGTCTTTCATTTGGATGTATAGTTGTCATTACATTCCGAAGCTTAATAAGCCAATTTGATCGTAAATGGTGCTAAAGAGTCCAACAAGTAAAATGCCTAACGTACAGATTACAAAACTAAGTTTTACAGGGAAATCGCTCTTCACAACTTCTATCGGGTTTTCGCTCTTGTTCAGGAACATGGCTTTGATCACCAACAGGTAATAATACAATGATATGATGGTGTTTAACAAGGCGATAAATACCAGTACATAATATCCTTGTTGGGCAGCTGCCGAGAACACGAAGAACTTACTGAAGAATCCTGCAAATGGTGGAATACCTGCCAATGAGAACAATGCGAGCATCATCACGAAGCTTAACCGCGGGTTGGTTTGATACAGTCCGTTATAATCGGACATCAATACTTTCTTGGTCTGATTTTCAATGACCGAGATCACACCGAATGCAGCCAGGTTGGAGAACATATACACCAGCACGTAATATACCAGTGAAGTCATTCCAAGAGCCGTACCGCTGATAATCGCCAGCAGGATATAACCGGCCTGTGATATGGACGAAAATGCGAGGAATCTTTTCAGGTTCTGTTGACGGATCGCAAATACATTGGCCACGGTGATACTCACTACTGCCAGTCCGTACAGGATAGGTTGCCATTGGGTAACCAGGTGACCGAACACTTTTGTCAGCAGGGTGAACAATACAAACACGGCTGCTCCTTTCGAGATCACCGAGAGGTACGAAGTGATATTGGTCTGTGCTCCTTCATAAACGTCCGGAGTCCAGAGGTGGAAAGGTACCAGTGAGATTTTAAAGAACAACCCTACCGAGAAGAACACGAATGCCATGATCGTTAGTGGAGATGCTGTGATTAATGTTGCGAGGTCACTGAAGTATAATGTTCCCGTTGAACCGTAGATCAATGACATACCGAACAATGAAATGCTGGAAGCAAATACTGCCGAAAGGATATATTTAGCACCTGCTTCAGCCGACTTGCGGTTATACTTGTCAAATGCCACCAACGTAGCCATAGGGATAGAGGCTGTTTCAAGGCCGATAAAGAACATCAGGAAATTTCCGGAGGATATCATGAAATACATTCCTAACAGCGTCGATAAGGTAAGGAAATAGAATTCACCCCGTTTAATGCGGTTGGCATCTTCGTTCAGGAATTTATGTGCCTGCAACAATACGATGAATGTTCCGATGTTCAGGATAGTCTTCACATAGGTCTGCATGGGAACGTACTGGTACATGCCCCCTGCAATGGAAAATGCATCACGTGGTATGCAATTCAACAAGGTATGAGCTGCAAAGAGTACCAATGCAATGGGTTGGAAATACTTCGATCCCTTTTCTCCTGCAAAGATATCGTAAATCAAAAGAAATAACATCACCATCAGCAGTGAAAATTCCTCGTTCATTTGTAAAAAACTACTGTAATCCATATGTTGTTGAATTGTTGTTGTTTGGTTATTTTGTTAATTGGTTGATTGGTTATTTAGTTATTTTCTATAAACTATAAACTACCTACTATAAACTACTTAACTAACTGTCCGATCACCGGAAGTACGCTTTCGTGAATCATATTTGTAATCCAGAAAGGTGCTGACCCAAGTGCGAACATAAAGAAAATAAGTGTGACAACCGAGATTCTTTCAAACCAGGTGGCATCTGTCAAATGTTCGTGATGTGGATCCTGTATTTTTCCCAGTAAGAATTTTCCAACCATACGTAAAATATAGACGGCTGTAATTACGATGGAACTACATGCAAGCACTGTCAATACACGGTGGAACAAATCAGTATGTTGAAATGAACCAACGAAAATAGTCATTTCAGCCACGAAGCCGCTAAGACTTGGTAATCCCAATGAACCCAACCCGGCGATTACAAAACATACTCCCAGAAATGGAAGCACTTTCATCAATCCGCCCATTTCGGTAATCAAGCGTGTATGTGTCCTTCCGTAAATCATTCCGATTAGTGCAAAGAAGAGGGCTGTTGTCAGACCGTGTGAAAGCATTTGAAGGATAGCACCGGTAGCCGATGTCTCATTCATCATCAGGATAGCGAAGAGTACAAGACCGCAGTGGCTCACCGAAGAGTATGCATTGATATATTTCAGGTCGGTCTGGTGGATAGCCGAGAATGCGCCATACACCACGCTGATACCTGTCAGGATTAAGAATATCCAGGCCAGTTCATGAGCAGCCTGTGGCATCAGGTACATGGCTACACGGAAACAACCGTAACCTCCCAGTTTCATCAGTACACCGGCATGTAACATCGACACTGCAGTAGGAGCGGAGGCATGACCATCAGGTGACCATGTATGGAAAGGGAACATAGCACCCAACACCCCAAAACCGGTAAAGGTAAGCGGGAAGAAATAATACTGCATTTCAATAGGGATATGCAACTTGGCAATTTCAAGAATGTTCATGGTGGTCGCACCTGAAGCATAATAAATTCCTAAGATACCTACCAGCAACAACGCCGAACCACCCATCAACATCAGTGTCAACTTCATGGCAGCATATTCTTTTTTACCCGTTCCCCAGATACCAATCAACAGGTACATTGGAATCAATGCGATTTCGTAGTACATAAACATGGTAAACAAGTCGGTAGAGATGAAGAAACCATAAACCCCACTTGATAACAGGCAGAACCATAAGAAAAATTCCTTAGGTAGCGGATCTATTTTCCAGGAAGCAAATACCCCGGTGAATACTATGATAGAGGTAAGTATCAGCATCGCTACCGATATTCCATCAACTCCCACTGAATAATGGATATTAAAAGCGGAGTACCACACAGTGTCTGCCGTAAAAAGCATAGTCGCTGCATTTCCTGCTGCACGTTCGGTGAAATACATGTATGTCAACACAGTTGAAAATATCATCAAAAGTGAAGCTCCGGCGGTCATGAAGAATAAAAGCTGTTTGCGACTGTTCGAAAGAAACAGGCCCATCATCATTAATGCCGGAATGAGAACGAATAAGGATAAAAAGTTCATATCTTAAAAAATTACCCAGCCCCTAAAGGGGAGTGAGATGTTAGTATTGTGTTGACACCTGATCTTATTCCCCTTTAGGGGGTAGGGGTCTAAATAAATATCACCATTAATGCAATTGCCAGCGTTCCTAACAGGAATACGTAAGCATATTGCTGTACTTGTCCCGATTGAAAGCTTTTAATCTTGAGCGAGAACCATTGTGTGGTTCCTGCCATTCCGTTCATGCTGGCATCAATTACGTGACGGTCGAACCAGGCAAGAGGTTTGGATATATTGTTGAAAATAATTTTCTTGGTAATGAACAAGTACACTTCGTCAATATAGAAACGGTGGCTGGCTGCCGAATGCAGTCCCGAAAAAGTAGTTGCCAGTTTCTTTGGCACTGCACTTTCCTTGCGGTACAGGATAGTCGCCAATGCAATGGAGCATGCTGCCACCAATACGCTGATACTTGCTACTACAGTGTCCAGTTCAATGTTGTAATTGGCACGGTCGCTGGTTACAAAATGTCCGAAAGGAATAAATCCGGCAAATACGGTAACTGTTGCGAGGAATACCAACGGCAATGCCATGGCAAATCCCGATTCATGCGGTGTATGTTCGTGTTTGTGTTCTTTCCCCCAGAAAATGTTGAAGTATAACCTGAACATATAGAAGGCAGTCAAACCGGCAATAATCGTCATGGTAACTCCCATATACGGGCTGAACTCGTAACAGGCAGATAATATCTCATCCTTGCTGAAGAATCCCGAGAAAGGAGGGATACCTGCAATGGCAAGACAAGCAATCAGGAATGTCCAGTTCGTAATCGGCATATATTTCCGTAATCCGCCCATGTGGTTCATTTCGTTGCTGTGAACGGCATGAATCACCGAACCTGCACCCAGGAACAATAAGGCTTTGAACATGGCGTGTGTGAACAGGTGGAACATGGAAGCCATGTAACCGAGTCCTTCGTGACCACCGTTCCCTGACACACCCAATCCAACCATCATGAACCCGATCTGGGAAATGGTGGAGAATGCCAGTACACGTTTAATATCGGTTTGTACTACCGCAATCACGGCAGCAAACAACGAGGTGAAAGCACCTACATAGGCTATCCCATGCAATACATCGGGAGCATATACAATATAAAGTGGAAACAACCGTGCAACCAGGTATACCCCGGCCACTACCATGGTGGCAGCGTGGATCAGTGCCGATACAGGAGTAGGGCCTTCCATAGCATCCGGTAACCAGATTTGTAACGGGAACATTGCTGATTTACCGGCACCACCGATGAAGATTAGTCCCAATGCCCAACTCATGACGGAGACTCCCATAAAGGAAACACCCACCGTGCTGGCAAATACGCTTGGGTTACCCGAGGTCAGGATACCAAAGTCAAATGTCTTTGAATAGAACGAAAGTACCAGGATACCAATCAGGAAACCTAAATCGGCAAAACGGGTAACGATAAATGCTTTTTTTGCTGCAGCTACGGCTGAAGGCTTGGTATAGTAGAATCCGATGAGCAGGTAAGACGACACACCCACCAATTCCCAGAAAATATACATTTGGAAGATATTGGTAGCTACCACCAATCCCAACATGGAGAAGGTAAACAACGACAGGAAGGCATAATAGCGTTCGAATCCCTTTTCATTCACCATGTATCCAAGGCTGTAAATGTTTACCATGAATGATACGGTGGTAATGACTACAAGCATCATCACGGAAATAGGATCAAGCAGTATTCCTAAATTGATATGCAGAAATTCAGTGAAACGCAACCATTCGATATTGTAAGGGATTACTTTTTCGTATACGCCGGCAACCTGATGCATGCTGAAATATTCCCAGGCAGTAAGATACGAAAGAGCCGTAATGATTCCTAACACCAGGGTTCCAATGGTACCTGCCACCTTGGGGCTCCACTTCGAATCCACCAGACCCAACACAATGAAGCTAAGAAGCGGAAGAACTAAAATTAAGAGTGTATATTGCATATGATATAATTGTCAATCTTCAATAGTAAATTGTAAATAATAAAATTGTAAATGAATTATTCCTTCATTTCATCCAGGTTACCTACTTCCACGCTGTTTAGGTTCCGGTAGATATTGATGATAATGGCTATGGCAACGGCAGTTTCACAGGCTGCTATGGCAATGGTGAACAGTGTAAAGTAAAACCCTTCAAGGTGTCCGGGATACAAATAGCGGTTGAAAACCACAAAGTTGATATCGGCAGCATTCAGCATAAGTTCGATGGAGATGAGTATCATCAATAAACTCTTGCGTGACAGGAAACCGTAGATCCCTGCAAAGAACATGATTAAACTTAATCCTAAGTATGCTTCTATCTGCACTGATCCGGATAGAAAATTCGTTATTAATTCCATATTTGTTGAATCGTTGTTGTTTGGTTAATTGGTTGATTAGTTGATTGGTTGATTAGTTGATTAAGTTGATTGGTTGATTAAGTTTATTAGTGTTCTGTATCGACTTCTTACTAACCACTTCTTACTACCGACTACCGACTACTTACTACCTACTATAAACTACTAACTATAAACTATAAACTAAATTATCTCTTTCTCGCAATCATAATTGCCCCGATAATACACGCCAGCAATAAAATACTGATCGCTTCGAAAGGCATTAAATACTGATATTTGTCTGTTCCCAGCATGGTATGACCAATTTGCTGAGGTGTCAGTTCGCTTTGTGCCACGGTGACCATCACCTTGTTCACATTGTAATAAATGATATGGGCACAAAAGGCTACGCCCGCCAGGGCTGTAATCCCTGCCACAACCCTGCGTACAGCCAGTTCCGACTTTACATCCGCTCCCGGACGATTGGTAAGCAAAATGGCGAATATAAACAACACCATCACACCACCGGCATAGACTGCCACCTGAACCGCAAACAAGTAATTATAGCCCAGCAACAGGTAAAGCCCTGCAGTGGCTAACAACACGAATAATAAGTAAGTGGCTGAGCGAATAATGCGTTTGGAGGTAACTGCCAGGATAGAGAAAACTGCAATGATTGCCGCTAAAATGTAAAATATAATTTGTTCTGCCATAATCGAAAGATTATCCTATTTTATTTTCTGTTTGTATTATTTTTCAGTCGTTTCATCTTTCGATTCAGCCTCTATCTCTTTATCAGCTTTTACAGCTTCTTCAATAGGTAATTCCACTTTCACCTCTGCGTCAACCACTGTGGGTTTCACTTCCACTTCAGGAACTACAGCTTTCACTTCCGTGTCCACCACTGCCGGTTTTACTTCAGCAGCGGGAGTTTCCACTTTCACTTCTGATACTACGGGTGCTTTGGCTACAGGTGCTGCCGGTCTTTCCACCTTTTTCTTCTCACGCATCTTCGAACCTTCGTGATTCAACTGTTGCTTAAGCTTGTCACGGGTAAATACTGCATTTTCAAAGGTGTTCTCAAACTTGATGGCATCCGACGGGCAGGTCAGTACGCACAGGTTGCAGAAGGTACACATTCCTAAGTCCCATTTGTAAGTGTCAAGCACTTTTTTCTTCTTGCCATCTTCCGTTTCAACCATCTTGAAATTGACGGTAATGGTGCCATTCGGGCAGTTCATCTCGCAAATACCGCAAGCCGTACAGGCATGTTCGTTGTTTTCATCATGCGGCATGGTTAATTCGGCACGGAAACGATCAGAGATCACCAGGGTGTCCCTGTTCTCAGGATACTGTTGGGTCACTTTCTTTGTCCACAACTCTTTCCATGTCACAGACATACCTACCAGCAATGACTTGATGCCGGTAAATAACCCTGAAAAATATTTTGATATTGAACTCATCTTTTTATTTACTATTTACTTATTTACAATTTACTATTGCCAAGTTTCTTATTTTATCCCCCTTTAGGGGCTTGGGGTTCTTTCTTAGAACAGTGATGGGAACAAATCTGTCAATGTCAATCCCGACAATACGATAATCACCATGACCACGATATTCACCAGATTGATCGGCAACAGGTATTTCCATTCCAGGTTCAACAACTGGTCGATACGCAAGCGTGGGAATGACCAGCGAACCCAAAGGCTCAGGAAGATCAGCACGGCTGTTTTCCCAAAGAACCACACGTAGGTAGGGATAAACGTCATCACCTGGTTAAAGCCTTCCCATCCGTGAACCTGTATAGGCATATATCCGCCCAGGAATACGGTGGTAGCGATCGAGGCAATGATAAACATGTTCAGGTATTCCGCCAGGTAATAGAACCCGAATTGAAGCCCTGAGTATTCGGTATGGTAACCGGCTGTTAATTCCGATTCCGCTTCCGGTATGTCAAAAGGTCCGCGATTTGTCTCGGCATGTCCCGATATGAGGTACAATACAAAGGCAATCATCGAGGAGATATGTCCGTTGAACAGGTTCCAGCAATAACGTTGTCCCTCGATCATGGTGGAGAACTGCATGGTTCCTGCCAGTACTACGATCGTCATCAAGGCAAATCCTGCCGAAAGTTCATAACTGACAAACTGTGCACCACTTCGCATGGCACCAATCATGGAGTATTTGTTGTTGCTCGACCATCCTGCCAGCAGTACGCCGATAATCCCTAAGGACGATACAGCTGTTACGTAGAGCACCCCGATATTGAAATCCACGGCATGGAGTCCTTTTCCGAAGGGAATTGCACCAAAGGTAAGCATGGAGGCAACAATCATAAAGAAAGGAGCTGCAAAGAACAGGAAGCGGTCTACCCGGTTGATCTTCACGATTTCTTTCAGCAAGATCTTGATCATATCGGCCACACTCTGGAGAATACCGTATTTACCTACCCGGTTCGGACCGTAACGTGCCTGAAAGAATGCCGTGATCTTGCGTTCCGCGTAGATCAGGATAAGGGCTATTACCGCGTAAGCAGCCAACAGGGCTACACCCACCAACACACATTCTATCAGGATCACCCACATGGAAGGCATTATGCCTCGTAGGGTGGTGTCTAACCAGGTTGTCAGGTTTGAAATTTCTAATGGTTCTTGCATATGTAATTTGTACGATTGTTGATTGGTTGATTGGTTAATTGGTTAATCAGTTAATTGGTTCACTAACTTATTACTACCGACTACCGACTATAAACTACCCACTATAAACTATAAACTATCTGTCAATATCCGGTATCACATAATCCATGGATCCCCCGATACCGATAAAGTCGGATATCTTTTCATTCTGGCAGATCAACGGCATAGCCGATACCAGTGCCATAGAAGGTGAACGGAATTTCAAGCGGTACGGGAACTTATCCCCGCGGCTTTCAATGAATACACCGAATTCCCCACGACAGGCTTCCACCCGTTGGTAGTATTCTCCTTCCGGTACGCGGATAATTGGTTTCACCTTAGCCACGATATCACCTGCCGGGATATTATCGATCAGTTGTTCGATGATGTGCAACGACTGTTCTATTTCGTCCAGGCGGTTCAAATAGCGTGCGTACGAATCACCTTCGGTACGGATCACTTCCTTGAAATCCACCTTGTCATACAAGGCATAAGGGATATGTTTGCGGATATCGCACGACCAGCCCGAACCTCGTCCAGCAGGTCCTGTCACCCCGTAGTTGATAGCAGCTTCTTTTGTCATGACCCCGATAGTGACCATACGGCCCAGGGCAATCACGTTGTGCGAGAAGAAACGGTCGTATTCCACCAGCTTTTCACGCATATAAGGGATAAATGCTTTTACATCTTTCTGGAAATCGGCATAGATATCGAACATCACGCCACCAATCACATTCTGGTTGATGATCAGTCGACCACCGCAAGTCTTTTCGAAGATATCCAGGATAATTTCACGTTCGCGCATTCCATAGATAAAGGCGGTAATGGCACCCAGGTCATTGGTTTGGCATGCCCATGCCAATAAGTGTGAATCAATGCGGTTCAGCTCATCCATGATGGTGCGGATATACTGTGCCCGTTCCGGTACTTCTATTTGTGATGCTTTCTCCACACACATACACAACCCGTGACGGTTGATGTTTGCCGACAGGTAATCCAACCGGTCGGTGAGGTGAAGTATCTGCGGGTACATCATGCTCTCGCTCATTTTCTCAATGCCACGGTGGATATATCCGCTGTGTACATCAATCTTCTTCACGATTTCTCCATCCAGCGAGGTGCGGAAATGCATTACTCCATGGGTGGAAGGATGTTGTGGCCCTATGTTGATAATGTAGTCGTCGTCGTTGAAAATTCTGACAGTTTCTTCTATCAGTCCTTCCGGTGTTTCCATGATCCGGGGGGCGATGTCAATGATTTCCTTGCTTTCCACCGATAGCGGGTTCAGTTCAGGGTTTGCATCGTAATCCTTGCGCAACGGATATCCTACCCAGTCGCCGTTCAAAAAGAACTTGCGCATGTCGGGGTTGTTGATAAACCTGATTCCCATCAGGGCGTATACTTCACGTTCGTTGAACTGTGCTGTTTCGAACAAATCGGCAATGGAATACAACAAGGGGTTTTCGCGGTCAGCTGTATTCGTTTTCAATACGATTTCCTTTGACAGGTCGGTGGAAGAAGCTAGTAAGTAGTTTACTCCCAGTTCCTCGCCCCGGTCCATTCCAATGAGATATACCAGAAAATCGAAAGGTAAGGTGGCGTTGTCGCGTAATGCCTGGGCTAAACTGTGAAGTTTGTTTGGTTCTACCGTGACTGTCAGCTTTTGCTTTTGTTCAATCACCGCATCGCTGACAGTACTAAGTATTAACTCTTTTATTTTTTCCATTTCTTTTATAAAGTCACCGGTTAAACGGCGTAAAGTATTTCTTTTTTATGTTGTCAAAATAGGTGATTAGTCTATTTCAAAAATTATCAATTTATATTACCGAAATAAGGTAATAAGGTTTAAAGAATTGGGGAGTATTGTTTTCAACTGAGGTTTCGAAGATAAAAATAAGGTTTTTCAATTAAAACCTAACTGTATTTCAAAATCTTACTTATATTTATTTCTCTTATTAGAAACCTTATTTCATTTTTTTTTACCCTTAGTAGAAAAGATTACCTCCCTCAACAATCTTCCCTTATTTAATTTAAATTCAAATGATTGAAACTTTAAATCCAAATGCATTTAAATCGTAAATAGTAAATGAATAAATAGCTTAAACCTTATTTCAATTTTTTTTACCCTTAGTAGAAAAGATCTCACACTCGAAAATCTTCCCTTATTTAATCTAAATCAAATGAATGAATCCTCAAAATCCCTCTTTAACGCGGAACGCGGAACACGGAACTATCTTTGACGGTTTCCCAAAAACTGCTCCAACTTAATCTTCCGCTGTAATTGCATCAATCCGTAGAACAATGATTCAGGGCGGGGAGGGCAACCCGGTACATAAACATCTACCGGTAAAATCTGATCCACTCCATTCACCACATGGTATGAACCGACAAAAGGTCCACCTGATATAGCGCAGGCACCCATGGCCAGTACATATTTAGGTTCAGCCATCTGGTCGTAAACCCGTTTAATCAGTGGCGCCATTTTATGTACCATCGTTCCGGCCACAATCATCAGGTCGGCCTGACGGGGACTGTTACGGGTTACTTCCATGCCAAAGCGTGCGATATCGTGATGTGCGGCAGCAGCCGACATGAACTCAATCCCACAGCAGCTGGTGGCATAAATCAACGGCCATACCGAGTTCGAACGTCCCCAGTTGATGAGTTCGTCTATCTTGCTCAGTACCACATTCACCCCGGCAGCTTCCAATTCCTTGATATAGCCTTCCAGGTATTCGTTATCGTTGAAATCCTCCGTTGGGATTCCTTTTATACTTGCATTTTTTAATTCCATTTTAATACTCCTTTCTTCCATGCATACGCCAGACCCAATCCCAGGATCACTATAAAAAACAAAATGCTGTATAACCCCTGTACACCCAGATCGCGAACGATAGTAGCCCAGGGAAACAGGAAGATGGTCTCTACGTCGAACATCAGGTACAGGATAGCATACAGGTAATACCCTGCTTTAAACTGCATCCACGAGGTGCCGTGCGTGGGGATTCCACATTCGTAAGGTTCTCCTTTTTGAGGATTGAAAGATCGTGGGGCTAATAACAGCGCCATACCAAGCCCGGCCACCACAAGGGCAATACCGGTAAGTAAAACGACCAGGAAAAGCGATAAACTGCTCATAGATATCTATAAATTTTGTTTGCTTAAAAAACGGTGCAAAGGAACGACAATTTTTCCATTTCACCGTACATTTTTACCTAAAAATACCTTAAACCCTCGGTTTCATGATTTTCTAGTATTTCTCTATGTTTTTTATATTAAATGTTTGAAAAACAAAAGGGTAAAGAAAAATAATGTTTAAAAGATTAACCTTAATGTATATCTTTTAAAAACATTTAGGATTGTTTATTTCCTACCCTTCGCCGTCTGTCCAGGGATTATCAATAACGAAATTCAGCATAAATTGGTATAAAATGACATGCCGTACAAGTGGAATATAACTTCTTTTAGTGACAGCCTTATAGGTTAGAATAGTGAGAGCCTGACTCCAAGTCAGGCTCTCACTAGCTTTTTATATCTTATGTATTAATAAAGTGAATCACATTGAATCATCGGTTTTTTTCCCTTTTGTCAATAAAATTAGGCTCAGAATCATACCAACTAAAGCAACCCCTGTAATTAAATAGTTGTACGATAAAATATTACTTTGGGGTGTGTCTTTAAGGTTCATAATCATGTTTATCACGCTATAAACTCCTCCGCCTATCCAAAAACTGATACCCACTGTAAATTTATCTGTTTTATCCCGGCTATACCCTCTGTTTTTTATTCTTAGCAACAGAAAGCTCACTGCAATGAATAGGATAGCAACACCAGTCATGATATAATCGTAACTCAGGATGTTGGCGTGTGTCAGGATTTTAAATATATTGATCAGACTAAAAACAGCTCCTCCTATCCAAAAACCTATTCCTATTAAATGTTTCTCTGGTTTTCTCATAATGTGCATATTTATTTTTTTGTGGTTCTCAATCATCATGAACATCTTAATAACATTGAATCAATTATCACAAAATTACAGAATTTATTCTAAACTTTGCATAAGTTTTACATGCAAACCTCAAAGCGTACGCAGTACCTTTGAGCGTTTTCTCTATATTGAGAGTGCGACTTTAGTATGAAGCATAAGTCTTAGTCGCCCTCTCAATAAGTTTAGCTTACCCTTTAGTCGCACTCCCACTTCTTAAACATTCAACTGATTTCATTTTTGAGTAAGTGGGAGGGCGACCTCTATATTGAGAGTGCGACTACAGTATGAAGAATAAGTCTTAGTCGCCCTCTCAATAAGTTTAGCGGTACTCCTTAGTCGCACTCCCACTTTCTAAGCATTCAACTTAATTCATTTTTGAGCAAGTGGGAGGGCGATCTCATCTTGAGAGTGCGACTCAGTATGAAGAATAAGTCTTAGTCGCCCTCTCAATAAGTCTAGCTGTACCCCTAAGTCGCACTCCCACTTTTTAAGCATTCAACTGATTTCATTTTTGAGAAAGTGGGAGGGCCAACCTTTATCAGTCCTTTTTCAAGTCATCAAACTCAATGATCCATTCTGTCAGTTTCTGTTGGAGTAATTGCTTATCGGGCAGATAGAGTGTGTATTCTGATGCATAAATGTGAGCATCTTCTGGTAAGGTCAGTTCAACCAATGCCGTATTTTTCTTTTTACAAAGTAAAATACCAATGGTAGGCTTTTCGAACCCGCATTTTTCGTACTTGTCGTAATAGTTAACATACATCTGCATTTGACCCAGGTCCTGATGGGTCAGTTTGTCGGTTTTCAGGTCGATCAGCACATAACATTGTAACAAACGGTTGTAGAATACCAAATCAACAAAGAAATGCTCATCATCGAAAGTAATGCGTTTTTGTCGTGCTTCAAACAGAAAACCCTTGCCTAATTCCAGTAAGAATTGTTGAATTTTTGAGATAATGGCATGTTCGAGTTCCGATTCTGTATAGGAGTCTTTTTCCTCCATTCCCAAAAACTCCAGGGTCAATGGATTTTTCAATATATCTTCAGGCTTTATAACGGTATGTCCTTCACTTGCCAGTTTCATCACCTCTTCTTTGTTACGACTCAATGCCAGGCGTTCATACAAACTGGATTGATACTGACGAGAAAGATGTCTTTCCGACCAATTTTCCTTCGTCGCCTCTATTTCATAGAAATTCCGTTCAGCTGTATTTTCAATTCGCATCAATATTAAATAGTGTGACCAATTCAACGTGAAGTTAAGCGATTTCACTTTGCCTGACTCATTTTCTATACTTTTTAATTCGCTAGACAGTGTCTGGCGAATTGACAAGTCTCTATCAACATAAGCAGTAAAGAACTGACGCATGTTCCTTAAATTTTGTTCGGAGAACCCCTCCCAAACCTACCGGTTAATCGTATTGATAATTCTCTAAGAACTGCTTTTCCATATTCAGCACGATCTTTTCCTTGTTGCTCATCTTCCACGATCATACGACCTACTTCAAAATAAGTATGTACCATCGTGAGGTTTACCACCGTAGCCACCTTTTGACGGGCAAGTTCAATCAACTCTTCTATCCGGTTGTATAACTTATTGTTCCCCAATGAATCATCCCTTTTGTCAAGTTCTTTATCCATAATTGAAGCCTCCCGTTTTTTTTACATCATTTATTTCATATTTACTTCAACAACTATCCTTTGTTTTGGTTCATTGTTCATTCACTTTCAACACAATAGATTTCGGGTTTTTGTATTGGTAGTTAGTCGCACTCCCACTTTTTAAGCATTCAACTTATATCATTTTTGAGCAAGTGGGAGGGCGACACCTCTGTATTGAGAGTGCGACTACAGTAAGAAGCATAAGTCTTAGTCGCCCTCTCAATAGGTTTAGCAGTACCCATTGTCGTACTCCCACATATTAAGC
>CAIYOZ010000109.1 GCA_903927945.1 uncultured Bacteroidales bacterium | reverse complement strand
GTATTTGAATAAAACACGAGTGCAATTAAGTTAATAAATGTATTATAGTATTGTTAGCCTAATTATTTGTGGATTTTCCATTTTTTACAATATTTCAAAGAACGCTTTTAAAACAATAATTACACAACCTGTAAAGGGGATGTGAATTACCATCGTCTCCTAAACATCATATTATGAAAAACAAATAAATCTCAAGATACCACTCTTAACATCCCCTTCAGGGGCTTGGGGCGGATGTGAATTACCATCGTCTCCTAACATCATATTATAAAGACCAATGAATCTCAAGATACCACTCTTAGCATCCCCTTCAGGGGCTTGGGGCGGTTATTTCTACTATTTATTTATTCATTTACTATTTACATTTTAAAGATCAAGATCATATCATTCAAACCAACCAATTCAACCCAATTAAACTTAATCAACTAATTAACCAATTAACTAATCAACTAACTAATCCAGGTGAAAAATCTCCACCATATCTGCCCAAAACTCACCCACTGATCTTGTTTCAATAGGTTCCATCAAGGGCTTTACAACATTCCACCAACGTTGTGTTTCATCGTCAGCAGCCATAATGGCCATATCCCCTTCGAAATCAGATCCTGTATATTCGAAATAGGAGAACAACACAAGATCTTTTTTAAAAATGGAATAATTAATGATATGACATGTCGTTAGCATTTTCAAGACACCGGGCCATACGGAGGCATGTTGTTTGATGTATTCATCGGCACCTTCCGGTTTCAAATGGATCAGTTGTCCAAATCGTTTCATATCCTTTTCTTTCTGTTTAGGTGCATTGCCTTGTTTTATTATAATTTTAATGCTTCAAATAATGCGTTTATGTTAGCTGGAGGAATATCCTGCAGAATAGCCTCATGACTGGGCGAAATGATCAATCCGGTGGGGAATAGCCCTTTCAGTTCGGTTACTTTCAGGTGTACCTGTTCAGGTGTGCCATTTACCAGTAAGTGCTGGGCATCTACCCCACCACAGAAAGATGTTTTCCCTTCAAAGTGAGCCTTCAGATTCGGTGCATCCATATCCTGAGCCAAGGCTTGTATGGGATGAATGACGTCAACTCCCAATTCTATCAAATCGTCAATAATCGGGAAAATGGAGCCGCACGAATGATGAATAACTTTCAACCCGTAACTCTTCGCCTGATCAATCAGTTTCTTTGTGCCGGGGAAGACATAGGCACGTAGGGATTCGGGATCAACCATTAATCCACACTGACTGCCAAAGTCGTTTCCAATCAGGACAGCATCCAGATACCCTTTGGTAGCTTCGTAAAACAACTCATTAGCCTGGAGGTAAAAATCAGTGATCCGGTCGATCACAGCCGTAAACATTTCAGGATTCATAAGCATGACCATCAGGGCTTTTTCCATACCAAATGCCGCACAGGCATCCTGGAAATGAGCACTCCACATCACTCCCATTCGAATATATCCGGGATCTACTGCCTGAGCCAACCTGCGTGATTCCTCCACGTCAAGATACAAGGACGGATCGGGCCACGGAAAGCTATCCACTTCAGATGGATCGTCGATATCCTCGAAGAACCCGGGTGCCGTAAGAGTACGCTCATCCGGCTTGTCATCATGTGATACTTTGGCAAACTTAAATGCACACGCAATATGATTAGAGGGAGGAAAATGATAGGGAACCTCTATGGGATAAATATCATCGTCCAGCAATACCTTCAATTCGTCAACCGAACTAACTTTAAAGAAATCCAGCAATCCCTGTTGGGCATCCGGAACAGGCAAACCTAACCAGGAAGCCGGACGGTCGACAGGCAAATTGGCAATGGTGGCATAAAATCGTTCTCTGTGATTCATGGTGATTAGTGATTGGTTAATTGGTTGATTAGTTGATTGGTTAATTGGTTGATTAGTTGATTGGTTGATTAAGTCGATTAAGTTGATTGGTTATTAGTAAATCTAGTCACTCAAATTGGCGCTTTTAAGTTCAAAATCTTTGTCTTAAAATCAAAATACGAAGTATTTTTCTTATCCGTATTAATCCGCTAAATCTGCGTGAATCTGCGTTCTAATCTTATCCTTGCTCATTAAACTATTCAGCAAATCAATTAAAGAACAGATACAGCGAAACCATGACCACAACCAATAATGCCCAGGAGATCCAGACAACTTTTGATGTTTTAGGTAATTTCTCCGAACCAAGGGTATTTTCGTCTGTGGCATTCTTTTCAAGCTTGGAAATAACAATCGTGGCAATAGATAGGATGACAAACAAATAGAATGAAATCATCATGAAATGGGGCCAGAAGTGATATTTCTCTACCGGGAAAATCCACCAGTACATAACCGCAACCATTAGGCAAAATGCAGTTCCGACAGTCAGGATCAGATTCACGGCCCTGGAGGTTGTTTTCTTCCAGAACACGGCAAACAAAAAGACTACCGACATGGAGGGTGCTAAAAAGCCAAGTACCGATTGAAAGATATTAAAGAGGTTCAGTCCCTTGATATTATCGATTGCCAATGCGACCATGACGGATATGATAGCGCTAAATACGGTTACCCAGCGTCCGATTTTAATAATCTCGGCATTGGTGGCATTGGGTTTATTTTTCTTGAGATAGATATCCATCGTAAACACCGTGCTAACGGAATTGAGTGAGGATCCGATATTACCCAGCAGGGCAGCAAGCAAAACCACAATAATTAATCCTTTCATTCCATCGGGAAACAAATGGGTGATCATCACCAGGTAGGCTTCACTTGAATCTTTCAGGTGTGGAAACAATACAAAACAAATTATACCCGGTAGGATAAACAAGGGTACATCGAGTATCTTCAACCAGCCAATAAAGCTGGCACCCAATTGGCCTTCCTTTAGGCTCTTTGACCCAAGTACCGATTGTACCATGGATTGTTCGGTACACCAAAACCAGACGCCCATAATCGGATAACCAAGAACAATAGGCAACCAGGGAAAGTCCTTATCGGTATTGGGTTGGAACAGTTTCCAGTAATGGGCAGGAGTTGCATGATAAAGACCTGTCAGCCCACCAACCTTGTGTAAACCAATCAGGGTCAGGGTCAATGAGACGGCAATCAGCAATAGCATTTGGAACACACTCGTATAGGCAATGGCTTTTAATCCTCCGGCGGCAGTCAGGATAGAAGCAAGGACAACCATGATCATCACCGATTCCCACATGGGGATACCCAGTATTTGTTTTACAAGGATACCTCCGGCGAACAGGCCCAGTGAAAGCCACGAAATAAGTATGGTGATCAGGGTGTACCAGGCCAATAGGTAGCGGGTTGACTGGCCAAAACGCTTGCCCATATATTCCGGCAAGGTAGATGACTTGGCACCCAGGTATCGGGGAGCAAAAATGAAAGCCAGCATCATGATAAACAGGAAGGCGTACCAGGCAAAATTACCTGAAACGATACCGGAGCTATATCCGGCGCTGGCTGAGGCAAGCAGCATGGAGGGTCCCACGTTTGTTCCCCACATAGTCAGCCCGATGGCAAACCATCCCAGGCTTTTATTGGCTAAAAAGAGGTTGTCATTTTTTTTCTTACTGGCAGCACTTGCCCAGAAAGCGATTCCGAACAAGATGACAATATAACCCACAATGACGGCAATATCGATAGAATTTAAGGCGATTTTCATAAGTATGTGATTGATTAGTATTATCTGTAACGGTCAACAATGCTGAGTGCTTTTTCGATATCCTTTTCTGATTTGAAATCAACGTTAATGTGCAATCCTTGATTTCCTACGTTATCGAGCAAGGGTTCCAGTTCATCGAGCGTCACCCAATTAGCCATGACTGATTTACCATTGGATAGGATTTTTTTATAAAGGTCGTACCATTGAGGACTTCCTCCTTGTGGTTGTCCATACCCGGGGGTCCATTGAATGGCATTCAGGTTTTTAAGTTCCAGTATGGCATCGAGATGCCGGATAGCATCCACCCCATCCAGATGGTAAAGCGTATAATCAATTTTATCGCATTGTTCCTGTAAAAAGGGTTGGCAGAAAGTACGGAAATCGTCTTCTGAAATCATGATAGAGATATCCGACTGAAGTTTTGAAACCTTGCCCGGTGCCCAAAGTGAAAAGTAGCAGAATGCCATTTCACCGTTTACGTTGATGATGTCGTAAATTTCGTTGAAGACCTTGAAATATACATCATTTATTTCCTGCAATTGCTTCAGGGTGTTATCGGGATCCATAATCAGGTCCATCAATACATTATCAGAACCCTTCAGGCTTGACAATACATCCAGTCCTTCCACCAGATCGGGACAACCAATCATATAGTTAGTTTGTGCTTTTGCCTTGCATGCTTTCAATAAGTCCTTGTGCAGCTGCCACCATTTGTTGTTTTCGTCAAAGAGAATCTGTCCATCAAAGCCTTCCTTTTCACGTATCCAGATCGTATCTTCCCGGCCTTCCAGTTCAGCACCCAGTATGGCTGCCAGGGAACCGGGACCCAGTTGTGTGTTGGCAACCGGCAGGATATCTGCCAGATAAGAATTGCGGGACATGGTGTAATGCAGGTAATCGGCACGCCATTGGGGATCGAACCAAAACTGATTAATGTCTTTACTCACTATTGGAGGAACAACTGGTGCATAAGATGCACCCTCTTTTTCCAAATGTTCCCACATGGTGAGCACGATACCCTTCTGATTCCACCAATTAATGTAATGCTGCTTTGTTTCTTCAAAATTCGATTTCCAGGTCATAGATAATATTTTAAGGTACTTAAGTAATTGGATCAGTTTAATGTCCCATCTTTTATTTACTGTATACTAAAAAAAATCAATTCAATACACATAGTTCACATAGACACATAGACCCACATAGTTTTAAATCGAAGACATAGAGTCACATAGACAGGTATAAATGTAATTGTAAATTGGATTAGCAGACTATATTAAAACTATGTTTTCTATGTTTTTGATATTGACTATGTGTTGCTATGTGTTCTTACTATGTGGACTATGTGTTTTTATTTAAGACATTATGTTGTTCAATATGCTTATTCAAAAATCACTTCCACTACTTTTGTCATATCCATTTCATCGGTGCAATTCACGTCATCAGGATAGATCGGAATGGATGCACCGTATTTTACAAATACCGGCATTTCATCCAGAGGTACCACCACATTTTTCAACCAGCGGTTACCTTCAAATACTTCCCCGGTGAAAAAATGAACCCATTTCCCCTCTGGCAAATAAATATCTCGTATGTTTTCTGAATTCATCACAGGTGCCACCAGCATGTTATCCCCAAAATAGTATTGATCGTCAATATGCCGACAGGTCCTGTCATTGGGGTGTTGCAGGATCAAAGCCCTTAAAACGGGGAAACCTGTGATAACGGTCTTCTCACTTTGTTGCAGTATATACGGAATGAGTTTATAACGTAGTTTCCACCATTTATGAATAATAGATGCCACCTTGGGATAATGCCACGGTTCACGTTTATGCGATCCATGATACCGTAGGTGGGATGAGAAGACTCCAAATTGTGTCCACCTGACATAAATATCATCCGGCAGGATTGAATTCATAAAGTCAGGTACTCCATGAAAGCCGGGTACATCATGGCTCCAGAAGCCAAATCCTGAAAGCCCGAGATGCAAACCTCCCTTGAGGGAACCTGCCATTCCATCCCAGGAACATGCCGAGTCGCCACCCCAATGAAGGGGATAACGTTGGCAACCGGCCCAACCTGCCCTTGCCCATATAATACCATCACCGGTCACTTCTTTTGTGACTTCATAGGCGGCTTTCTGATACAATAACGGATACAGGTTATGCAGCTTATCAGAAGTCATCGAGTGGTATTCGGCATCGAGATGAATATCTTCACCGAAATCAGTTTTAATACAGACAACCCCCATTTCGAGCAGTTTCCTCAGTAAATCTTTGTACCATTCAGTGGCTTTATCGTAGGTAAAATCGATAGTCCCGGCGAAATCCTGAACGCTAAAATTAGAAGATCCTGAGATTTTCCGTTCACTCTGGCTGATATAATCATTCGCATTGGCTTCCTCGTATTGAAGGGCATTGTACGATATATAAGGCAATTGCCACAGGCTAACCCGGAAACCCTTTTCCTTTAATTCATGAATAAACTTTTCAGGATTCGGGAACCTATCATCATTAAACTTCCATTCGCATAACCAGTCGGTTTCAAACCATCCCGTATCCAAATGAATCACATCACATGGATAGTCTTCTTTTCTCAACCGGTCACATATTCCGGTTACTTCATCGGCCGAAAAATAGGTCATACGGCTCATCCATACTCCAAAGCTCCAAAGGGGAGGCATAGGAGGAAAACCTGTCAGTTGCCTGTATCCAAACAATATATCTTCGGGTGAATCGCCTCCAATCAGAAAGAAATCGACCACCGGTTCTTCCACCAATACCTGGGCAGAGCGGGTGGAATGATCGGCTAATGAAAACTTGGCAAAAGAGTTGGTATGCAGGAATAATCCGTAATTTTCGGACGATAGATAGAAAGGGATGTTTTTATAGGTGCGACGGTTGTTGACACCCTGTCCATCCTGATTGCGCAATTGAAGCGTCTTTCCGGATAAATCCATCTTGCCGAATCGCTCGCCTGTACCGTAGAAACATTCATCCGCGTTGGCATGAAACGAAAAAGTAGCCCGGTGAGGCGTATCGTTCCGTTCAACAAAGGCAAGTGCAAAGGCATCATGACGTGCCGGAGAGAACATATCGTAATCCGTCAGTCGAACTTCTTTTTTTCCATCCGGAAAGAAAGTCAGTTTGATTGTTTCGGCAGGTGCAGGAACAAGGTCGCTCCAATGTTCTATTTCAGGGGAGGTTAAACTGATTGCTGCTTTCTTATTCCCTTGACCATCCAGAATGATCCATTCTAAGTCTGTTTTGGTAAAGGATAATGGTGAACATTTTAATTCAGGTGACAATTCAAGCATTTCAGAACTTTCACTGATGATATCACCAAACGCTATTGAAACACGTAAAATTTTATCTCCCAAGGCCTTTATCCGTAGCACAAAGTCTTTTTTTGAAACAGTAAGATCGGGAGTTATCTCATTCGAATTGTGTTGTGCCTGAAATGGAATTGTCACGAAGACATCTCCATTTTCAGCCATAATATCCGTTGGCATACAGGCACGCCATAGACGGTCACCTTCGTTCAGTTCAGTATTGAAATCCAGGAAATCAAAAAGCTGGTAATTTGTTTGTTGCATTTGTGTTTTTTCAATTTATAGTCAGGTTGTAACTTTGGAAAAGTTATTATTTAAGTTGATCAAATCGAACCCATGTTACACCTTTGGGAGCATCATCGATACCTACCTGATAGTTGCTCATGATAGAATTCCATTCAACGACCCGGGGATTATTTTCAGTGGTTTTCGGATTCAATTTGTCCAGCGATTCTCCTTTCGGAATACTTATAATCAGCATCAATTGACGTCCATGGCGGAATACCAACACTTGCTGAAAGCTTGCGTTACTGAACCCTTTGGAGATTTCAGGCCATTTTTCAAATTGTGTGCGGTGATATTGCAGGTACTCATTTTGCTTATTCGAATCAGCCACCATATTTGAAGTCATTATGATATTGTCCCACAGGGCGGCAGGTTTTTCGTGACTATACTTCTGCCGATTGAAATTATAAAAAGGGTTTTCGTAAAGCCTTATGGTGAGTTTGGGATATTTGTTTTCCAGTTTTACTTTGATATCTCCGGCATCCCTGGTACTACAATAAATCACCCAATGATTTTGCCATTGGTAGATCAATGATTTATCTATATTGTTTTCTTTGGTAAAGTTTAATAGAGTTTGTGTCGAAAAGCGATAATCATAATCCACAATTTCGATTACTGACGTTGAGAGTGCGTGATGATTGGAACACCCCGTTGTTATGAAGAGAAAAATTAGAAAATAAAATAATTTAATGGGTTGTTTCATAGAATAGTATTCAAAACTGATGTGATTTTAAACGAAGAATTCCATGATAAGAGAAAACTCTTTATAATAAATAACTTCATTCTTGTAAAATGACGTGAATAACTGGTTTTTGTACTGTATTATCCAGCATCACGAATAAAAATGTGATGATTAAAACGATTGAATCAGTTGACATTGTTGTTACTCGATTTGTTTTGTATTGGATTTGTGATTTATACTGTTAAATATCCAGTAACGTACCCAGAGATCATCGTAAATTCTTAAACATACTCCGGTCTGTGAATCATTAAACTCATGCCTACCTCATGGATAAGGCATGCAAAGAACATTAGATATACCTTAGTTCACTCTTAGTTTACTTATAGATGTAACTTAGATGTCTTATATCATATAAGGGTTATTATATGTATGAGATATCTAAATAAGAACTAAAAGTTTATTATCATAATATTAATTTACGTTTCATTTCGGTTGCATAAACTATTGTACAGGTAGGCAAACCGGATTATATTTAATTGAATGTTTCTTTCTACAGGTTTTCTTTTGAAAACGGGCATTTGGGAAATCAATGTGACAAATCCAAACCGAAGTATGCCTGCTTTTCTGAAAAACCGGACTCGTTTTTGGTAATAAATCCTTCTTTACAACAAAACAAATTGTACCATTTTTATAAATCCTAATACTTAATACTTAATTTATTACTTACATTTTCATTATTCAGTTTTTTTTCCGAAATTTGCAGACTTAAAAATACGAAGCAACGTGTAGTAATTTTAAGTAAAAACATAAACGTGAAAGAAACAAAGTATATTTTCGTAACCGGTGGTGTTACATCCTCACTGGGCAAAGGGATTATTGCCGCATCACTGGGTAAATTATTACAAGCCAGAGGTTTTAAAGTGACTAACCAGAAGCTGGACCCTTATATCAATATTGACCCGGGAACACTCAACCCCTACGAACATGGCGAATGCTATGTCACCGTGGATGGTCATGAAGCCGACCTGGATTTGGGCCATTACGAACGCTTCCTGAACGTGGAGACCCACCGTGCCAATAACATCACCACCGGACGCATCTATCAGAACGTTATTAATAAAGAACGCCGTGGCGATTACCTTGGAAAAACGGTACAAATCATCCCTCACATCACCGACGAAATCAAACGGAATATCAAACTTTTGGGTGCCAAAGGTGAATTTGATTTCGTAATTACTGAAATCGGCGGGACAGTGGGTGATATTGAATCATTACCCTATATTGAAAGTGTACGCCAGTTGAAATGGGAAATGGGCAAGAACTGCCTGATTATCCATTTGACTTATGTACCTTACCTGGCAGCTGCCAAAGAATTAAAAACCAAACCTACACAACACTCTGTAAAAGCATTACAGGAAGAAGGAGTTCAGGCTGATATTTTGGTATTACGTACAGAACACAATATATCCATGGACATCCGCAAAAAAGTGGCTCTGTTTTGTAATGTGGAGACCAGTGCCGTGATGCAATCGATCGATGTGCCTACGATTTACCGTGTTCCGATGAACATGCAACAGGAGAAATTGGATGAAGTCGTGTTGACCAAGATGGGCTTTGACCTTGAAAAGACTCCAGCTGCCGACATGACAAAATGGATTGCCTTTGTAGAGAAGCTGGAAAATGCCACCGAAGAAGTAAGAATAGGAATCGTTGGAAAATATGTTCAACTGCCGGATGCTTATAAATCGATTATTGAATCGTTGCTTCATGCCAGTGCTTACAACAACAAGAAATTAAAACTGGAGCTGATTCTTTCCGATAAACTGGAAGAAGAAAATGTGGATAAGAAATTGGGAAACCTTGATGGTATCATTGTAGCTCCCGGTTTTGGACAACGCGGTATGGAAGGTAAATTTGTTGCATTGAAATATGCCCGCGAAAACAACATGCCCTGTTTGGGAATTTGTATGGGAATGCAAACCATGTCGGTAGAATTTGCCCGCAATGTATTGGGATATGCCGATGCAAACAGTACGGAAATCGATCCAAACACCACGCACAATGTGGTTGACATCATGGATGAACAGAAAAACATTCTGAACCTGGGTGGAAGTATGCGCTTGGGTGCCTTCAAATGTAAACTGAGAAAAGGAACCAAGGCCTCTGAAATCTATGGCAAGGAAAATATCAGCGAACGTCACCGTCACCGGTTTGAATTCAACAATGCATTCAAAGAAGAATTTGAAAAAGCGGGGATGATTTGCAGTGGACTAAACGTTGAATCTAATTTGGTAGAAATCATCGAATTGAAATCTCACAAATGGTTTATTGGTGTACAATTTCACCCTGAGTACAGTAGTACAGTGGTGAATCCACATCCGCTGTTTATCAGCTTTGTGAAAGCAGCGATAACTAAATAGAGACCCCTAACCCCTAAAGGGGAACCACATTAGGATCTTCATTTCGTTTTTCAAAATTAAAAGATTAAAAAGCACAAATTAAAAAAATAAAAGCAACCCAATTCCCCTTTAGGGGTTAGGGGTCATTAATTAAATTTTTATGGATAAAAATACAATACTGGGATTTGTACTGATTGCACTTATAGTTATCGGATTTTCCCAGTTAAACAAACCCAGCGAAAAAGAATTAGCTGAGAAGAAGCATTATAACGATTCAATTGCGCTGGTAGAACAAAACAGAATTGAACAGGGCGAAAAAACAGCAAATGGAGCGGTATCGAAAGATTCCCTGGCTGTGAATGATTCAACTTCGAAAGTGAACAGTGCAGATGCATTTGGTGATTTCAGTGCTTCGGCGCAGGGAGTTGAAAAGTTTTTTACACTTGAAAACGAACTGGTCAAAATCACATTGAGCAATAAAGGGGGCCGTATATACTCGGTTCAATTAAAAAAATATGCCAAAAAAGACTCGTTGAACCATTCGCACCCATTGGTATTGTTTGATGCAAAGGAAAGCAATATGGGCTTTACTTTTGTCACAAACAATAATAGGGTGCTGAACAGTACAAACTTGTTTTTCGAACCGGTTTCGGCTATCTCAAAAGATGCCAAAGGAAACCAGACGATTATATTTCGTTTAAAAACTACCGGTCAGGCTTACCTGGACTTTGCATACACCTTACCGGCAAAAGACTACATGGTAAGCTTTGGACTGAAAGCCAATGGAATGAACACGGTTATGCCCGCAGGAACCAACTCGTTGGATATGCAATGGGCTGCTAAAATACGCCAACAGGAAAAAGGCCGCAAGTTTGAAGACCGTTATTCATCGATTCAATATAAATATGTGGCCGATGATGTAGAGAAACTCAGCGAAAGCAAGAACGACGATAAGAAACTGACCAACAAAGTGAAATGGATTGCATTTAAGGATCAGTTTTTCAGCAGTATATTAATTGCCAATGACGCCTTGAATTCGACTTCATTAAAAAGTACGCTGGAAGCTGAGAACTCTGGCTATCTGAAAGATTATACCGCTGACATGTCAGTACCATTTGATCCAACAGGAAAAACGCCTACTATTTTCCGTTTATACTTCGGGCCAAATCAATACAAGATACTTTCGGCTATTGATAACGAAGCAAAGGCAGACAATGAATTGCAACTGAACAAACTGATTCCACTGGGATGGGGAATATTCGGTTGGGTAAACCGCTTTGCCATCATTCCAATGTTCAATTTCTTTAGTATGTTTATGAGCAACTTCGGGTTGATCATCTTGCTGATGACTGTAGTGATCAAATTGGTGTTATTCCCATTGACCTATAAATCATATATCTCGAGTGCCAAGATGCGGGTGTTGAAACCTGAGATTGATGAAATCAATGCACGTATCCCCGCTGATAAGGCACAGGAACGTCAGAAAGCAACCATGGCTTTGTATGGTACAGTTGGTGTGAGCCCCATGAGCGGCTGTCTGCCTACCTTATTGCAGATGCCGATATTGTTTGCCATGTTCAGCTTCTTCCCTTCATCGATAGAATTACGCCAACAGAGCTTTCTTTGGGCAACCGACTTGTCGGCATATGACTCCATCATGCAGCTTCCTTTTACAGTGCCATTCGGCTTTGGAAACCATATCAGTCTGTTCTGTTTGTTGATGACCGCAACGAATATCGTGTTTACAAAACTGAACATGGCTAATACGCCTACAAATGATCAGATGGGCGGGGGAATGATGAAATGGATGATGTACCTGATGCCGTTGATGTTCTTATTCATGTTCAACAATTATGCTTCAGGGTTAAGTTATTATTACTTTATTTCAACCCTCATATCTATTGGACAAACCTATGCCATTCGTTCTACTGTTGATGAGAAGAAATTATTGGCCGAACTGCATGCAAAACGTCTCAGTAAAAAGCCTGTCAAGAAATCAGGATTTATGAGCCGGTTGGAAAAAATGCAACAGGAACAACAAAAAACGATTAAAAACCGAAAATAATTCGAATAAAACAGATGAACGCAAATGCAATTTTCAACATTGTATTTGCGTTTTTTGTTGATAAATATTACAAAGAAGAGGTAACACATAGTATCACATAGTCACATAGCACCACATAGTTTTTATTGTATACTATGCAAACTTATTAACATGTTATGTGGATCACTATTCTAATAAATTACAGACACCAAGACGAGCTATGAAAAGGATGAACCCACTAATTATCTTTTTTTGCAGCATCCTATTACTGGGATCGTGCAGCAAAGATAACAGATTCAAAATTGATACTTCAAAGAACCGCGTAGAAGTAAAGATTCACCGGTTTGACAAAGACTTGTTATCACTTGATACAAACAACATGCAAGCCGGATTAAAGAATCTATATGCCCGTTATCCTGATTTCTTACCTGTTTTCACTTCCGAAATACTGGATACAGCCTCAACGGATACGGTAGCAGTTGGTAAACTTTTCCATCAATTCCTGACTGAACCAACCTTTAAAGCCGTAAATAAAAAAACGCTCCAGACTTTCGGGAATGTATCGGACATTGAAAAACAAATGTCGGACGCTTACACGTACATTCATCATTATTTCCCTGAATTTAAAACACCGGATATTTATTTTTTTGTATCAGGCTTCAACAGAGCTATTATGATGAATCGAAATTTTATCGGCCTCGGGACCGATTATTATTTAGGGAGTAATTATCCGGCCTATAAGGGTCTGACGTATGAGTATATGACTTACAATATGCGCCGGGAATGTGTGGCAACAGACCTTGTCTCAGCCACATTGTTCAGGATGTTTGCCCAGAATGGTACGGAGAACAGGCTACTCGACAATATGCTGTTCAGGGGAAAAATCATGTATTTATTATCGGTGGTTATGCCGGAAGAAAAACCTGAGAATCTGATGGGCTATTCTGCTACGCAGTGGAAATGGTGCCTTACCAACGAAAAGCAGGTTTGGGGATATATGATCGATCAGAAACATTTATTTTCGACTGACGTTCAACTGATACGAAAATATATGAATGATGCACCCTTTACAGCACCCATTTCACAGGATTCACCCGGAAGGTTTGGCACCTGGATAGGATGGCAGATTGTGGAAAGCTATGTGAAAAATAATCCAAAAATAACATTGACTGATTTAATGAAAATGAACGATTATCAGAAAATGCTGGAGGACTCGGGATACAGGCCGTAGAGAGTTCCGCGTTCGGGGTTTTGCGTTCCGCGTTTGAAGAGTTTGAAAAGTTTGAAGAGTTTGAAGAGTTGAGGGTGTTTGCAAAATAAAAAAAAGGCCTGCTCGTAAAACGAACAGGTCTTTCTAATTTGTTGGATATCCAATTATGCTGGACTGATTGCTTCTGAAGGACAAACATCGGCGCAAGTGCCACAATCTGTGCATACATCAGCGTCAATCACATAAATATCACCTTCTGAAATTGCTTCAACAGGGCATTCGCTGATACATGAACCGCAAGCAATACAATCTTCTGAAATAACGTAAGCCATTTTCTTAAAGTTTTTTGTTAGTACTAATTAGTTTTGCAAAAGTATAACTTTTTCCAAATTAAAAAAACTTTTTCAACTCTTTTTTTTCGTCCGTAACGAAATTTATAATGACAATTTCATTATTTTAGCTTATTTTTGAGCATCCATTAAAACTATACATAAAAAACACAGATTCCTCCATGATTCACAAAAATGAATCTTAGATTACTAATAATTCAATCTTTTATGGCGTTGACACTGATCAATGTTACATTTATATTAAATTTTCATGAATATACTATTATTTAAATCTGTTTTAGTAAATTTGCAGAAGAAATTAAATCATCTAGATGATAAAAACAAGAACTGAAGATATCGAACTAATAGACTAAATTACAATAGAGTACAACATTATTTACACAAACAAATTTGTTATGAACAATTCCTTTCTCAACAACTTTATTCCTAAAGAACCCAAGTTTTTTCCAATATTGAAAGAAATGGCTGATGTGTTATTAGTTGCTTCCGATTTAATTATTGAATGTGTACATTATAACGATCATGAATCAGCTATAGAGTATTACAAAAAAATTAAAGAACAAGAGAAAAAGGGAGATGATTTAAACAACCGGGTGTTCGATGAACTGAATACAACCTTTATCACTCCATTCGACCGGGAAGATATCCATCATTTAGCCAGCCGATTGGATGATGTTACTGATTACATTAATAGTTGTGCTAAAAAAATCGTACTCTACAATCCAAAACAATTACCAGCCGAAGCAATTGATCTGGCTTTATTGATCCGTGAAGGTGCCGTTTGTATCGGAAAGGCCGTAGATGAACTAGATGTCTTGAAAAAGAATTCTAAAAAGATAAAGGATTTTTGCACAGAATTACATGCCATTGAAAACAGAGCGGAT
>CAIYOZ010000108.1 GCA_903927945.1 uncultured Bacteroidales bacterium | reverse complement strand
GTGCGTTTTCAATTAAAAGGAGAAAGTCTAAGGAAAAAGTATTAATTTTACATCTGCCTAATCGTTTTTGAACAAACAGTGAACGGACATCACCGGAAAACGTGAACGGGTATACACCGGAATATGTAAAAAAGACAGAATAATTATTGGTACTAGTGCAAAAACTTACTTACCTAAAGATCCCAAGAATGTTTTTAGTACTTTTAAAAGAAAAATGGGAACAACTGAAAGTTTCAAAGTGAAGAACCTTGACCAAATAAAAACACCTATTGAACTTTCGGCTGAGATATTGAAAGAATTAAAAGGATTTGTTCATAGTGGCGAACACGTTGATGCAGCGGTGATAACAATACCTGCATCTTTCGATGTGATACAATCCAACGCAACAAAAGAAGCCGGTCTTTTGGCTGGTTTTAAACAAGTCATTCTTTTACAAGAACCGATTGCAGCAAGTTTGGCTTATGCCAATAAAAGGAAAGAAAAAGAATTAGGAAACGGGCAGTGGCTGGTTTACGATTTAGGTGGTGGTACTTTTGATGTTGCATTAATAAAAATTAAAGATGGGGAAATGAAAGTTCTTGACCACGAAGGTGATAATTTTTTGGGAGGAGCTGATTTTGATAATTTAATTGTTGAAAAGATAATTATTCCGTTTCTTAATGACAAATACAAATTTAATAATTTGGAGAATGAATTGAAAAGTTCTTCAGGTAAAAGAAATTCTCTTTATTACAAATTAATTCAAAAAGCCGAAGATGCAAAAATCATTCTTTCGGCAAAAACATCAGCTGAAATCGAATTGTGCGATTTCTCAGATGATAATGATGAGGAAATTGACATGAGTCTTGAAATAACACGTTCTGAGTTTGAGAACATAATAAAAGATTCAGTTGATAAAACGATAGAGATGATAAAAAAAATTCTTGTTCGTAATTCATTGAAATCATCCGATATTCAATTTACTCTAATGGTAGGCGGTTCAACTTATTCTCCTTATGTAAGAAAAAGAGTTGAAGAGATTTTACAAATATCTATTAATTGTGACATTGAGCCTACTACAGCCATAGCGATTGGTGCTTCTTACTATGCGGGGACTAAAGAAAAAACCTTTTTACAAGAAAAAGCTGATATAAATACAACTGGGATTTCCGTTAGAGCGTATTGCCCACCTGCTTCTAAATTTGATGAAGAAACACTTTCTGTCAGGATTGAAGGAAATATAGATGGTCTATTTTATAGAATTACTCGTGAAGACAAAGGGTTTGATAGTGGTCTAAAGAAGGTGACTTCAAGAATTTCGGAAGATATTCCACTTGTAAAAGATTCTTATAATTTCTTTAAATTTACAGTTTATGATGGTCATAACAATATTATTGAAACAGGTACTGAATTAATAGGAGTTGCACAAGGGAAAGTTCATATAAGTGGACAACCAATTGCAAATGATATTTGTATTGAAATAGATTCTGATTTGGATTTCGATTTAGGCGAAACTAAACTCTTTGCTTATTTTCAAAAAAATACTATTTTACCTGATAAGAAAATGAAAATATTTACATTGAATAAATCTATCATTAAAGACAGTTTTGATAAAATAATTCTCAATGTTTTAGAGGGTCCCAAATACAATCTACCAGCTTCAAATCAAATAATAGGTTATTTGGAAATTTCGGGAAATAAAGTAAGTCGTGACATTGTAAAGGGTGCAGAAATTGAAATCACTCTTGAAATGTCAGAAAGTAGAGATATTAAAGCTACAGTTTACATACCAATGTCAGATCAACAATTTACTAAAGTTTTTTGCGTTTCAAAAAGAGACGTTCCAATTCCGAAATTAAAAGATGAAGTTCTTTTTTTGAGCAAGAAATTAGAAACGGAAATAGCCGAAGCAGTCGAAAGAGAAGATTATGAAACGGCAGATGAACTAAACCAAATAAAAAAGAAAGTTGATGAACTTGTCGTTAATTCCAATCAATTAACAGATGATGATGTAACCGATAAAAAATTTCAATTTGAAGATAGCAAAAGAAAAATCGCACAAGATATTGACACAGCGACAAAAGACAAACGCATTACATTGTTGAGAATTAAATACAATGAAGATAAAGATTGGTGTAAAAAATTAGTTGACGAAAATGGAAATGACCATGACAGAAAGATTTTTAGTGATATTGCTGCACGAGAAATTACATTTCTCAATTCTATGACACCTGTAAAAATAACCGAAGCAATTGAAGAGTTAATTAACCTTGGCGTAAGTATACTATGGCGTACACCTTCATTTCTTGAATTTAAGTTTAAAACACTTATTGCTAAACCACAATTGTTTAATGACCAAGAACAAGCAAAAATTCTTTCAGAAGCTGGAAGTATTGCTATTACAAACAAGAATTATGACAGATTGAGAGAGGTAAATTGGGGATTAATTGCTTTGTTGCCAAAGAATCCGCAACAAGAGGCAAGTACAGGTCAAATTGGTTTCTTATAGAATACCTATGGGTGCAACTGCATTCGAGTGCATTTACTCTTCGGACGAAGTGATTAGAATGTATTATCTGCAAATTTCACCCTACACGGATACATATGTAGCCGGGTAATGATCATTCTGTACTCATAGCTAGGAAATATAGCATAATGAGTGCTTTCTTGAAGGCTACAGGCATTTAAAAGGACATAACAGAGTATGGGCTCAAAACAAGAAGTTATGTGCTTAGATGGACTGTATGAGTATTCTGATGAAGGTGTACAATCATTCTGGACGAAAGTGTACAACTTTGGAGGGTGAAATTATGATGGTAAATGTACTAATTTTTATTTTTTTTTCGCATAGATTCGCCTTTTAGCTCCAACCGTTGTGCATTAGCTGTCAATCTGTCCATAATTGCATCTGCTATGGTTGATTCGTTAATAAAAGTATGCCAATTGGCAACCGGTAACTGGGAGGTAATGATAGTAGATTTGCTTGCATAACATCTTCCAACGCATGTAAAATTGCAATTCTTTGTCTGGCATTAATTGCTTGCAGGCCAAAATCGTATAGTATCAACAGATCTATTTTTTCTATCTTATTTATTTGTTTGATAAAGGTTCCTTCGATGTGTGACTGATTAATCATTTCCAAAAATCGCATCATACCTAGGTAAATGACTTTGTACCCAAGGTTACAGGCTTGCCTGCCTAAAGCACAGGCCAGATTCAAATTAATGTCCCTTTTTGTTTATACAAAAGATCAAAAAGTTTTCCCGGATCAGACCGCAGCAATTAATTTTGAAGCGGTTTTTTTTGTGGGAAATAATGAGTTTGCCAGTAGTTGTATGTGATTTGTATGTTCCTGAATAAAAAAAGCACCTACAAAATTAATTGTAAGTGCTTTATAATCAGTAAGTGACCCCGGTGGGGCTCGAACCCACGACCCACAGATTAAGAGTCTATTGCTCTACCAGCTGAGCTACGAAGTCATTAATAATTGAGAGATCAATTGTCGTTCAAAACGGCTGCAAAGTTAATCCAAAAATTCAGTTTTAAGGCATTTTCCGTGAAAAATGTTCAGAATATTTGTTTGAGATGGGTTGGCACACTGCGACGGTGATATGAAAACAGGATTGATGACGTTCGCGAACCGCCAGAAATTTACATTCCTGACGCATTTCAACCAGCACTTTTGTCAGAGTTTGAACGGCTTCATAGCTGCTCTCCACTGTATCTTTCTTGGTGTTATAGAAGTTTTTATAGGAAATATCGACTGTGGTGCCGTACAGATGGGCGGAATGCTGGGTTGCGTTGCGGTTACAATGGGTCAGTTTGCTTTGTGTTTCCTCGGTTCGAAGCATGGAGGTTAACCGGAAGCGGTAATTATTATATTTTTTTTCATGAAGTTTCTTTTGAAACCTAAATCCGATTTCGTTGAGCATATCGACTGCCTCGGGGATCAGGTAGGGTTTTGAATGGGAGAGCGTCTTTAGTTGATAAAATTTATTATCAGTGACTTCAATCAGGACCGAAGCCCGTTTCAGGCTGTCGATCTTAGCTTCGAATTCTTCGGTGGTGTTAAATGGTTTTCGCAGTCCGTTTTTCTCGGCAATTGGAAGCTGAACCTCATTGGGGTCATTCAATTTATCACTCGGGCGGATGGAGGCATCAGCATACATCACATGATTACATTCAGAAAAATCTTTTGCTTTTGAAATTTTGGTATATTCAAAATGGAAGTAAGTAACCCCAAGGAGGATTACCAGTATGGTACCGGTCAGAATAAATATAAACTTGAGCGATTTTTTATTTTGTTTTTGTCTTTTGCGTAGCATAGCTGAAATCCTTTGTGCAAAGATAGCAAAATGACAAAGAACACCAAGATAAAAATAAGTTAACTTATCAACATTTATATAAAACCTGTCATTTCGTAAAATTAGAATTTATTGATAGATAATTGTTCATAAAATGATGAAGGAATAATTCTTCAAATCAAAACTAATAATTAACTTTGCGCCTCATAAATTAAAATGATAAATATGAAACCAACTTTATTTGTATTGGCTGCAGGGATGGGTAGTCGTTATGGAGGTTTGAAACAATTAGATGGACTGGGGCCGAATGGTGAAACGATCATGGATTATTCGATTTATGATGCCATGAAAGCAGGGTTTGGAAAAATTGTCTTTGTAATTCGTGCCAGCTTTGAAAAAGACTTTAAGACTGTTGTTATCAATAAGTTTAAAGATTTAATCGATACAGATATAGTTTTTCAGGAAATAAGTGATGTGCCCGAGGGTTCGGTTTATATCCCTGAACGTGAAAAACCATGGGGTACCAATCATGCGGTTTTGATGGGAAAAAACGCTATCCATGAACCATTTGCAGTGATAAATGCCGATGATTTTTACGGACAGGAATCTTTTGGCATACTGGCTGATTTTCTACGAGGAGTGGAAGGAAAGAAAAACAAATACTGCATGGTAGGATATCATGTAGGCAATACATTGTCTGAAAGTGGTGCTGTAAGCCGGGGTGTGTGTGTGGTAAATGAAAACGGCCTGTTGCAAAACGTGGTTGAACGGACTCATATTGAAGAAAAAGGTGGCACGATCAATTACCTGAATGAAAAGAATGAAGAGGTTTCAATACCGGCCAATACTCCGGTCTCGATGAATATGTGGGGCTTTACACCGGACTATTTTGATTATTCGATGGAATACTTTAAAGAATTCCTGGTAGAAAATGGTCAGAAGTTGAAATCGGAATTTTATATTCCTTTGGCAGTAAATAATTTAATTGTAGAAAAGAAAGCCACTTGCAAGGTGTTAGATACTCCTTCGAAATGGTTTGGAGTAACCTATGCCGAAGATCGTCCGCAAGTAGTATTAAAAATAAATGAATTAATTCGGAAGGGTGTTTATCCTGAAAAGTTATTTAAATAAGAAACAAACATAGTTTATGGCTAAAATTTTAGTAACGGGTGGAACAGGGTATATCGGTTCGCATACTGTTGTTGAATTACAGAAAGTTGGGTTTGATGTAGTCATTGTTGATAATCTTTCCAATTCGAATATTGATGTATTGTCGGGAATAGAGAAAATTACAGGAATCCGCCCTTCGTTTGAGAATGTAGATTGTGTTGATTATGTCAGCATGGATCGGATGTTCGAAAAATACCATGACATTGAGGCAATTATACATTTTGCAGCCAGTAAGGCGGTCGGTGAGTCGGTGGACAAACCTTTGATGTATTACCGGAACAACCTGGTTTCACTTATCAATTTGTTGCAGTTGATGCCCATTCATAAAGTGAAAAATATTGTATTTTCTTCATCGTGTACGGTATACGGTCAACCTGATATTTTGCCGGTAACCGAGAATGCTCCCATAAAAGTGGCTTTATCGCCTTATGGAAATACAAAACAAATCGGGGAAGAGATCATTCGGGATACAATTTACGCCAACCGTTGCTATCAAAGCATCATCCTGAGGTATTTCAATCCAATCGGTGCACATCCCTCTTCAGAGATAGGAGAGCTTCCCAATGGGATACCAAACAATTTACTTCCGTTTGTGACCCAAACAGCTTTGGGACTACGCAAACAACTGATGGTGTTTGGTGATGATTATAATACACCCGATGGATCGTGTATTCGCGATTACATTCATGTAGTGGATTTGGCCAAAGCTCATGTGATTGCAGTTCAACGCATGCTGAATAACAAAACCAAAAGCGAAGTGGAAACATTTAACCTGGGTACCGGAAGAGGCTTGTCTGTTTTGGAAATCATTAAGACTTTCGAACAGGTAAACAATGTGGAAGTACCTTATAAAATTGTAGCCCGGCGTGAAGGTGATATTGAAAAGGTTTGGGCAGACCCCAGTTATGCGAACAATGAATTAGGGTGGACAGCCACTGAAACACTGGAAGAAACCCTTCGCAGTGCCTGGGCCTGGGAATTGAACTATGCACAAAGGGTCAATGCCGAACAGGATTGATTCATAGCTTATAATTTGAAATCATAATGAACAATTAATAATTCTTTATTTCAGAAGAGTATTAATTGTTCATTTGTTTTACTAATCTTAAACCGTTGATAGTCTCTTAAACCACTGATTGGGTCTTCGACCGCTTCAGGGTTTAACTGCCAACTACAAACTACCGACTACTATGCTCTATCCATTAAAATTCAGTCCGATACTCAAAGATAAAATCTGGGGTGGAACGAAACTTAAAAGTCTATTTAATAAACCGGCCGAAAGTGATAAACTAGGTGAAAGCTGGGAACTATCCGGTTATGAAGGTGATGAATCGGTAGTGACCAATGGATTCCTGGCCGGAAATAACCTGGTGGAACTGATCGAGATCTATATGGGTGAACTGGTGGGTGATACAATCTATGATGAATACGGATTGTCGTTCCCCTTGCTGTTCAAGTTGATTGATGCGAACGAAAACCTTTCCATTCAGGTACATCCAGGCGATGAAGTAGCTGCCGAACGACATAATTCGTATGGAAAAACCGAAATGTGGTATGTGGTGGATGCAGACCCAGGATCAGAATTGATCATTGGTTTCTCGGATGATTGCTCACGTGAAACTTATCTGGAAGCTATGGCTGAAGATAAAGTGGAAGACTTGTTGCAAAAGGTTCCCGTTACTAAAGGTGATGTATTCTTTATTCCTGCCGGACGGGTACACGCCATTGGTAAGGGAGTCGTCGTGGCTGAGATACAGCAAAGTAGCGACATTACATATCGAATCTACGATTACAAACGTAAAGATGATCATGGTAATGAACGAGAACTGCATACGGAACAGGCATTGGATGTAATTAATTTTGAAGCTTCCAAACAACCTAAAACGAATTACACTCCGTTATTAAATGCAACAACACCATTAGTAACCTGTGATTATTTCACTACCAATATGCTTCGTTTCGATAAACGCATTGAACGAAACTATGCGAGAATTGATTCTTTTGTAGCTTATATGTGTCTGGAAGGTGATTTTGTGATCGAATTTGAGGGAGAGAAGACAATGGTTACTAAAGGGGATACAGTGCTTATTCCAGCGAGCATTGATGAACTGATACTAACTCCGGAGAATAAGGTAACTTTATTGGAAGTATACGTACCCTGATTTTTCCAAACCATGAATAAAAAAAACAGCAAACCGGTGATGGTTTGCTGTTTTTTGTTGTGCAAAATAATCTGGAATTGGAAGTGAAATTATCTAACTGTTACTTTTATCTACGAATTATTAATCTTTGAGTTTTACTCCATTCTTTTGTTTTAATTTCAACAAGATAAACTCCATTATTTAAATCATCAATATTCGTAAATTTATTAAGAAGATGTTTTGAACTGATTAATCTGGAAGTAAGATCATAAAAATTTAATGTAACATCACTATAGTTTGTTACGCTAGAATTAATGGTAATTTTATCAGTAGCAGGATTCGGATAAAATGAAATGTTGTCCGTTGAATTTATTTCGTTATATGCTGTAGGGTTACTAAAATTTAAAAGGGCCAATCCTCCACCCAAAGTTGCAATGCAGAGTTTTTGCTGATTTTTATCGAATGCCAATGACCAAATTTTATTATTTGGTAATCCCGAATTGGAAGTGTTATAAACAGACCAATTTGTTCCATCAAATTTTACTAGACCATAACCATCAGTGCCTATCCAAGTATCACCATTTTTTGAAAATTCAAAACAATTAACATTGACACCTGATAACCCTGTTTTATATGAATTATAAACAGTCCAATTAATGCCATCAAACTTGGCAACACCATTACTAGTTCCACACCATAGATTTCCATTTGGATCAAACTTTACATCCCATACTGTGTTTGATGGTAATACAGTATTATAAGCACTATAGGTTGTCCAAGTCTTTCCATCAAATTTCACGACTCCTGATCCATAAGTTCCCATCCAAATATCTCCATTTTTATTTATAGCTATACTATAGATATGATTATCTGGTATTCCCGAATTAGAAGTAGTATATTTTGTCCAAATGGTATCATTGAATTTAACAATACCTTGATCTCTTGTTCCAATCCATTTATTGTTTTTTTTATCAATTGCGATAGAATAAATTGAGTTGTTAGGTATTCCTGAAATTGAGCCGTCATAATTTGTAAATTTTAAACCTGTAAATACAACCAATCCATCCCCTGCAACCCACTTGTTCCCTTTTAAATCAATAACAAGATTTCCACCTTGTACTCCTACTATTTGATTATTTGAATAATTGGTACATTCGCTACCTACAAACTTATCTAAATTTTTAGTTGTTGAAGTTCCTATCCATATATTATTTATTGAGTCAATAACTACTCCAAAAACACTATTGCTAGAGATTAAGGAATTTGAAGTGTTGTAGACTGTCCAGTTAGTTTGTGCTTTTACAATTGTAAATCCAATTAATAAAGTTAGAGTAAGGAGTAATTTTGTCTTCATGTTATTTGTCTTATTTTGTTTCTGATTATTTATTTTTAATATTTTATGCAAATATACGTAATAACATTTAAGTATTGTGATTTTTGCGATTTAATTTAGTTTGTTTTTTAAAACTAAATTACAATCTTTTGCTTAACTATCTCCAATATAGTTGCTTCCATCTCAATAGCTTTAAGTTCCATTTCATCTACCTGTTTGAGCAGTTGTACCACGAATTCTTTATCAGCTAATCCACTTGCATTGATTCTAACGTTCAGTGCTGCACCAAGTACCGCTGATCGAGCAGCCAATGCACCGACACCAGCATCAGACACTGAGTTAGGATTTCCGGTTTGAGCCATAGCCATCATGACCTCCATTGATTCGTAACTTAATTGCATTACCTTGAAAGGTGTTTCCATGGCATGGCGGGTTGCAATCTGAATAGCTTGCGAACGTTTTTCTATGTCCTCTTCATTTTTTTTCGGCAGACTCATGGCACTCATGACACCATTGAATGCATTTGTATCTTCATCAATCAACCTGAGCAACTCATCCTGGTAGGTTTTACCTTTATCGGCCCAGTTGGAAAACTCTTCCCAACGATCTTCCCAACCTTTCTTATGGGCTGAAAGGTTGGCAACCATACAACCAAGCGCTGCACCCATGGCACCCATGCAGGCGGCAATTGAACCACCACCGGGTGCAGCTGATTCGGATGCTGTCTCGTGTGTGAATTTTTGAACAGATAAATCTATCAACTTCTTTTGGGACTTGTCTTCCATGAGGTATTCAATAATTTTCTTTTTCGGATCAAATGGAACCAGATCATCAAGTCCTAAGGATTTGACGGCAATTTTAAGTATCTCATCATCGGATATCCCGGTAGATCGATGTTGTTTCCGTAAGAAGTACTTTCCTGCTTCCACCATCGCCTTTAACGGAATGACCCCTACCAGTTCCGATCCGGTTACCCGGATTCCACGAAGGGCAGCTCGTTCACAAGCCAGTTCGAATACCTGGTGCATAGAGACAAGAGTGATGTCTGTAATATTGAACGATAACTGGGCAATGCCATATTCTTCAATATACCACCCGATTCCTTTGACTCCTTTCAGGATACCCGGGGTGTATACTTTATTCCCCTGTTCATCTTTGATGATTTTACCGGTCAATGGATTGCCTTCCCTTTTTACCCTCCCTTTTTCACGGATATCAAAGGCAATGGAATTTGCCAGGCGGGTAGAAGTAGTATTCAGGTTTACATTGTAGGCAATCAGAAAATTGCGGGCACTCAAGGCTATCGCTCCCGATTTGCGAACCTGTTCAGTAAATGCTGCAGGTCCAAAGTCAGGTTTCCATGCCGGATCTATCAGCTTTTGTACTAAACCTTCATATTCTCCGGCACGGCAATTTGCCAGGTTACGCCTTTTTTCTTCAGTAGCAGCAAACTCATAGAAATAGATAGGAATGCCTAATTCTTCCCCGATACGTTTTCCCAACTTATGTGCATATTCCATTGTTTCTTCCATTGTAACTCCTTTTACGGGAATCAGAGGAAGTACATCGGTGGCCCCGAAACGTGGATGTTCACCCTTGTGTTTGCTCATGTCAATGAGTTCGGAGGCCTTTTTTACGGCACGAAAGGCCGCTTCGCAAACTTGTTCAGGTGAACCCAGGAATGTTACTACTGTCCGGTTGGTGGCTTTACCCGGATCAATATCAATTACCTTTATACCATCTACCGAATTGATTTCATGAACAATCCTGTTAATGATATCCATGTTGTTTCCTTCACTAAAATTGGGCACGCATTCAATTATCCTATCCATATCTGTTCCTTGTTTATATTACAATTTCTCCATTTTTCCATACCATTCCTGCTTTCAACTGACCTTGCTGATACAATATCTCCTTATAATCATCAGTTTTGAATGCATTGAAATCAGCCAAATTTCCCTTTCTCAAGATTCCCCTATCAGATAATTTTAATGCTATTGCTGCCCGGCATGTTATCGCAGCCCAGACTTCAGCCATGGTCAATTTCTCGTAGGCTCCCAATATAGAAGCTTCGGTCAGCAAATTACCCATGGGGGCTGTACCGGGATTCCAGTCGGAAGCTATAACCAACGAAGTTCCTGCATCAAGTAGCAATCGGGCAGGAGCAAAGGGTTCACCCAAGCCTAATGAGGCACCGGGTAGCACAACCGGAATGACATTTCCTGCAGCCAGTAAAGCTATTTCCTGTTCGTCAGCCGCTTCAAGATGGTCGAGACTAAGGGCCTGCACTTCGTTAGCAAGTGTTGCAGTGCCCGAATTAAACTGATCGCCATGGATAACAATATCAAACCCCAGCTCTTTTACTTTTGTCAGGTAGCTTTTTGCAGCAATAAAAGAAAAAGCACCTTTATCTATGAATATATCAACTCTTGATGATAAATTCTGGCTCATTACTTCAGGTAATAGTTTTTCAACAATGAGATCAAGATATTCCAATTCAGTGCCTTTGAAGTCTTTTGGTAGGATATGTGCAGCCAGGCAGGTTGGAATGATATCTACCATAATTCTTTTATTCACCAATGAAATTGCTTTGAGTATTTTCAGCTCCTGTTTAACCGATAACCCATAACCACTTTTCACTTCAATGGTGGTTACACCCATTTTTAGCAATCTGTTAGCCCGTTGCTCTGTCAAATCAGCTAGTTCTTCAACTGAAGCTTTACGGGTTTTCTCTACTGTATCCCAAATTCCACCTCCCAATTCAGCGATCTCCAGATAACTTTTCCCCGACAGACGCAGGGCGTAATCTTCAGCACGGGAACCTGCCCAACAGATATGGGTATGAACATCAATCATTCCGGGTAAAACCACATAATCTCCTTCCACCCATTCAATTTTTGTGGTATCGTATTTTTCTTTTAATTCTTGAAAATTTCCAGTCTCAATTATCTTTCCATCACGATGCAGTATACCTCCATCTGAAATGATTTCAAGTTGATCATCAGACAATGCACCTTTTTCGGGTATATTGTCCATGGTAAGTAATTGCTTGAAAGGTCCGGTTAGCGTCATACAGCATTCATAGAATATTAAAAACATTGAACACTTTTATTGTTGATCTATTGTGTTCTATTTGTCTATTGTGGTTCGTTTAGAAATTCATATCAAAACGTTTCCTGTTTTCGATAGCTGTTTCATAACCCGCATCAGCATGACGGTATATTCCCAGGGCAGGATCGTTGTATAGTACTCTTTTAAGGCATTCTGCGGCATGTTCGGTGCCATCGGCTACAACTACCATTCCTGCATGTTGTGAATAGCCTATTCCCACACCACCGCCGTGATGGAATGATACCCAGGTAGCACCACCACCTGTATTGGCCATTAAATTTAACAAGGGCCAGTCGGATACAGCATCCGTACCATCAAGCATTCCTTCGGTTTCCCTGTTGGGCGATGCTACTGAACCGCAATCAAGATGATCACGGCCAATCACTATGGGTGCTTTCACCTTGCCTTCTTTTACCAGTTGATTGAATAAAAGGCCTGCTTTTTCTCTTTCACCCATGCCCAACCAGCATATCCGGCTCGGAAGACCTTGGAAAGCTACCTTTTCCTGTGCTTCAACCAGCCATTTGATCATATGCTGGTTTTTAGGGAATAATTCCATTAAAGCCCTATCGGTTGTGAATATATCTTCAGGATCACCTGAAAGTGCTACCCAACGGAAGGGGCCTTTTCCATCACAGAAGAGCGGGCGGATAAATTCAGGTACAAAGCCATTGTAATCAAAGGCATGTTCTTCACCACCTTGGCGTGCAAACTCACGCAGGTTGTTTCCATAATCGAAGGTTATGCTTCCCCGTTTCTGCATTTCAAGCATAAAACCCACATGGCGTGCCATGCTTTTCAATGATCGTTCTTTGTAATCGACAGGATCGCTCTTTCTTAGTGCAAATGCTTTTTCCAACGTTAATCCGTTCGGAACATAACCATTTAGAGGGTCATGTGCTGAAGTTTGATCAGTCAATATATCTGGAATGATGTTATCATTCAATAGCTTTTTAAGAACATCACCAATATTACCCACCAACCCAACAGAAAGTGCATTTCCTTCTTTTTTAGCCTTAAGTATCCATTGTTTTGCTTCTTCGTAGTTATCCGTCATTTTGTCCAGATAACGGGTCTCCAGTCTTTTTTTTATCCGTAGCGGATCAACATCTACTCCCAGGAAAGTAGCACCGGCCATGGTGGCAGCCAAAGGCTGAGCACCGCTCATACCACCGATTCCTCCAGATACAATGAGCTTATTTGTCAAATCATTACTAAAGTATTTTCGTCCGCACTCCACAAAGGTTTCAAAAGTGCCCTGCAGAATACCCTGCGTTCCGATGTAAATCCAGCTGCCGGCGGTCATTTGACCGTACATCATCAATCCTCTGGATTTCAGTTCTTCAAAATGTTCCCAGGTTGCCCAGGCAGGTACCAGGTTGCTGTTTGCAATATATACCCTTGGTGCCTGCGGGTGGGAGCGAACCAGTCCAATGGGTTTTCCCGATTGTATCAACAAGGAATGATACTCGTCCATATCCAACAGGATTCGAATGATTTCCTTCACCGCTTCGGGATTTCGGGCAGCTTGTCCGGTACCACCGTATACAATCAGGTTGGCAGGATCTTCAGCTACTTCAGCATCCAGGTTGTTCAATAACATGCGTAAAGGAGCCTCTGTTTGCCAGGAACGGGCATGCAACTGATTCCCTCTGGGTGCTTTATAATGAGGATGTGGCGCGTAAGTTTCAATAAATTCCGAATAATTCATGCTCTTCGTTTTTAAAGTCTATGCGATGTTTCTTGGCTATATGGTGAAGATGTTTGATGATTACTTTTGATTGAACCAGGGCTATGGCTTGTTCAATATCATCCGAAAACACCCTGTCAGTCTCTGCAAACGTTATATGCTCACGTATCAAGTGGTGGGTTTCTTCCAACAGGATTCCTGACTTCAGAGGTTTCCTGAAATCAAATCCCTGGGCAGCTGTCAATAATTCAATAGCCAGTATTTTTTCCAGGTTGTTGACAATCACCAGGCTTTTGCGGACACCGATAGATCCCATGCTGACGTGGTCTTCCTGGCCAAGGGAGGTGGGAATGCTATCCGCACTGGCCGGGAAACAAAGGGTTTTATTTTCACTTACCAAAGCAGCTGTGGTATATTGAAGTATCATAAACCCTGAATTAAGCCCGGTATGTTTCATGAGTAATTTGGGTAATCCAGGGACACTTTCCATCATGGAGAGATAAATACGGCGGTCGGAGATATTTCCCAGTTCAGCAGCTGCCAATCCGGCATAGTCGATAGGCATAGCAATGGGTTGACCATGAAAAAGACCACCACTGATGGTTTTATCCTCTGAAAAGATAATCGGATTATCAGTGACGGAATTGATTTCTATCAGTATTGTTTCTTTCAAGTGCAGCCAGGCATTGCGGGATGCACCATGTACCTGTGGAATACAACGTAAGGAGTAGGGATCCTGAACTCTCAGGCAGTTTTTATGGGAGGTGACAATCTCGGAGTGGTTCAGTAGCTTCCGCATTCGTTGTGCCACATAGATGCTTCCGGAGTAAGGTCTCAGGTTATGAAGTTCTTCATCGAAGCATTTCACCGACCCCATCATGGCTTCATGGTTCATGGCAGCAATGATGTCGGCATGATCCAGGCAGTTCTGCAACTTCTCCAACAGAATCACTGCATGGGCACTCATAAACTGCGTTCCGTTTATCAATGCCAGTCCTTCTTTGGGACCTAAATCGACAGGTTGCATATCGAGAATCTGTAACACTTCGGACATAGGCTTGATCTGTCCCTGGTGCCATACTTTTCCCATGCCGATGAGAGGAAGGAACAAATGGGCGAGGGGTGCCAGATCTCCTGAAGCACCCACAGAACCTTGTTCAGGAACGCATGGGATAACATTGTTTTCGATATGCCACAGTATCCGTTCAACAGTTTCAACAGCAATGCCTGAATATCCTTTGCACAAGGCATGAACTTTCAGGATCATCATCAGGCAGGCTATTTCCTTGTCAATCGAATTTCCAACCCCCACACTATGGCTCATCAGGAGGTTGTATTGCAGTTTCTTAGTGTCTTCTTCTCCGATTAATGTGGTACATAGCGGACCAAAACCGGTGTTAATGCCATATACTCTCTTTTGTTTATGCACGATGGCCTCCACCACTTCGCGGTTCTTTTGAACTTTTACACGGACTGAATCAGTGATGATTCCTTTTTCAATTCCCCGCGCTAAATTCAAGGCCCTCCCTATAGTCATTGTATCTTCACCATAGTGGAATTCAAGGAGTGAAATCTCTTTTTGCATGATATATTCTGAGATGAATTAATATTCTACAATCAGTGAATTTGGGTAAATGAGCGTAATTCCATAAACAGCCAGCACTATTTACTGTTCAATTTGGAATATTCATTCGAATTTAATGCAAATGTAGATATTGTTTTTCACATTTGGAAGGACAAGACGCTAATATTATTAGTCTTAAAGAAAGAAAGTTTTGAAGTCGTAAAGATAATTGAATTTTAGTGTCAATCCCGCTTCAGGTAGGTAGATCTCAATTGTTGAAAAAGAACGATGTTTTCGAAACCGTTAATAGTTCTGATCCAATCTTTGAGCAGCCCGGTTTTCTCATAATGTTCCTGTTCAAACAAATGCTTACTGGCAGTGTTATTCTCAGAGATATGACAATAAAGCTGGTTGATCTTCAGAAACTTAAAAACGTATTCTTCAATTAATCCCAGACTTTCCCGGGCATATCCTTTCCCCTGGAAAGGTGTATCAACAAAAAGACCCAATGCAACACGACTGTTATGAATGTCATAATCAAACAGATCAACGGTACCGACAGTATCATTGGTTTTCTTATCAACCATCATCAGCCGGAGTTGTTTGTTCTCATAGATATCCTTATCGGAATTGATGATATACTGTTTGAGAATAAAGCGGGAATATGGATTGCGTGTATTGCCTGCATCCCACAATAGCGTGTTATTTTCCCACGCATACAACCGATCCAGGTCACCCGGTTCGACAGCTCGAAGTCGCATGTTTTCGTTTTCCAGTAACACAAAAAAGAATTTACTATTTAATTATTTACTATTTACTATTTACTTCTCAATTCTCGATACATTCCTCATTCCTTACCTCTTACCTCTTGCGTCTTTTTACTCATTCCTCATTCCTCGAAGCTAATTACTTCCCAAACAGGGTATCAAAGAATCCTTTTTTAGGCAACTGATATTCTCTTTCGATATCCGATGTAATTGGTTCCAGGTATTTTCCGGAAGTAATCATTCTATAAATAATTCCCCAATCGGGTAAACCACCCAGGTTTCTATCGTCAATGAAAACATCAACCTGCAATTTACGGGGTTCCAAATGTTCAGGAGATTCTTCCGGATAATTCGAATTCACTGCATAAAACACCAGGCCCCGATTCCGGCAATATTCAATGGCTTCTTCCAATAAAACACCTTCGCGTACCGTCCACAAAATCAGTTGGTATTCAGGTCGTTGTTGTAATCGTTTTAAGGTATCTATCGCGAAAGGGATTTCTTTCCCGATTTTTGGATATTCGTGGGTAACAATGGTACCGTCAAAATCTACAGCAATTTGCATAAGGTAAGTTTATAAATTAATCTAAATAAATATAGAACTAAAGATCCTTGGTGCTCAAGGCTGTATGTCGTTTTCTTCTTCTTCATTCTGCTCATCCAGTCTCATGTCGGATTTGATTTTACCGGCAGTAGGTTTGCAAATCAGCAAGGCAATGGCAGTAATTCCGGCACATAATATCATCGATTCAGTACGAATAATATAGAATGTAACCACACTCAATACTAACCCAAAACCCACGGCAAGAATTCGCAATGAGGCTCCGAAAGCATATTTTTCCATTTTTTTATAATGATCTTCAATGGTTACCCATTTCTTAATGTTGCGGTTGAATATGGACAAAGCAGCCGGAATGGAAATGATGATGTAAATGATGACAATGGATGATAAAGTAATACTCAACGGACTTTTCACATCCACACTTGTTTCACGGCTCTGGGTGACCAGATACCCCACTATTGTTGCTAAGATAGTAAGCGTGTAAATCATGTAATAACTAAGGTTGATTTTCTTTACAATTCTTTCCATGTTGTTTTTTTTGTTTTATGTTATGTCAACGTATTGAATGCCGACTGTTTGATTTTGTTTTATTTAAATGAATTGGTGAAGTCAACCCTGTTTAATATGGATCGTCCCAACGTCACTTCGTCTGCATATTCCAATTCATCACCGATGGCCACTCCACGTGCAATGGTGGTTACTTTAATATTCAAGGGTCCCAGTTTCCTGAAGATATAGAAATTCGTGGTATCCCCTTCCATGGTGGTGCTCAATGCCAATACAACTTCCTTTATGTGTTCTTCAGCTACCCGTTGAATCAGACTTTCAATTTCAAGGTCTTTCGGTCCTATGCCATCCATGGGTGATATGATGCCCCCCAATACATGATACAGCCCCCGGAATTGTTGTGTATTCTCAACCGACATGACGTCTTTGATGTTTTCAACCACGCATACCGTTTCATGATCTCGTGAAGGATTCCCGCAAATCCGGCAAACTTCTGTATCGGAAATGTTATGGCACACCTTGCAATAAATGATTTCCTTGCGCAATTGAATAAATGCATTCCCAAAGGCTTCCACTTCTTGTTCAGGCCGTTTCAGCAAGTGCAATACCAGCCTCAGAGCCGTTTTACGACCTATTCCGGGTAACTTGGCAAACTCATTCACAGCGTTTTCAAGTAAGGATGAAGAATATTGTTGGTTGCTCACAGTCAGTTTTTAAATGGTGGTGCAAATTTATGAAAAAAAACGATTTAAAACTATTTTTGTTCAAACCATTTCCTATCAGCCATTTTTTGCTATTTTTGTACGAAACACGGAACACTGAACACTGAACACTGAACACTGAACTCTTCGAACCTTCTAACCCTTTCAAACAAATAACATTCCCCCATGTCCGGACTCTCTATTCTACTGGTTATCGTCGTCTATTTTTCTATTCTACTCGTAGTTTCCTTTCTGGTTGGAAGGAAGAGTACCGATAATAACGCTTTTTTCCTGGCTAACAAAAAGACTCCCTGGTGGGTGGTCGCTATCGGAATGATAGGCTCATCTATTTCCGGGGTAAGTTTTATCTCCGTCCCGGGTATGGTGCGGGGACTGGATTTTACCTACATGCAAACTGTTTTTGGTTTCTTCGTGGGGTATCTGGTGATTGCCAATGTGCTGCTTCCGCTCTATTATAAATTGAACCTGACCAGCATTTATACGTATCTGGAACAAAGGTTCGGGAAGTATACTTATAAAACCGGTGCTTCATTCTTCCTGTTATCCCGAACGATTGGTTCCGGAGTTCGTTTATACCTGGTAACGCTGATCCTGCAGCTCGTAGTTTTCGATGCCTGGCATATTCCTTTTGTCGTTACTGCATCAGGAACGATTTTCTTTATATGGCTTTATACCCATCGTAGCGGCATTAAAACCATCGTTTGGACCGATACACTTCAGACCATTTGTTTGATCTCAGCGTTGGTATTGATGGTTACTCAGGTGGCTAAACAATTAAATTTCAGTCCTGCTGATTTTGCAAGTTCCATGATTCATTATTCACATTCTAAGATATTTGTGTTCGATGACTGGTATTCAAAGCAAAACTTTTTCAAACAATTCTTTAGTGGAATCTTTATTGCCATTGTCATGACGGGTCTTGATCAGGACATGATGCAGAAAAACCTGACCTGTAAGAATCTTCACGATGCGAAGAAAAATATGTACTGGTATGGGATTGCATTTGTACCCCTCAATTTGCTGTTTCTTACCCTGGGAGCCATGTTACTGATGCTCGCTTCCAAAAACAATATCCAGTTGCCGCTTTTATCCGACGATATATTGCCTTTGTTTGCCACTAAACTCTTAGGACCTGTTGTCACATTTTTATTTGTCATTGGAATCATTGCAGCTGCCTTTGCCAGTTCCGATTCTGCATTAGCAGCCCTGACAACTTCATTTGCAGTGGATATTCTGGGAGTACAACATATGGAACCGAAGATGGCAGAGCGAAAAAGAAAGTATACCCATATCGGGATGTCCATCGTATTTGTAATCATCATGCTTGTATTCAAACTGTTGAATAATAAGAGTATTATTGATGCAGTCTATACCATTGCTTCCTATACCTACGGACCCTTATTGGGAATGTTTGCCTTTGGCCTTTTCACAAAACGACAGGTGCGTGATAAAATGGTGCCTATTATTGCAGTAGCTTCACCATTTATTTGTTATGCCATTAATGCTCTAACTACCAGCCTTTTCAAATATCCATTAGGTTACGAATTGCTGATGATAAATGGATTGATTACCTTTGCCGGCATGTTTCTATTATCATTGAATCGTGGAACCGTTGAATTGAAGCAATAACACGAAGTAAATAACATGAAAATAAGTAACAAAATAAATAACACGAAGTAAATAACGATTAACTATAGAATGGAAATTAAATCTGCCGAATTCATTATCAGTAATACCGATTATCTCAAATGTCCTGAAAGCCGTTTGCCCGAATATGCCTTTATCGGAAGGTCGAATGTAGGAAAGTCATCGCTGATCAACATGCTCTGTAATCGAAAGGATTTGGCCATGACCTCTTCAAAGCCTGGCAAGACCTTGTTGATCAATCACTTTTTGATCAATCACAACTGGCACCTGGTCGATTTGCCCGGGTATGGTTATGCCACAGCCGGTAAGAAAATGCGCGATCAGTTGCAGGACATTATTGAAAGCTATATTCTGAACCGTGAACAGCTGACCTGTCTTTTCTTGCTCATCGACAGCCGGCTGGAGCCCCAAAAGATTGACCTGGAATTTGTTGAGTGGCTAGGTGAAAATGGAGTGCCCTTCTCCATCGTTTTTACCAAACTCGATAAGCTGAGCCATGCCATCGGCAAATCAAATGTTCAGAAATACAAAGACAAACTTCTTGAACAATGGGAAGAATTGCCCACCATTTTCGTTACTTCTTCCGAAAAACGAACGGGTAGGGATGAAGTGCTGGGATATATCGAAAGCATCAATAAAAGTTTGTAATTTCTAGTAGAAAACAAGAAATACCTCCCTGTAATTTTAATCTAAAAGCCCATAAAAACAGAACTTAAAAATCTGCTTTTATGGGCTTTTAGATTTGCATGCTTTATAATGTATAACGCCTACCCTACCTCTACCGATACTCCTGCCTTTGAAATACCATGGTCTTTATAAATGAAATTCGCATTACATTCCAATTAAATACATGTTACATAGATGTTACATACCTATTTAGATATGTGATGTATATGTAATGTATATGTAACATGTATGTAACATGTATGTAACATGTATGTAACGTCTAAAGACCATGGTATTTCAAAGGCCGGAGCAAAGGCGGTCCGAGGATATAGCTTTAGGTGGTGAATATTTACTTTCCGGTGGCTTTATAGTTTGGAGTTGAATTTTTAGCTGACATTTCAGAAATACCTTATCCGAATGCGATTCTCTCGAAGTTCATTTTTATCTTTCAGCAAACGTTTGCAATTTTAAATAAGCAGTTTGTTTTAGTTTAATTTATCTAATTCAAAGAAAATTAATAAACTTGTACGATTATTTCTCAGGTGGGAAATAATTGTTAACTTTACAACTTATTTTAATACTATGCTGAACATTCAAAAGAAAATGAGCAATCCTTTTCTGGCATTGCTGGGTTTACCAGCCACAGCGGTTGGATTTGCCCTTTCCACTCAAATTGCGGCTTTAAGTTGGATATTGTCGAACAAGTATGGACTGGACATACACGATGTGGCTTTCGTATGGCTGGCGGGTCCCATTGCCGGGATATTCGGTCAGGTGATCGTCGGGTTGATAAGTGATAAAGTCTGGTTTATGGGAGGCCGTCGTCGACCGTTCATCATGATAGGCGGGATGGTGAGCACCTTTGCTTTCCTGGCATTGCCTCACATCAACGGGATTTCAAAGATTACCGGTATTGCCGATATCATTCTGATTGCTTCAGTTATCGCTTTATTCCTGGATCTGTCCATTAACGTTACCTTCAATCCTGCCCGTTCCATCATTGCCGACCTGACTCCGGAGGGTAAAATACGTACTTCCGGGTTTGTTTGGATGCAGATCATGTCAGGCTTCTTTGGGGTGTTTGCCTATTTCCTTTCCATGTTGTTCGGGAACGTATTGTTATTGTACATTGCCGCCGGTATTGTTTTCCTGACAGCTGTATTCCCTATTCTATTTATACAGGAGAAGAAGGAATTATCTGAACTACAGTCAAATGATAAGTCGGTGTTTGGTGTGTGGGAGGTATTCAAAGAAATTTACCCGCTCTATGGCTTCCTCACTTTTGGTGTCTTCAGTTTATTCTTTCATTTCTATAAGGATGCATTGGCCGCCTGGCATAATCCGGTTTTAATTGGTGCCCTGGCATATTCAGTATTGATTGGCATTGTCAATATTATTCAGGGGATCAAACATCCCTCCAATAAGAATGAGTTCCAGAAAATCATGCTGGCACATTCCTTTACCTGGGTGGCTTTCCAGAGCATGTTTATCATGTCGGGCTTCTTCATTGAACATCAGATTATGCCTAATTTGAATGTGTCCACCATCACCGCTAACTGGTTTGCCCAAAAGCTGACCGGTAATACCCAAACCTCGGCAGCTTCCATTGGAAACATAGTTTCGCTTGGTTTTTTCATCCTGAATCTGGTAGGTGCCATTTTCCCCCTGATACTCCAGTCCATTGCCAAACACATCGGTCGGGTGAGAACCTACATAGCAGCCTTGTCATTTTCGGCGATCGGGTACTTCTATGTGGCCTATTTCAGTCATGTGGAAATCGATTTCTACATTGGCATGTTCCTGGTAGGTATCGGTTGGTCGGCTGTTATTTCGATCGTCTTTGCCATTATGAGCGAACGGGTGAATCCGGCCAAGATGGGCTTGTTTATGGGTGTATTCAACCTGGCAGTCGTGTTGCCTCAAATGATGAGTAACGGCGTTGCCAACATCATCAAGGAAACAGGAAATCATCAGTTACTCTATATCTTCTGTGGTTGTCTGGTGACCTGCTCCGTGATTTTCTGGATGTTTATCAATGAACCAGAGTCCTCGAACGTTAAACAAAATATACCTTCGAAAGGACATTAAAGGAATTTACGATTTAATCATTTACTATTTACGATTTAAATATTTACGATAAAAGAATTTACGTTTTATTCATTTATCATTTATAATTTACTGTTATCTTTGCGGAAATAAAAAATTACCGCCATGTTATATAAGAACCGCGGATAAACTCTTGCGGTTCTTCCTTTTTACACCTACAAGAATGAAAAAATCTGTACTAATTTTAGTTATCGTATCTTTCCTTTTTTCATGTGGATATAAATCAGCGAATAAGGAAAATGCTGTATCCACTCATACGCTTACACTGAAATATGCAGAAGGATTCACCATTCGTTATTTCAAAAATTACAAGGAAGTCATTGTGTATAGTCCCTGGGTAAAAGGCACTGAATATGCCCGGTATTACCTTGTTACCAATCCGGAAATAAAGGTTCCTGTCGACGGTGTGAAAGTGAAGATTCCCTTACAATCACTCGCTTCCACATCTGTCACTCATCTTGAATTCCTGAGTTTGTTGCATGAAATTACAACTGTTACGGGTGTTTGTTCTCCCGGCATCATTTATAATCCTGCAATACTTAAAAGAGTGGGAGAGAAGAAGATTGCCGATCTGGGTGATGCCTTTAGTATCAATGTGGAACGGACCCTCAAACTGAACCCGGGAGCCGTACTGATGAGCGGGTACAATCAAAATGATCCGTATGCCAAGCGCGTTTCGGAAGCCGGCATCCCTGTGATTTTCGATAATGAATGGATGGAAACATCCCTGCTGGCACGTGCCGAATGGATTAAGTTTGTGGGAGTCTTTTTCAATAAGGAAAAGCAGGCCGACAGTATCTTTTCTGAAGTTGATAAACGCTACAATGAGATTAAGGTAAAGGCTGCCAGGGTGAAGTCAAAACCGTCTATCATGGCAGGTTCCAACTTTCGGGGAACGTGGTATATGCCTGCCGGACATAGTTTTATGGGACGCCTTTTTGCGGATGCCGGTGGCACCTATTATTTTTCGACCGACACCACTTCCGGCAGTCTGCCGCTGAATGTGGAAACGGTGCTTAAGAACTTCGGTCAATCGGATGTGTGGCTCAATTGTAGTTTCTCTACCCTCCATGACCTGGTGAAAGCCGATAGTAAACATGCCCTTTTCCGTCCCGTGGTGTTGAAACAGGTCTATAATTTCAATAAACGCAAACTTCCCTCAGGAGCCAATGATTACTGGGAAAGTGGCGTTGCACGACCCGATCTGTTGCTATCGGATGTGATTGCTATCCTGCATCCCGACGTGTTACCCGGATATCAACTGGTGTATGCCCAAAAGCTTGGTGATTGACGCTGTGGCTATTTGACGCTGTCAGGTGCAAGCACGCTGACAGGTCATCATCACAAACCTGACAGCGTCTTTAGACCTGTCAGCGTTTTTTAAAAACCCTGTCAAATTAAGATAATTTTGTATCTTTGTGCCCGAAAATCATTCCTATAATAGGACTGATAAAAAACAATCAATTGCATAATCGCTCCCTCATATTATTCCTCGCCCTTTCCCTCTTTACCCTGGGTCTATTCCTGGCCGATCTGGCATGGGGTAGCATTCATATATCCTTGAATGAAATATTATCAGTATTTATCGGCAAAGGGTCGAATGGAATCAATTCAGAGATATTATTGAACTTCCGTTTGCCAAAAGCCATTACAGCGATACTGGCCGGCGCTTCACTATCCGTGGCAGGATTAATGATGCAGACGTTGTTTCGCAATTCATTGGCGGATCCGTATATACTGGGTGTAAGTTCGGGTGCCAGTTTGGGTGTAGCATTGGTCATGATGGCTGCTACGTTTCTTCCTGTTGCATTTGTCAGCAGCGGCTGGGCATTAATTGTGGCGGCCACAATCGGTGCTTCGGTTGTGCTGGTGCTGGTGGTAGGGGTATCATTCAAAGTACACAATGCCGTATCGTTGTTGATTGTCGGGTTGATGTTTGGTACCATTGCCGGGTCGTTGGTGAGTGTATTGCAGAATTTCAGTAATCCCGATGCCATCAAGCTATTCGTTATGTGGACTTTTGGCAGCCTGAGTGCTGTTACCTGGAATTATATGCAGGTGTTATTACCGGTCGTTCTTATTGGACTGGGCATTGCATTTTTCCTTCAAAAACGGTTGGACGGATTGCTTCTGGGTGAGAATTATGCCCGTGGGTTGGGTATATCAATTGTCCGTACCCGGTTGCTCATTGTTGTAGCAACAGGGCTACTGGCAGGTGGTATTACGGCATTCACCGGTCCCATTGCCTTTGTAGGGGTAGCTATTCCACATATTGCACGTGGATTGTTCCGTACGTCGAGCCATAAAATACTGTTACCTGCAACCATACTTTGTGGCGCATCATTGCTCCTTGTTTGCGATATTATTACTCAGATTCCAACGTATACATTACCGATTAATACTGTCAGTGCCTTGTTTGGGGCACCGATTATCATATGGATATTGTTGAAGAAAAGATAATTAGTTTATAGTTAGTAGTTTATAGTTGGTAGTCGGAAGTGCAAGCTGTACTGATAGTAGCTGGTTGATAGTGGTAATTAATCTGGTAAATAATAAATAGTTGGGAATCAGCTAAATTTCAATACTCTTTAACGTCGAACACGGAACGCAGAACACGGAACTCTTAAACTCTTCAAACCTTTCAAACTTTTAAGAAAATGTCAATCCTCACCACCCAACACCTCTCCATCGGTTATTCCAAAAAAGGAAAGACTGATGTCATCCAGTCAGGTCTCGATCTGGAGTTACGGGCCGGGGAGTTGGTATGCTTGATTGGACCGAACGGGAGTGGCAAGTCTACGCTTTTACGTACGCTCACGGGGCTTCAAAAATCTCTGGCAGGTACATCAATGATTGATGGGAAAGAAATTACAAAATTAAAGCAACATCAGAAAGCATTGATGATCGCGTTGGTACTTACCGAACGGGTAGATGTTGAGAATACTACAGTCTACAACCTGGTGTCCCTGGGCCGTCATCCGCATAGCAACTGGTGGGGAAATATCACGCAGGAAGAAGATGCCATTATTCGTGAAGCCATTGAAATGGTACATATGGATCATAAAATGCATCAGAATATCAACGAGCTCTCCGATGGTGAAAGGCAGCGGGCTATGATAGCTAAGGCGCTGGCACAAGATACGCCCATTATCATGCTCGACGAACCAACCGCTCATCTCGACTTGCCAAACCGCGTGGAAATAATGCTTTTGCTGCACAAACTTGCCCATAAAACCCAAAAGGCTATCCTGCTCTCTACTCACGAACTCGACCTGGCGCTCCAGGCTGCCGACCGTATCTGGTTGATCAGTTCCGAGCATGGCGTTGAATGTGGTGTGCCGGAAGACCTGGTCTTTAACGGCAGTTTCAACCGGGTGTTCCAAAGCAATTCCTTCTTTTTCAATGCTTCCAACGGCAATTTCTCCATGAATTACCCCATGACCAACAAGGTGTGGGTATCGGGTGATAAAACCCGCATGTATTGGACTCTTCGGGCATTGGCACGTGCAGGCTATGTCGTGGTTCAGGATGCTGAGGTTCAGATACTGGTTACTGAACAGGGATGGTCAATGAACAATAAAGATATCTTCACTGTGGAGGAATTACTCCACGAACTGGGACAGCAGTTTGAGTGAACATATTCAATGTAATCAACTTCTTCACTATTTATTTTCATCTCTTCCTCTTGTACTCTTTTTGACATACATTCATCTCTTCACTATCATTTGTTCAGGATTGAGAGAAATTCACAAGGGTACACTTCTATGAAACCTTTCTGGACTAAGAATGAATATTGGTGAAATACTAAACTTAAACGATTGTTACTTGTTTAGCAAAGGTTATAGGTTCTTATTCAATGTTTATTGCTATTGGAACTGTGTCCAACCGAATTCAAAATAGCAGATATTTCACCGATGACCGACTAATAGTTTCGTTTGTGAAATCAATCACATTAACCACCCGGGTTCATGTGATCATCTTTTGTTTTGAGAAACTAATATCAAAAACCAAGTTCCAATCCATTCCTCCATGTACTCTACTTTTAATGGGCATGCTACCATTCGGGATAGTCGTAACCTGAAATAGAAGCACGTTTATCCTTTAGTGTCATTAATTTAGGAAGTATACAAGTCTTTCATTGATTTAGAATAGATAAAAAAATGATTCTATTAACCTTCTCCTAAACTGTATGATTATGAAAAAAACTATCCTTCTTCTTTATCATCTTTTCAATAGGAAAAAACTCTATATGAGCTTCATTATCCTTTCAGTAGGACTCATGAACTCAAAAGCCGATTTGCTATTTCCAGTCAATCCGATAACGCCGGACAGCAATACCGTATTGTTGGATCATTTTGATTCAATTACTTCAGGTCAGGTTATTGGAGATGTTCGTTACAGCATAAGTGCTGAGGGTCTGTCTACGTGTGTTAATTTTCAAGGAAAAGGTAATTATATTCTTTATCAGGGAACCTATGATTTGGGAAAGAGGGGAACCATTGAAATGTGGATTTTCCCCAATATTTATAGCAAAGGATTAATCAATATAGGGGGTGTTTTCCAACTACGACTGGATTCAATCGGAAAAATTGTAATGACTGACGTTGGTAGTCCGGGTAATGATTTTAAGAGCAATTCCGGTGTGATGTTAAATGCCTGGACCCATATTGCCGTTAGTTGGGGTGATTCAACGAAAATTTACCTGAACGGTCAGTTGGATATGGTTTCTGCACAATCGTTCAGACCACAGATTCCCCCATCACAGACATTTATTTATTTCCCCGCCACTGATAATGATTATAATACAATGATCGATGCTTTTATGAATGATTATTTAAACATGGATGAACTTCATATTTCAAAGATTCAACGAACGAATGCTGAAATAGCATTCCATAGTCGATTTAATATAGTTGGTAAAACAATTCAACTATCGGCCGGCACGCTGGCACAGCTTATCACGAGTGCTGATAAAAATGTTACAAACTCACTCACACTTACCGGGACCATGGATGCCCGTGATTTTAAAACCATGCGTGATAGTATGCCTTCCCTGGACCTGATCGATTTGAAAAATGTAACAATTTCCCCCTATACCGGTACCCATGGTACAGCAGGCCCTGATAATGTTTACTACCCGGCAAATGCTATTCCTCAAAAAGCATTCTTTCATGAATATTATTATGATAATAAATTAATTTCAGTCTATTTGCCACTCTCAATTACTGCCATAGGTGATTACGCATTTGAAAATTGGACTGGATTAACGGCCATAACATTACCCAATTCTCTTCAATCGATAGGTAATTCAGCATTTTATGATTGTCCTAGATTATCAAACATTCATCTTCCGGATTCTCTTATTTCGATAGGTGACTCAGCATTTACATTCTGTAGAAGATTACCGGGTGTTATTCTTCCAAATTCTGTCACAACCATGGGAAAGTATGCCTTTATGTATTGCGATCATTTAAGTGACGTAACTCTTTCAAATTCCCTTAACATGATAAATGTTGGTGCTTTTGAAAGCAGTCGGTTTTTTAGTCTGGAATTGACAGGTAAATTTGTGATTCCAAATTCGGTTACGTCAATAGGTGATTGGGCTTTTTATAGAAGCAGATTGAGTGGCCAGGTAGTCATTCCGAATTCTGTTACATCGATAGGGGGAGCATTTGGAGAAAGCAGTATAACAAGCATAATAATTCCCAATTCTGTTATTACAATTAAAGGGGGTGCTTTTTACAGAACGAATTTGCCCACAGTGTATGTATATTCACCTATTCCCATATATTTAGATCCAGTCCACGCACAGGATCCATATGGTGTGTTTTTTGAAGCCCAAATTTCAACTCTTTATGTCCCTTATGGTTCTAAAGCTCTTTACCAGGCAGCCAATCAATGGCAGGATTTTCCTCATATTGTGGAAATGGCTCCAACTGGGATAAACGAATTGTCAGACAAGGACCATTTTATTTTATATCCTAATCCCGCAACAGAAGGCTTCTATATTGATGCAGTAGATAAACCTGTCACAGTGTCAGTCTACAACTCAACGGGTGTGCTGCTTCTATCCAAGCAAGTTTCAGCCAGGAGTTATGTGAATATGGCTAGGTTACCTCAAGGACAGTATGTTGTGAAAATAACCACAGTCGAGGGCATTTTGGTGAAGAAACTTATAAAGAAATAAAGAACGATACAGGGAACCGGGCTGTTAATGATAATCCACAAAAGACACCTCTTCTCCAGTCTGCATAGTGGAATCGTCCTACCTTCTTCCTGGAGGGGCTTTATGAAAAAAATACTAAATAAATACTCATGACATACTTAATACATGCATACATATTACATACCGATTTAAATATCTGATATGTATGTAATATGTATGTGATATCTAAAGACCGTCCATGAATTATTCCGGAGGAAGGCAAGAGGTACTGCATGGAGAGGCTGCTTATTGTTTAAGTCAAAGAATTTAAGCGGTGAGCAACGGATTATTATGTTTTAGAATTGATTAATTTTAGTCAGCATGAATTCCAATTTGCCAGACTTTTACAGAAAGTGTATCTTTGTATTTCATTAGAAGTTTTAATGTATAAAATAAACCCCCGTTTTTTCCGTTAAAATAGGGTTTTTAACCCTTATTTCCAGAAGCGACATCCACTTTGCATGAAGAACAAAATCATCATTCTATTTAGTATATTCCTTTTTTCAGTGGGTATGTCGGCACAATCCAAGGTACGGGTATACGGGTATGTGATCGATTCCAATAACCGGGGTATTGAATTTGCCAGCGTATTTTTTGCAAACACTGCCGTAGGAACCAATACCAATCAAAACGGGTATTACGAGTTGACCATGAACGTAAAGGACTCAGCTACCCTGGTCTATTCCATGCTTGGATACCAAACCATTAAACATACTATTCATCCCCACCAACAGGTTGTCCAGATATCGGTGGTTCTGCCAGCCTTATCCAAAGAAATAGGGGAAGTGAATATTTTAGGCCAACGCCGTCAAACGTCCACATTGGATATGCTTGATCCAGGAAAATTCAGGATCATGCCGAATGCTGCCGGTGGAATTGAATCACTGTTGATCACCTTCGCCGGAGTCAGTTCGAGCAATGAACTAAGTTCGCAATACAACGTACGGGGTGGAAATTTTGATGAGAACGCCGTATATGTCAATGGGATTGAAGTATACCGTCCGTTGTTGATCCGTTCGGGCCAACAGGAAGGATTGAGCTTTATCAACCCGGATATGGTTCAGAATGTGGCTTTCTCGGCAGGGGGTTATGATGCCAAATACGGAGACAAGATGTCATCCGTACTCGATATTCAGTATAAGAAACCCACGGAGTTTGAGGCTACGGGTTCGGTCAGTTTATTGGGCGCGTCTGCCTATGTGGGTACAGCCAATGACAAGTTTACTATGATGCACGGATTTCGGTACAAGACCTCGGCATACCTGCTCGGAACGCTGGATACCAAGGCTGAATACACTCCAGCTTTCTTCGACTATCAAACCTACATGACCTATCAACTGAATAAGAAATTAGAATTGACTTTCTTAGGAAACTTTTCCCAGAATTCCTATCAGTTTGTCCCCCAAACCCGTGAAACAACTTTTGGTACCTATACCGATGGACGTAAGCTTACCGTGTTTTTCGAAGGGCAGGAGCAGGATTTATTCCGTACATCTTTTGGTGCATTGACCCTGAATTACAAACCGGTGAAAGGTATGAAACTGAGCCTGCTTGGATCTTCATTTTACACTAACGAGAGTGAAACCTATGATATCCTGGGCGATTATGTGCTCAGTGAAGTAAAGGTGGATCCTGACCCCACGAAACAAACCGGTGCTTCGCTGGGGGTAGGCAGGTATCAACAACATGCGCGTAACATGTTGAATGCGTATGTAAGCAATATAGGCCACCTCGGGGAATATGATGTGGACGGTCATAAAATGAAATGGGGTGTCAGTATCCAGAATGAACAAATATCAGATAAGAAAGGGGAGTGGGAAATGCGTGACTCAGCAGGATATTCACTTCCACTGACCAATAAGCTGGTTAATCTATACTACAATTTAAAATCGGACACGACATTATCCTCGTGGCGGTCGGCAGCTTTCTTCCAGGATACTTACAAATGGAATACAGAGGCTGGTGCATTTTCAGTAACCGGAGGGTTGCGGGCCAGTTACTGGACTTTCAATCGGGAATTGTTGATCAGTCCCCGTTTTGCAGTCTCTTATCTTCCCCATTGGAAACGTGATTTCAGTTTCCGTTTTGCCACCGGTGTATATTACCAGGCGCCATTCTATAAGGAAATCCGGGATACATTGACCGACGCACAAGGAAATGTGAGGGTTCAACTCAACAATCATATCAAAGCTGAGCGATCCCTCCATTTTGTATTAGGGGGTGACTATTATTTCAGGGCGGGTGGTCGCCCTTTTAAATTTACCAGCGAAGCTTATTTGAAATTAGCTGACAGGGTGATTTCCTATAGCGTGGATAATGTACAAATAGTGTATTCAGGAAAAAATGATGCAAAAGCCTATACTGCAGGGGTGGATTTTAAACTGAATGGTGAATTGGTTCCGGGTGCTGAATCATGGATCAACCTTTCATTGATGAATTCGAAACAAAACATTATCGGGGATTCATATATCAGCCACAGCCTGGATGCAAATGGAAATGTAGTGACTGGGCCACGTATTTATCCGGGATGGGTATCCAGCCCAAGTGAACAACGCTATACATTTTCCACCTTGTTTCAGGACTATCTGCCGAACAATCCGAAGTATAAAATGCAATTGAAGTTTGTATGGTCCGACGGGCTTCCTTTCGGTCCGCCTAATAATATCGAATATCGTACTGCTTTTCGGAATCCTCCCTATCGACGGGTCGACATAGGTGCTTCCCGGGTGCTGGTGAATGGAACCGATCAACTGATGAACAAATCGTGGCTAAAACACGTAAAGAATATCTGGCTGAACGTGGAAGTCTTTAATCTGCTTGATTTTCAAAATGTCAATTCATACTATTGGGTAACCGATGTGTCCAATCATAAACTGGCGGTACCAAATTTTCTCACAGGCCGCCAGCTAAACCTGAAGGTAATGGTAGACTTGAAATAGTAGGAAGTCGGTAGTAGGAAGTCAGTAGTCAGTAGTGGGTAGAAGTTTTGTAGTCAGTAGTTTATTGAATTGAATTAAATTTTAAACGGTAATTTGAATAGATATAAACGTATAGATTAAGCATTATTGGAGTTAACTTACAATAATATAAACCTGACTGAATCAAGAACTTAATTCATACTATCCACTACTTACTACCGACTTCCTACTACCGACTACTTACTATTAACTACCGACTACCGACTACATACTACTTACTAATCCTTTTTTAATCGGGTTAATTTCACTAATTTTGCAGCGATAATTAATAATATGAATTTCAGCCATTAAATCAACCTGAAATAGTTAACTGATAACTGTTCCCTGATGACTGATAACCGATAACTGACCAAAATGCCACACACCTCTCTTCGAGGGCAGGCAATGCCCGAATCACCAATACGTAAATTGGTTCCCCTATCTGATAAAGCTAAAGCTCGCGGTATCAAAGTGTATCATCTCAATATCGGACAGCCCGATTTGAAAACACCTCAGGTAGCGCTGGATGCGATCAGGAATATCGACCGTACTGTGCTTGAATACAGCCCCAGTGATGGCATCAAAAGCCTGAGGACAAAACTGGCGGCTTACTATCATACCTTCAATATCGATGTGACCGAAGATGATATTATTATCACTACCGGCGGTTCCGAAGCAGTGAACTTTGCCTTCATGAGCTGCCTTGATCCGGGTGATGAGATTATCGTTCCCGAACCTGCCTATGCCAACTATACCGCTTTTGCCATAGCAGCCGGTGCAGTGGTACGTCCTGTGGTTTCGTCCATTGAAGAAGGTTTTGCATTGCCATCCGTAGAAAGATTTGAGGAATTGATTACTTCTAAAACAAAGGGTATCCTCATATGCAATCCAAATAATCCCACCGGATATTTATACACCCGCTCCGAGATGAACAAAATACGTGATCTGGTAAAGAAGTATGACCTGTATCTCTTCTCAGACGAAGTATACCGTGAGTTCTGCTATACAGGTGCACCCTATATCTCTGCTTTCCATTTGGATGGTATTGAGGAAAATGTGGTGTTGATTGATTCTGTTTCAAAAAGATACAGCATGACCGGTGTTCGAATTGGAGCCTTGGTGACTAAGAATAAGGAAGTACGCAAAAACGTTATCAAATTCTGTCAGGCGCGACTGAGTCCTCCATTATTGGGTCAGATTGCTTCGGAAGCTGCCATGAATACTCCACCTGAGTACATGCTAGAGATGTATAACGAATATGTGGAGCGTCGTAAGTTTCTGATTGATGGTCTGAACCGCTTACCGGGCGTTTATTCACCGATACCCATGGGTGCATTTTATACCGTGGCACGCTTGCCTGTAGATGATGCCGATAAGTTTTGTGCGTGGCTTCTTTCTGACTTTGAATATGAAGGGTATACCATCATGATGGCTCCTGCATCAGGCTTTTATACCGTGGATGGCCTTGGCAAGGATGAAGTCCGTATTGCGTATGTGCTCGATAAGGAAGAACTGAAACATGCACTGATCATACTTGGGAAAGCACTGGAAGTATATCCGGGAAAGACGATTTAGGGATTGGTTGATTAAGTTGATTAAGTTAAATAAGTTAAATAAGTTGATTGGGTTGGTGGGGCTGACTGAGTTGATTGGTTAGTATGTATTTGTTTAATTGAGTTTTTAAGTTTATTGTAATTAGCTGAACTTTCGCAAGTAATATAATTGATTGATATACAACAAAAGAACAGCATATTTGTTTGGTAAAATCACTGATAATCAG
>CAIYOZ010000107.1 GCA_903927945.1 uncultured Bacteroidales bacterium | reverse complement strand
TATATTCATGCGGTAATGTAAGTAGCCCTAAAAATCCTACAGGTTAAAAATAGGCATAAATGTCTAATTTTACACTTGTAGTATGAAAAAGAGCCGATTTACCGAAAGCCAGATCACGCAGGTGCTCAAGGAGCACGAGGCGGGCAAGAACGTCCTGGATATTTGCCGGGAACTTAAGATCAATCGAAACACGTTTTACAACTGGAAGAAGAAATATTCCGGGATGGACGCAGAACTACTTAGGCGTTTTAAGGAATTAGAACGCGAGAATGCCGAACTTAAACGGATGTATGCGGATCTGAGCCTGGATCATCGAATTCTAAAGAACGTCATCGAAAAAAAACTTTAACGCCCTGCCAAAAGAGGGAGATCGTCAGGGAAATCCATGACGAGGAAATGGTTTCTGTTGCCAGGGCGTGTAAAATTATCTCTCTCGATCGTTCAATGTATTATTATGAACAGGTAAAGGACGATAGCGAAGTTGAGGAAAAGCTCCGAATGTACGGCGAAAAGCTGCCGGCCAGAGGCTTTCCCGAGTATTACAAACGCATCCGAAGGGAAGGGTTAAAGTGGAATCACAAACGAGTCCGAAGGGTTTATAGGAAACTGGGCATGGCCCACAGAAGAAAGATGAAACGAAGAATACCCAACCCCGAGAAAAAGACGCTACTACAACCTGTACGGCATAACCTTACCTGGAGTCTGGACTTCATGGAAGATCGCCTGGAGAATGGGAGGAAGTTCAGGACATTGAATATTCTTGATGACTATAACCGTGAAGCATTGACAATTGAAATTGATTTCTCTTTCCCTGCATATAAAGTCGTTAAGCACTTGAAACGGGTCATTGAATGGCGAGGCCAACCCGAGGAGATCCGGAGTGATAACGGTACCGAGTTTATCGCAAAAGATTTTGAGGTCTTTTGCGAAAACTCGAATATAACCCACGTACGGATCCAAAAGGGAAAACCCAACCAGAATGGCTATGTTGAGCGCTTTAACCGCACATTCAGAGAAGATGTACTTGACTTGAACATTTTTGAAAACATCCATCAGGTCAGGGAAAAGACTGAAGAATTCTTAGATGATTATAATAATGAACACCCTCATGACAGTTTAGGTGGCAAGAGCCCGATTGAGTTTATGAATGAAAGAAATCAAATGAAAACTGCCTAAATTTGATCTGTAGGAAAAATGGGGTACTTACATAAGAAACTCACGTGAAATAACCATATGACAAAGTACTGTTTAATCCTGCTTATATTGTTTCCCCTGGTTGTTCACTGTCAGACAAAATCAGATAGGATTGGCGATTTAATTAGAGTGAATTACTCAAATGTAGACACTACTGATGTTGAAGTAAATTCAATGGTCAAAGTTTGGACATCTTATCTTAAATCCCGCATCTATGGATGGATTCTGAAAAATGACACCCTTGGGTTCAATGCCTGGAACACCGAGGAAAAACAGTTATACCCTCGTCCCGACTTTGTATTTTCAATTTTCCCGGCATTGTTTTTTTATCGTACGACTGTTCTGAATATTGAACCGGTTGAATATAATTATTACCGGATATTAAACTGCAATTCAGTTGTAGATTCAACAGGCAATGTGCAGATAAAAGCCATCTACTATGTTCTAGCTAAAAAAATAGAAGGGGAATGCAAACTCTTTAATTATTTCTGCTATGAAAAAGAAAAGTTAAAGACTACCGATATTGGGAAAGTGCTCTATTATTATCCGGGATATTACCCGTTTTCCCAAGAAAAGGCACGGAAATTTGTTGAATTTCAGGACAGTTTATCCGTACTATTTAATCAACCGATCATACATAAGTTGATATATATTATAGATACCAATACCGTTTCACTTATGAATCGCATCGGGTTTATTTATCAGCCAATGTTGCCGGGTTCGAAAGATGGTCGTTATATAGCAGATGATTACCTGCTGCTTTCAGCTTCTGATGAAAATCACCGGCATGAACTCGTTCACTACTTTACTTGTCTTACAAACCCGGATCATATCCTTTTATTTGATGAAGGATTGGCTACCTGCCTGGGCGGGAACAAGGGTCATGACCTGAAATGGCATGCGAATAACCTGTATCAGTATTTTATTCATGAATTGCATTCTGATACATCTAAGATTATGAGCCTGGATTCAATGTCTAAAATTACGGATCCCGTCTATGTTAAAGGTGCCATCATTATGAAATATACTATTGATAAGTATGGATTTCAAAAAGCACTAATCCTGTTATCATATCCGAAATCCAAATATGCCCCGGAAGATGTTATTGAGAAAGAACTTGGGATTCCCAGACTTCAGTTGAATTCTTTTATATTAGAATACATGAAAAAATACGCAGCCATATGACCGGAGTAAAGAGAATCCCAATATCCATAATTCTTGTATTGCTGTCGGTTCACTTAGCCTGTGCCCAAAACCTGGAGCCTTCAATAATTTGCATCATTGGAACTTCCCACACCAATACGAAATTCTGCAACATTCATGTTCTTGATTCTGTGCTGAACCGGGTAAAACCTGACCTGATACTGGTTGAGCTGGACTCATCATTTTTCACTTCAGATTTTCAGTTCGATACCGTGAAACGGCCTTATATGCTGAAAGAGGGGAAGGCCACTCCGGAAGATATCGCTTCAAACAATTACTGTAAATCGCACAAGGCCGACATAAGACCTTTTGATATTACGGGAAGGAATGAGTTTTACAGAGAAAATGATTTTTTCAACAGACAGGATAGTATGTATAAAGACATTGCCCAATATGGTTTAGGAGGCCTGCTGAGCGACAGAAACCAATCTGATTTTTTGCTTCTTTGTAAAAGTCTGGAAAATGTGAATGACCTGGAGATAACAACCCTAGAGGAGTTGAATTCTGAAATGTTAATGAACCTCCTTGAAATTCAGGAGTTCATCTACTTGAATAAACCTATAGAAATAGTTGAGACTACCGACTCACTGAAAAAACATGCCGGATTCGCCCATCTTCAAAAGGATTTTTGGGAGAAAAGGAATGATATCATGATTAAGAATATCCTGCACTTTACGAATGAATACAGGCGCATTGTTGTACTTACAGGAAATTTGCACCGGTATTATCTGGTGAAGGGTTTAAACCGGGTAAAAGGGAATTTTGTAATCCGGGATTTCTGGACATTCTGAAACTTTAGTTAAAGCCCGCTCTCCTACTCCCAAAAAGTAAAGTTTGCGACTTTTAAACACATAGTGTAAAGGTTAATATCGTTACCAGGACATTTTAAAAATGCCGAATTCGAAGACTGGGAAAGGAGATGTTACGACGAAAAATTATTACATATTTGCGAAAACAACTGCGGGAAAACCGCCCAAAAAGTGCAAAAAACGAAGACATTTCGATTTTTTGACTATTCTGGACTAAACTAGGCCAGTGATTCCGGACCAAACAAGGCCACTCATTCCGGAGTAAACTAGGCCAGTCATTCCGGAGCAAACTAGGCCACTTTTCGGGTCCAATGAAGGCCGCACAAAGGTTTTTTTGCTC
>CAIYOZ010000106.1 GCA_903927945.1 uncultured Bacteroidales bacterium | reverse complement strand
TTCAAATTTTTAACAGAAATATAAATAAATCAAAAGCCTTAATTCTGTCTTTTGAAATAGCTGCATTGCAATATGATAAAAATATTTTAATAAAAGAATTTGACTTTAAAAATATTAACTCATTAGATTTGGTAGTTATTTCTATTAAAGATTCGTATGACCCAAGAATAAAATTAAGTCAAAATGAATTTCCTGATTGGTTTCCTAAAAACCTAAGATACTGTGGTTTCTATGATGACTTTCCGATTATAAAATCAATAACAAAAAAAATTTTTGAATACACTGGAATTGTTGCTGTTATTACTAATCCCGTTGAGTTGATGACTAAATATATTGCGGATAATATCAAATCAAAACATGTTTTTGGATTAGGTTCTTCTGTAGATAGTTCTAGAATGAGCTTTACACTTAGCAAATACTTCGACACAAAGATTTGTTCTACTAAACTACTCCTTTACGGAGAGCATGGGAACAATTTATTTACTGTATCAAATTTATTGCCGGATGAATTAAAGAAAAGTATTTATTCAGATGCTATCAGTAAGGCGAGCACTATTGGTTTTGAACTAGTTAAAAAAATTGGATACACACTTTTTGATTGTATACCAACTTTTTTAGCAGACCTAAAATGGTTGCTCGGAATTATCAAAAACAATGAGTTTCGTTCTTTTTCTTACCCTTCCTCTAATCTGGTACTTTCTCAACCAATATTTTTTGATAATGAAAAAAAAGAGTTTAATATATTTGTTAATTACACAATTGATGAATCTAATAATATATCAGAAATAAATCAAAATCTAATTAGTTTATACGATAAATTGAATGATGAATCAAATGCAGCCATTAACAAGGTGTAGTAGCAATAAGGGTTTCAGTGGTAATTCAAGCATTCTGCCCCGCACAAACTTCTGTGTAAGTTGACAGGAAAGTAGCCCGCAATCCATTACAGCATATAGCCTCAACCTCCACCTCCAGAACTAACAGAACCACCAAGCTCCCCCTCAACCACCTCTAACACATCATCCCGCTCCAGCACCACCCGCGCCAACTGTCGGTCAATTTCCCGCTGCAACGTCGGCGACCCAATCTTCGCCGTCACCTCCTTCGCTCGCACCAAAAAATCCAGATCAGCCCTCCGGTCACGCAACTCAAACCGCTGCGGATAGGTCACCACCACATTCGCCGCATCATAATCCACCCCCTCCCACCGGCAAAATATCCTGAACAACTGATTCTCCGTCACCGCAAGCTGAGCCGCCTTCTCCGCCAGGAGTGTATTCAAAATCTGAAACTCCGTCTCAATTGCCACCCCGGAGGCCACCTGGCTCCGATACGTCCGCACCGGCGTCAAATGCGCCATCCGGTTAATCATCTCTACCTTCATCTCAATCGCCTGCAGCAACCCCAGTAGCGCCTCAGCATCCGCCTGCAGCAAATAGGGCTTCTTCTCCGGCACGGTATCCTCATGCATCACAATCACCCCGCCCGCACCCGTCGAAGCATCATCCCCCTTGTTCTTCACCAGCGTCTTAT
>CAIYOZ010000105.1 GCA_903927945.1 uncultured Bacteroidales bacterium | reverse complement strand
ATATATAACATACAAACTTAATTACCTTATGAATATACAAAAAGAAAACGCGATGTTGCAGGTACGCTCTCTCTTTGATGAGATGTCGCAAGTAGTGTTGCATCAGCTCGACCTGTTGGAGAAACTTATTAATAGCAATTCTATCACCATCCCAGATGAACTGATGGCCATGATCAATGCAAATGAAAGTCGCATCGATCAATTTGAAATCAGCATATCCGAAGAGATCATCGATATCATAGTGTTGCAAAAACCGGTAGCTTCCGAACTTCGTCAGGTAATGGCCCTCTATCAAATGGTGTCCAACCTGGAGCGTATCGGTGACTCCGTCATGAATATCACGCGCTTTATCCCCAGAATCAAGGATATCGATGTATACTCCAAGATGTCGGAAGTGATTACCAATATGTTGATCGCCAGTGTGAGTATGGTACAGAAATCCATCCTATCCTTTGTGGCCGGCGATAAAAATGAAGCCATCTGGGCAATCAAGAATGATGTGGTGGTGGATGAAATGAATCATAAACTCATCAGAAAAGCCATAACCAAGGGCAATTTTTCGGAAGAAACCCAACACCTGCTCTTTACTTTTATCCAGCTGAACAGCATCATCTCCACCATCGAACGCATTGCCGACCATGCCACCAACATAGCCGAAGCATCCATTTATGCCATCGAAGGCCGTGACCTGCGCCACCAGAAAGACATTGATGAATAGAATCGCCAGCTAACTTTTCCAAAGCTTCTACGGACTTTTCCAAAGTTTCTCTCTCTTACTTTTCCAAAGTTTCTTTCAACTTTGGAAAAGTTACTACAAAGGCGCTTCCAATTCAGTTCTATGATTGAATTTATCCAGGTTCCTCTGATGCATTTCAATAAATTGATTCTTACTTTCAAATATCCTGACTGTTTTATCAACCTCAACCAGCTGGCTCCTTAAATCACTTATCTCGCAATAGGATGTATACCCCCAATCAGTATAACTCCTGCAAAACCCGTGATGGATCGGATTCCGATGCGTATAAATAATCGTATTTGTAAATTGTTCCTTATCTAAAATAGGGTTTCTTTTGAAGTTCTTGATAAAGAGCGATCCCATGCGTTTATACATTATATTGAACGATTGAGTATAGCTACTAAACAAGTTTGAGAATTGCTTCGATAAATATCGTTCGATCTCCACGTCCGTTATTCTTTCAACTTTTCCAAAGTTTCTTTTGACTTTGGAAAAGTTCAAACGTATTAAATCTTCAATCACCTCTCTCTTCCTCATTCGCACCACCAAATGAAAATGATTTGGCAACAGGCAATAAGCGTATGTTTCAGCGATGGGAGAAATGTACAATTGATACTTCTCAAGGAAATACCGGAAGTTCTCATCTTCACGAAATACGTTCTCAAAACCATTGGCATGATTGAAAATGTGATAGCTGGTATTAGGCTGTAGTGCTTCCATTCGATGGTTTTTTTACTTTTCCAGTTTCGTATACTTTTCCAAAGTTTCTTTACTTTCCAACCAACTTTTCCAAAGTTTCTTTCGACTTTGGAAAAGTTTAAAAGGTAATTGATAAACAAGTTTTATTTTAATTAGTTTAAAATCCATATTACTTTTCCAAAGTTTCTTTCAACTTTGGAAAAGTTTTCTGTCACACCTTTTTCACCCCGTTGACCTACTCCCGTCATACTCCCCCTGTACCTTTGTAACAAAAAAACAGATGTACAACCAAAAGTTTTATCCAACCATAGTGATCTCCGATGTCCACCTGGGCACCGAGCATTCCAAAACCGCCGAACTCGCCCAATTCTTACGCACCGTCAACTGCGATACCCTGATCATGAATGGTGACATTATTGATGGATGGAACCTTCAAAAAGGTGGCAAAGGAAAGTGGAAGAAGGAACATACCGATTTCTTCAAGATTATCATGAAGATGATGGAAAACCACAATACTAAAGTCATTTATGTCCGGGGTAACCACGATGATTTTATCGACCATATCGCACCCCTGACCTTTGGAAATATCTCCATTGTCAAGGATTATGTACACGAAAGATACGGCAAACGCTACTATGTGACCCACGGCGACGTATTCGACAATGTTACGTCCAACATGGTGTGGCTGGCCAGGCTTGGTGATGTGGGATACTCGCTGTTATTGTGGATAAACCGCATCTACAACATCTACCGTACCAAAAAGGGATTGCCTTATTTCTCCTTGTCACAAAGCATTAAGCAGAAAGTCAAAACAGCCGTTTCCTACATTTCCAATTACGAGAATGAACTTGTCACCCTGGCAAAAGCACGTCATGCCGATGGCATTATCTGCGGACATATCCACCAAGCCGACGACCGCATGATTGACGGGATTCATTACCTGAACTCAGGCGATTGGGTGGAAAGCATGTCCGCCCTGCTCGAACACGAGGATGGAACCTGGGAAGTGTACCGCCACAACGATCAGGCAACAAAACCAGTTGAGGACGAAAAAGTCATTTCGGAATACAGCCACATCGAGACCTCCGGTAAAGGATTACGCGTGGCATTTGCAAAAGATTTCTTTAATCCTTTTTTCTGATTTTCCCGAATATGAAATATCTTTTTGTCATACAAGGTGAGGGGAGGGGTCATTTCACCCAGGCCCTGAGTTTGAAATCGATGCTCGAACGTGATGGTCACCAGGTGGTGGCAGTAATGGTCGGCGGAAGTGCCAAACGAACCCTGCCTTCTTTTTTTACCGAAAAGGTGGACTTTGATATCATACAATATCAGAGTCCCAATTTCCTGCCTACTCCCAAGGGAAAGCACTCCTCGTTGCTCATCAGTATCCTGTATAACCTGCTGCTGTTACCGGTCTATTTCCAGAGCATGTTGACCGTTAGGCGTACGATTCGCGAGACGAATCCCGATGTAGTCGTTAACTTCTACGAGTTCATCTGTGGAGCTACTTATGGTCTCTTCAATCCGGCGCCCCCGATGATCAACGTCGCCCACCAGTACTATTTCATGACTCCCGGTTTTAAGTATACCGGCAACGAGCCCTGGAAATTCCGGCTGCTGAACTTCTATTCCGGACTTACGGCCATGAACTCTTTCAGGAAACTTGCCCTTTCCTTCCGACAAGAGGAAAGTCCCCGCGATTCAAACATTGTGATCGTGCCCCCCTTATTGCGACAGGAAGTAAAATATCAGGAAACCCTTGATGGCGACTATATCCACGGCTACCTGCTCAATAGTGGATATGCCGCGGAGCTTGCCTCTTGGAGTGAATCGAACTCCGGACAACCGTTACACTTTTTCTGGGATAAAAAGAACGTGTCCACCACTGAAAAATTGACACCCTCGCTTACCATGCATTCCCTGAGCGATACCCTTTTCCTGGAAACCATGGCCGGATGCCGTGCCTATGCCACTACCGGCGGCTTCGAATCGGTGTGCGAGGCCATGTATATGCAGAAAGCTGTATTAATGGTGCCCACCCACATCGAGCAGGAATGCAATGTGATAGATGCCCTGCGTACGGGTGCGGGTGTGACTGCTTCCGAATTCGACCTGGACTTGTTACTCGACTTTGTGCCCACCTATCAAAGGTCGCTTGACTTCAGATTCTGGACCCATAAAGCCGATGCCCTTTTCCTGAATGAGTTGACAAGGTTGGAGACTGAGGAGTCGAACATCTTTGCCACATTTTAAATACTTCTTTAGTTTGCGTAACCTTTTCCTTAACCGTGAAAGTTGTCTTTTTCACAAAGACAGCTTTTTACAATGTAAGATATTTATTTACAATAGAGTGTGAGTGAAAACTCTAAATTTGTTTGTTAACTGCAAGTGCAAGCTTGCGTCCTTAGGGTGTCATACCTTCGTCTTTAGGTTGTCATGCCTACGACTTTGAATTAAATAGGAATTAAATAGGAATTAAATAGGGTATAAATAGGGTTTAAATACATATACCATGTATATACCATGCATATACCATGCATATACAATGTATTTATATAGATACATTGTATTTACATTGATGTAGCATTGAACTTGCATAGAATTAATTATTTATATATAATTATACCCTATTTAAACCCTATTT
>CAIYOZ010000104.1 GCA_903927945.1 uncultured Bacteroidales bacterium | reverse complement strand
CCCTACACGACGCTCTTCCGATCTTATTGTTCTTGCTACTTAAAACACCCCGCTTTCTACCAAAAGCAGGGTGTTTTTTGTAAACAAAAAATGGAATCCTTATTAAGTTGAATTTTTCAACAAGTGATCTTGTAAGTAATGTGAACAATATAATGTCGTGTTTTTTTGTATCAATTGCCTGACCACTTATAGGACGGGCTGAATGTAAAAAACAGATTGGCTTTAGCCAAATAGAATTTAAAATTTGGCTAAAGCCATGTAGATTTATATCATTTTATCAGTCCCATAAATGGGACGGCAATTGAAATAAATACATTTTCTCCTGTTAAATAAAAATAGGACATTATTCACTTCCACTTACTTAAATTGGAATGGTAACCTAAATTAAAGTTGTGTTTTTTATATTTTTTATGTTTTTAAATAGTTGACTTTTTGTGGCACTTTTAGAGCCTTTTTTGGTTGGTTTTAATTTTTATTGTATTGAGTCCAAATGTTCCGTCCAAAATGCAACAGCTTGTTGCCCGGGGGTATTCCTGATTTCCTGCAAGGGCTTGCCTACCTTATGGATACCTCATGGATAACCCATGAAAGGCACCCGAGCTTTACCTTAGTTCACTCTTAGTTTACTTATAGATGTAACTTAGATGTCTTATATCATAAATAGGTTATTATATCTATAAGATATCTATAAAAGAATTAAAAGTTTATTATCTTTGTATTCATTTACCTTTCATGCGGTAGGCATTAAGTATCGCACAGGCAGGCAGAACGAAGTGCATTTAATCCAATGTATCACGAATACTAAAATTTCACGACTATGGCAATTTCAAAAAGTATTATGCAATTGACAGGCTCCCTGGCTAACGTATCGATGTACAAGCTACATGGCAGCGACCAGGTGGTTGTGCGCGTAAAGGGCGGGCCCAACAAAATTCAAATCAAGACGAAGCCCCAGTTTGAAAAACTGAGGCGAAACAATTCCGAGTGGACAGGCTGTACCCGCATGGGAAGTGATATCCGCTATGCCTTTGTGCCGATGAACCGCCTGGAGGATTATCCGGTGACAGGAGCCCTGAACGCGATCTGCAAGCAAATACAAAAGCTGGATGATGTGAACGAGACAGGCCGTAGGTCCGTCAACCTCTCGCAACACAAGGATAAGCTGCTGGGGTTTTCCTTTTCACGCAGCCAGATGCTGGAGAGCGTGCTGCGCGTCCCGATGGAGATATCGCTTGACCGCCTGACCGGCCAGGCGCATATCGCGATTCCCGAAGTGGATACGGATATGTACCTCTACAACTTCCGCAAGCTGCCCTACTACCGGATCATTGCCACCCTGGGCAGTGCCTGCGATATGATTATGAATGCAGATAAAAACAAATATACAGCCCCATTTCCAGGATTATGTGACCCGAAACTGGGCATCTTTGAATCGGCTTGGATGCCTGCTGCGGGAATACAACCGGCACTGGACATCACCCTTTTGTATCCAATGAAAATAAACCCCATACCCAACGAAGTGACATTGCTGCTTTGTATCGGCATCGAGTTTGGCAAAGTGGATGGAGCAAACGTCCCCATCGGAGTGAAATATGCCGGGAGTGGGAAGATAGTGAGAGTGGGATAGCTCTGGTCGGAAGTCGAAAGTAAGAAATCGGTAGTAAGAAGCTGATAGTTTGAGATTGAACCGGGTTTACGGAGAATGTAAACCTGATTCTTTATGCCATAAAATGTGTACGATTGTGTTGAATAACATCAATTAAGCACATCCATTAGTAATATTAAACGGTTATCTTTGTGGGTGGTTAACATCGTAATAAAATACGAAAATCATTTAACGCAATCGGCAAGAACTAAAATATGAGCCTTGTAATTCAGTAATTAAATATGGAACAGGGAGAGATCGTAATCTATAAATCGATTGATACTACTGATTTTCAACTTGAAGTTATGGTTGAGGATGAATCGGTTTGGCTTACGCAGGCACAAATGTCTGAACTTTTTCAAACCACGAGAAACAATATTACCTTACATATTTCAAACATATTTAAAGAAACCGAATTAGATGAGTTTTCAGTATGTAAGGATTCCTTACTAACTGCGAAGGATGGTAAGAAATATAAAACAAAAATTTACAATTTAGATGTTATCATTTCTGTTGGATACCGTGTTAAATCTCTGCGTGGAACACAATTTCGGATTTGGGCTAACAAAGTATTGAAGGAATACCTTTTAAAAGGTTATGCAACCAATCACAGGATTGAAAGAATTGAAAATGAAGTTTATACCCTGAAAAAGAAAGTTGATGAATTTGATTTTCAGCTTAATACACACCTGCTTCCTAATGAAGGTATTTTTTATGACGGGCAGATATTCGATGCGTATAAATTTGTGATTGATATTGTACAAACAGCTTTAAGTTCTATCATGTTGATAGATAACTATATTGATCAAAGCGTGCTTTTGTTACTTGCAAAAAGGAGCAAAGGAGTAGAAGTTGAAATTTATACTAATGAAATATCTGAACAATTAAAACTTGATATAAAACGATTTAATGCCCAGTATCCAAGGATAGAAGTGATAAAATTCACTAAATCACACGACAGGTTTATCATAATCGATAAAAAAACGGTTTATCATATTGGTGCATCGCTAAAAGATTTGGGTAAAAAATGGTTTGCATTTTCAAAAATAGAACTTGATGCTATTGAAATGATTCATAAACTGAAAGATCGTTCATAAAGGGTGGTGGTTGACTCTTTGAAGATAAAAGATTTAGATACAGAGCGAGCTAAGTAAGTGGAAGTGAATAATGTCCTTCTAATTTAATTTGACAAGAGAAAAATGTATTTATTTCAATTGCCGTCCCATTTATGGGTCTGATAAAAAGATATAGATATACATGGCTTTAGCCAAATTTTAAATTCATTTGGCTAAAGCCAATCTGTTTTTTACATTCAGCCCGTCCCATAAATGGGCCGGAAATTGATACAAAAAAACACGACATTATATTGTTCACATTACTTACATAAAACAATTATAAATAAAATCCGTTTTATTCAACATTATCGTATTAATTTCACTGAGAGTATGCAATTAAAAAGATTTACCGTTATTGTGATTGGATTGATCATGGTAACCGGCATGGTAGGAAAAAACATTTACAAACGCTACCATCCCAGGAATATAGATGAGGCAATCATCATCATGGATAAAGCGTATTCGAATAAAAGGATCTATTCGGACAAATACAAGAAAGAAATTTACGATATGACGGAGAGTGAATTCATGACCAAAAGTTCGTTCTCCACGGGATTGTGGATCAGGTACCGCTGGGGATTATCGCAAGGAACCAAACTTTCCACCTATTTCAATCAAATGGGGATTTATCATCCGAGAGACATGTCGGATATCATTTTACTCTGTTATTACAGGCATCTTCACAATCAGGATTATGACCTGAACCAATTAATCAAATACTATCAGGAGCGTCGGTCAAAGTCTCACAGGCTGGCGGATAACGAGGTTGGTTAATTGGTTGATTGGTTGATTAGTTAATTAAGTTGATTGGTTAATTGGTTGATTAAGTTGATTGGTTAATTGGTTGATTGGTTGATTGGTTGATTGGTTGATTGGTTGATTAACAGTTCTAAGTATGAATAAAATCAGGACTGACAAAGAAGTAATTTTAAAAAGCCTCCAGACTATACCCGGGATAGGGAAAGCCTGCTCACTTGACCTGTGGAATATAGGGATCAGGGACATCTCCGATTTGGCAGGTCAAAACCCCAAAGAACTGTATGATCAATTAAATGCATTTAGTGGTGTCAACCAGGATATATGTATGTTGTATACCTTTCGGTGCGCAGTTTATTACGCTTCGGAAGACCTTCACGAAAAAGAAAAGCTGAATTGGTGGTATTGGAAAGATAAGCAGTATAATGAACCCCAAGCCCCTGTTAAGTTGATTGGTTGATTGGTTATTTAGTTATTTAGTTAATTGGTTGATTAGTGGATTGAGTTAATTAGTGAATGTTATTAACTATGAACTACTAACTATAAACTACTAACTATAAACTAGTTGTAACCAGCAAGGAATCGGAAATCGGGGAATCATTGAAATTAATATGGGCTTCCATGGCATAATGATCGGAGAGATTAGCAGTTTCCTGTCCGATTGTTGCATAAAAAGTCTCTATCTTACGTTCTATGTGGTTTATCCATTTTTCGTTACGTACCAGAATATAATCAATCAGACTTTTCTTTCCCACTATATTTTGCATCATGGTATTGCCAATTTCATCATAGGTAAACTGTACATCGCCACTTATTTTCCCGTTTTTAGCTTCAAGCGTATGAAGCATGATCTGATAATTGACATGATCGTACATGTCGATATTAAAATCACCACAGATTAATTGAGGAATATCAGGATTGAAATATTGATTCAATAGATGGTCCTTAATTTCCCGGCATTGTTTTTCCCGTATCCGGTGAACATTATCAGCTTGTAGGTGCGTCGTCAGCAGTTGGAACCTTGAACCCTGGAAATCACCCTGAAGCAACATAGCCCCTTTCCGGGCAATTACGTCAAACCCTTTGTTTTGGCTGAACCTGATCTTATCCAACTGGGTTAATGGGATTTTACTGATCACCCAGAGTCCGCTGTTCGTGCGGAAAGGCACAATGCATTTATTTACGGGTCCATATTGATAGGGATACTCTTTCTGTAGTCTTTTAGAGAGGATATTGCGGCATTTATAACTAAAGGCTTCCTGAAAAACGATAATGTGATAATCCGAATCCTTTAGCCTTCCGGCAATTGCTTTAGCACGTCCACCATTACCATTGAACAGACTGAGATAAGGTAACATGTAGATATTCCAACTTAGAATCTTAAGCGATTTAGCATTTACGATTTGATTCTCTGCATTCGGAGAAGAGGGATTCAATGATTCAATCTGATAAGTTTTCATAACTGATAAAGCAAAGGATTATACTAGTTAAAATAATTTACTGTTCATAATTACAAATATACCACCAATCCATCATAACAGGATTAAAATAGTGTGACATTACAGTTAAAGATTTAAAAGTTATCTCAGATTAAAGAACATTCGTAAAGTCACATTATCAACATCCTTTAGTTGCGGTGAAAAAGGAAGCATCAATTCGACTAACGATTGTTAAGTAATTTGCGCATATAAAAAATAAACCTTAATTTTACAACATACAAACAGGACAATCTGAGTTCAATACAAACCTAAAAACTGTTTAAAACTTCGAAACTAATTTTTATGGAAGCTTCAACTATCAAATGCCCATCGTGCGGTACTGAAATCAATGTAAGTGACATCTTGTATCATCAGGTGCAAGAGCAGTTAAAAAAAGACTTCGACAGCCAATTGGCAAAAAAAGAACAATCCTTTAAAACGAAACAGGAAGAGATAGACCGCACAATAGCCAAACTGGCGCAAGAGAAGGAGAATCTTCAACTTCAGGTTGAAAGTGCCGTTAAAATTCAACTCAGTACCGAAAAAGAGAAACTTGAAAAAGCCATCAGCCTGCGGTTGAACGATGAGAATTCGGAACGATTGGCATCCCTTCAGAAGGAACTGATTGAAAAATCGGGCCAGGTAAGGGAGTTGAACCAAACGAAGGCGGAAGTGGAACGGTTGAAACGGGAAAAGAATGAACTGCGTGAAACAGTGGTATTGGAAAAAGAAAGAGAATTTACTGAAAAGTTAACCATTGAGAAGCAGAAAATACAAGCTCAGGCAGATATGAACCTGAGAGAATTGAACCAATCAAAATTATCCATAGAGCAGCTAAAGCGGGAAAAAGACCAACTCCGGGATGCGGTTACGTTGGAGAAAGAAAAGGAACTCACCGAAAGGTTGCAAGTGGAGAGATTGAAGATACAAAATCATGCAGAAGAACAATCGGCGTTGAAAATCAAGGAACTTGAAAAGAAGTTGGAAGACCAGAAAGACCTGGCAGAGGTAATGCGCCGCAAAGCTGAACAAGGTTCCATGCAGTTGCAGGGTGAAGTACAGGAGTTGGCCATAGAGGAGACACTCCGGATCTTGTTCCCTTTCGACCTGATTGCAGAAGTGCCCAAAGGAGTGAAGGGTGCCGATGCCATCCATACCGTCAGAAATCACATTGGACTGGATTGCGGCACGATACTTTACGAAAGCAAACGTACCAAAGCATTCAGCAATGAGTGGATAAATAAACTTAAGGTTGATGCCGTGACTGCCAAAGCAGACGTATGTATCATTATCACGGAAGCCATGCCCGATGGATTGGATAAAATAGGTCAGCGTGAAGGGATCTGGATTTGCTCCTACAACGATTTTAAGGGATTAGTGCTGGTGCTTCGTGAAAGCCTGCTGAAAATCAACGATGCTTATGCCTCACAAACCAACAAGGGCGAGAAAATGCAAATGCTCTATGACTACCTGACCAGCAATGAATTTAAACTCCAGGTTGGTTCGATTGTAGAGGGTTTCAATGACCTGCAGGATGGGTATGTACAGGAAAAACGTGCCATGGAACGTATATGGAAACAACGTGAAAAACAACTGGAACGGGTGTTATTGAATACCAATCATTTTATTGGGTCCATAAAAGGAATTGCCGGAAGTTCCATTCCCGGATTAAAAGAAATCGGTGCCGCTGATAACTTACTGGATTTTGAATAGTTGGTTAATTAGTTGATTAGTTAATTGGTTAATTAGTTAATTGGTTGATTGAGTTGATTGAGTTCAAACTGTTCAGTCACTACTTACTACCAACTACCGACCACCGACTACAAACTAATATTCCTTGCTCTGTTCTCCTCTGAGCACCCTCAATCCGCTCATGGCAAGTGCTTCCATTTCGTCTTCACCCGGATAAACGGCTACCTTGGCCATAGGGGCAATCATTTTCTTTATGTAGTCGACGATAAATTGACTGTGAGCTATTCCACCTGTTAGAATGACGGCATCAGCCTCACCTTTCAAAACTGCCAACATGGCACCAATCTCTTTAGCTACAGAATAGGCCATGGCTTCGAGTACTAGCTTTGCTTGCTGATCACCATCTGCAGCTCTTTTCTCAGCAATCAATTCTTCATTGACGCCTAGGTGGGCCATTAAACCTCCTTGACCCACTAATAATCTACGGATATCAGCCAGGGTATGATTTCCATCGAAGCATAAATTGACTAACTGACCGGCATCCAGCGTTCCGGCACGTTCCGGTGAAAAAGGACCATAACCATCCAGCCCTTGAGTAGTATCAATCACCCTGCCATAAAGGTGAGCTGCAATGGATATACCTCCCCCTAAATGAGCAATGACTAATTTTAATTTTTCATAGGTGGTACCGTTTGCAGCCGCATATTTACGGGCAATGGCTTTGTGGTTCAGGGCATGAAACATGGAGCGACGGGGAATTTGAGGTAATCCACTGATTCGAGCCACGTCCTGCATTTCATCAACCACAACTGGATCGGCAATAAAGGCTTTACAACCGGGTATTTTACCGGCTATCTCGAATGCAATGACTCCTCCCAGGTTACTGGCATGTTCAGGTGTGTAGGGGGACTTTAAATCGGCTATCAGCTTCTCATTTACCTCATAAACACCTGACTCGAGTGGACGGACTAATCCTCCACGGCCTACCACAGCAGACAAATCAGATAAATCAATTCCATCATTTTTCAACTTTACCACCATCAGATTTTTCCTGAATTCATACTGGTCGAATAATGATTTGAATGGTCTCAAATCTTCAACCGAATGACGGATGGTATGTAAACTTATCAATGTTTCGTCTTCGTAGACAGCAAACTTGGTAGAGGTAGATCCAGGGTTAACGGATAGGATTTTAAACATGGCAAATTAATTTATAATGAATAATTTATAAATAATATCAAACACAAAGATAGAATAAGTTAAGAACAATTCAAAATTTATAATTTAGGGTCTCCTAATTGAATCAACTGGATAAAACTTTGAGAAAAGTTCTTTTTTAATAAAAAAAACATTTCAAATAATTCTGTTAGTGATTTTTTATCTTAAATCTTTGTATGATAAAGAATTATTTTGTACTTTTGCAGTGAATTAAGATATGGAGGAGGGGACAACAGTCCCCTCGTTTGTTAAAATAACAATCAATATGATTTCGAAAGACTCTATTTATCAAGCAGTTGAAAATTTCTTAGCGGATAGTGATTATTTTTTGGTGGATATAAAAGTCTCGCCTGATAACCGTGTTATGGTGGAAATTGATTCATTTGATGGTGTTTCCAT
>CAIYOZ010000103.1 GCA_903927945.1 uncultured Bacteroidales bacterium | reverse complement strand
TAATTTACACTAAAAAATAAAATTAAACAGAAAACCAACTATCATTATTCCTCCACCAACAATGGCAATAAATGTCAGTATCAAAGGCATTTTTAGTACTTTGCGGAGAATAATCATTTCAGGCAAAGATAAGGCTATAACCGACATCATAAACGCTAAAGCCGTTCCGAGTGAAGCTCCTTTTTCAATTAATACCGAAACGATAGGTACAATACCGGCAGCATTAGAATAAAGTGGAATACCTATCAATACTGAGAGTGGAACGGCATACCATACATCTTTCCCCATAAATGAAACCATGAATTCGGCAGGGACATAGCCATGCACACCTGCACCAACAAGAATACCTAATGCCACATACAACCAGACCTTGCCAACAATTTCTTTCACCGCATCAAAACCCATAGTAATGCGCTGTGAGGAAGTGATTTTTCCTTCTTCTATGTCACTTTCACCCAATTTAGTAGCATAAACCCATTCTTCTACCCATTTTTCGAGTTTGAGTTTGCCAATAATCCAGCCGGCAAGAATGGCTATAATTAGCCCAGTACCAATATAAATTGCTGCCACTTTCCAACCAAACATGCCGTACAGGAGTATCACAGCAACTTCGTTTATCATTGGAGCTGCAATAAGGAATGAAAAGGTAACTCCCAGCGGAACGCCTGATTCGACAAAGCCAAGAAACAACGGAATGGCCGAACAGGAACAAAAAGGTGTTACTATTCCCAGCAGGGCAGCCATGATATTACCCATAAATGTAGATTTGCCTTCCAATGCTTTGCGGGTGCGTTCGGCAGTGAAATAGCTGCGTAGAATTCCGACAAAGAAAATAATCAAAACCAACAGCATTAAAACTTTCGGTAATTCAAAAATAAAGAATCGCAGTGCCTCGGTAAGGTGAGAGGCTTTTGTCATCCCAAGCACAGTATCAACAATCCAATCGGTTAGTGGTTGCAAGTTGGTATAAAATACGTACCATACAGGTAAGAGTATCAGCGGTACGAATAAATTTTTGTTGAATTTCATTTTCTGTTTAAATAAAGAAAATAACGATATAATAAATTCCTATCAATATAAATATAACCGAAACAATCCGCCTGAACCATAATTCAAAGGTTTTGATTTGATTGTACAGTTTTCCTACATTTCCTACTGCATAAGCCAATAACCATGCAAAAAGAATAACAGGTAGACCTGTGGCTATTGCAAATAAAACAGGTAAATACAACCCGCTTACACTAACCACAGTCATAGGAATAAGCATGACGAAATACAACACAGCACTATAGGGACAAAATGCCAACGCGAAAACCATTCCTAACAAAAGTGTACTCCAATAACTGCCCTTGCTTTTCTCCCCAATTTTGTCGGTCAAACCTGAGAATCCGGGTAATTTGATTTTGATAATATCGAGCATCATTAAGCCTATAAGAATTAAAACAGGTCCTAACAGTTTTTCGCCCCATCCCTGAAAAATCATAGAGATATGCATTTTGCTTGCACCAAGGAAAATCAATAGTGCCAACCCGGTATAGCTAATTGCACGACCAAGAGTATAAACCAGCCCATTGAGAAACACCCGACTGCGATTTTCAATATCGCGACTGATAAAACCTATAGCAGAAATGTTGGTAGCCAGCGGACAAGGACTGATAGCTGTCATTAACCCCAACAGAATGGCTGTGAGAAATGTATAATGCGAATTTTCTAAAATGCTTTGTAGTAAATCCATTTCAATTATTTAAAACGGATCAATTGTTTTCTTTAATTCTTCTTTTAAAGCATCTGGTTTGCTACGTGCAAACATAAACCCTTGCTCAGTTAGGTCAAAACGCTTCGAATTACTAATTATCAATAATGCCTGCCCTTCGGCTTTGCATTTTTTGGCTAAAGCATCACTGGTTTTTTCGTCCAGATTCACTGATTTGAAAGTAATCAAACCTTTCTTAAATTGTTCAGGATAAAGTTGTTGAACGGATTTGAGAGTTTCTGCTTCTACTGCCTGACAAGTTACACACCTACGGGTGT
>CAIYOZ010000102.1 GCA_903927945.1 uncultured Bacteroidales bacterium | reverse complement strand
TAACATGTTACTGGACCCTTCAACCGTTACCGGGACATCCTTTACCTTGAAACAAGGGGTTACAAATGTATCAGGAGCCGTATCATACAGTGGAACAACCGCATCTTTTACACCCGACAATGATTTGTCGATCAATACCACCTACACAGCAACCTTAACCACCGGAATCAAGAATTTAGATGGTTCAACATTAGCTAAAGACACTACCTGGAATTTTAAGACTTCTTCGGTCATTGTACCCATGGTGATTTTTACGGACCCGGTAAATTTTGATGGAAATGTCGATTTGAATAAGACGATATCTGCAACCTTCAGTATTGTTATGAACCCTCTAACAATCACCGGTTCAACTTTTACCTTAACACAAGGAGTTAATCCTATTGCCGGGGTGGTAACTTATAGCGGATCAACAGCAAGTTTCAAACCAAACAGCCCGTTAGTTGCCGGTAAGACCTATACGGCTACCATTACAACCGGTGCAAAAAACATCGCGAATACTCCATTGTCCAATGATTTTACCTGGATGTTTAGTACACCACTCATAGCAGGATCTCCTTCATTCGTGAACCTTGGATCAGTAGCACATTTTGCCATCATTTCAGGAGTCGGAGTGAGCAACAATGCAGGTGCCAGTGTGATAAACAACATGGATGTCGGTATTTATCCCGGAGCCCGTTCTTCTATTACCGGTTTCCCACCTGCAATTATTGTGAATGGTGGAATGTATGCAGCCGACGATGGTGCCGCTACAGCAGCCATGCTTAAACAAGCCAAACTGGACTTAGTGGCAGCTTATCTGTTTGCAGAATCATCTATTGCCATGGCCCCTCAGACTGTATCTGGAAATCAAGGTGGCAAGACACTCGCACCGGGTATCTATAAATCGACTTCAACATTATCGGTTGATGGAAGTGATCTGACCCTCGATGCACAGGGTAATCCAAATGCTTACTGGATCTTCCAGGTAGCTTCCACACTTACCACCACAACCGGAGGTAATATCAAATTAATTGGTGGAGCCCAGGCAAAGAACATCTTCTGGCAAACCGGTAGCTCAGCTACCATCGGAACTTATACCACTTTCTATGGCAGCATATTAGCATTGCAATCCATTACAATGGATTCATATGCAGTGGCTACAGGCAGAATGCTTGCCCGTAACGGCTCAGTGGTTCTAACCAGTACAAATATTATCAACAGACCATAATTAGAAATTATATTTCTAAAAACTGAATTTAAAAGAATTAATAATTTCTACAACAAATATAAATATGAAAACAAATAATATGTTTAAAAAGGAATCGCGTACGACGCGGTTCCGTTATGCCCTAAGCATAAAAAGTATCCTTTTTTGCACCTTTATTTTGGTCGGGTTATTGTCAACCGTTCAGGCTCAGGATTCTATTCAATATACCAAACCTTCCTGGTATTTCGGAGTGGCAGCAGGTGGAAACATCAACTTCTACCGTGGTTCTACTCAGCAATTAAATGCTGACCTGACAGTACCTACCACATTTCATGATGGAAGTGGCGTTGGTTTGTTTGTCGCTCCACTGATCGAATACAGGCCTGCCAATTCCAGATGGGGTGTTATGCTTCAGGCGGGTTACGATAGCCGTAGAGGTGCCTTTAACGGCGTTTTAACGCCATGTAATTGCCCTGCTGACTTAATCACGGATCTTAGTTATCTGACAGTTGAACCTAGCGTAAGGCTGGCACCTTTCAAATCAAACTTCTATCTGTATGCAGGTCCCCGTTTGGCGTTCAATATCTCTAAAGCCTTTACTTATCAGGTTGGAATAAACCCAGCCTATCCGAATCAATTGCCAAGCGCAGCAGTAAAGGGTGATTTCAGCAATGTGAATGACATGCTGCTTTCCATGCAAATTGGTGCAGGATACGATATTCCGCTAAGTTCACAAAATAGCAGAAGACAATTTGTATTGTCACCTTTTGTATCTTTCCAACCTTATTTTGGACAAGATCCCCGGAGTATTGATACCTGGAATATAACAACCGTCAGAGTGGGAGCGGCCCTTAAGTTGGGTTCAGGACACCGGGTGCCAGCCAAAGTTAAGACGGATGCATTTGTACCAACAGTTGTTGTTGTGGTTCCTGAAGTTACATTTACAGTTAATTCACCTAAAAATATAGTGGATGAACGTAATGTCAGGGAAATATTTCCAATGAGTAATTATGTTTATTTCGATTTAGGTTCTACTAAAATTCCATCACGTTATGTATTACTTAGGAAAAATCAGGTAGCTGACTTCAAAGAAAATGACCTTTCGATGAATGCACCTGAAAACTTGTCGGGTCGCTCTGAACGTCAAATGAAAGTGTATTATAACATTTTGAATATCCTGGGTGACAGAATGAGCAAGAATCCCGCTACTTCAGTATTATTAATAGGTTCGTCTCAACAAGGACCGGCTGATGCAAGGGAAATGGCTCTATCAGTTAAAAATTATCTGGTAACTGTTTTTGAAATCAATCCTTCCAGAATAACAATTGAAGGACGTATTAAACCAATCAATCCATCCTTGCAAAATGGTGGAACAAAAGAACTAGTCTTGTTGCGTGAAGGTGACCGTCGTGTCTCTATCGAAAGTAATTCTCCGGCATTGTTAATGGAATTCCAGTCTGGCCGTGATGCTCAGCTAAGACCGGTTGAAATTAATGTTGTGCAGGAAGCACCACTGGATAGTTATGTAACTTTCAATAATAAAGGTGCAGACAAGGCATTTACTTCATGGTACTTAGAAGTTACCGATGATGCAGGGAAAGTTCAGAATTTTGGACCATACACAACCCAAGAAGTAAGTATCCCCGGTAAATCTATTTTAGGAACAACTCCTGAGGGCGATTATAAGGTAAAAATGATAGGTCAGACCAAAGATGGTAAATCAGTTATTAAAGAAGCGAAAGTCCACATGGTTCTTTGGGTTGCCCCGAAAGAAAATGGCGGCATGAGATTCAGTATTATCTATGAATTCAATAAATCAGTAGCAGTCAAAATGTATCAAAAGTATCTGACTGAAAAGGTTATTCCAAGAATTCCTCAGGGAGCTACTGTAATCATCCATGGGCATACCGATATTATTGGCGATTCAAGCTACAACCAACAATTGTCATTAAACCGTTCAAATGATGTGCGCAGTATTTTAGAAAATGGGTTGAAAAAGTCTGGTCGTTCCGATGTAACCTTCCAGGTATTAGGATTTGGAGGTGATCAGAAATTATCGCCTTTCGAAAATAAAAATCCTGAAGAACGTGCTTATAACCGCACGGTAATAATTGATATAATACCTAAACAATAAGATTTCTGTCTGTTTACATTTCTTTTTTGTTTGCGTTTTATTAGTAGGAGGACAGAGCCCATTTTATGGGCTCTGTTTTTTATTTGTGACTTTGAATAATGTTCTCTGTTTTTTTATACAACGGTTACATGTTTAAGTAACAAAACGCTCAGAAGTATTACTCCCGAGCGTTTCAAAAAAACACCATAAATAGTGAACTATTTTACTTTTATCGATGGTGATTTGAATACCCGGGTTCCAAGTTCGGCGTCTAATAAATAGAGTCCGCGGGGATCAGTACCAAACATCTCAAATCGCTTAAGCAAGTCATCCGCATTCTTTTCTTCTTCCCCTTGTTCCTTGACAAACCATTCCAGGAATTGAACGGTCTTAAAATCTTTTAGCGAATAAGCCTCATCAAAAATATGGTTGATCGCAGTGGTAATATAGATTTCATGTTCCATGGATCCTTCCAGCGGTTGTTTGAAGTCTGTATAGTGCTTGTTTGGAGAAACAATATCGTTCAATTCCACCTTTTCACTGCTGTTTAAAATATATTTCAGAAACAACATGGCATGTTCATATTCCTCCTGAGCCTGGATGGCAAACCATTTCCCGAAACCATTCAGGTTACTCTCAAAGTAATAATTGGACATATCCAGATACAAATACGAAGAATAAAACTCTTTGTTGATTTGGCTATTCAACAATTCAGTAATCTTTTTGTTTAACATAGCGCTTTCCTCCTGATTTATTGTTTGTTAAATTACTCTCAATAAGTTAAAACTGTGAATTGAATATAATTTTTATCAATATTCAAACAATTTAATTCCTATAAAAGTTTCGAAGTTTTCTGCATTTGATGAAACAATTGATAAGAAATTGGAGAACAAGGTTGAAGTGTAAATCTATCGGGTAGGGGGTTGAAATAATAAATGGGTTACGGGAGATTTTGATAGATATTTACGTAGATGATCTTTATTGATAGTACAAAAGGACCACAAAAGAAATTGCTTCTTTTGTGGTCCTTTTGTGGTTTGTTTTTATATTTAGATGAATTGGGTAAGTATATTGTAAAAAATCTATTCAATTCTTTTGATATTCGCTCCCAGGGCATTCAACCGTTCTTCGATGTTCTGGTAACCACGGTCAATTTGGTCAATGTTATGAATCACACTGGTCCCTTTTGCTGAGAGTGCGGCTATCAACAAGGCTATACCGGCACGGATGTCCGGAGAGCTCATTACAGCGCCCCTTAAGTGGCAATGATCGCCCTGGCCAATGACTGTAGCCCTGTGAGGATCGCATAATATGATCTGGGCACCCATGTCAATAAGTTTATCAACAAAGAACAGCCTGCTTTCAAACATTTTCTGATGGATCAGTACGCTTCCATGTGCCCTGGTAGCAATCACCAGCAATACACTCAATAAGTCGGGTGTAAGTCCGGGCCATGGTGAATCGGCTATGGTCATGATGGATCCATCAATGAACGATTCTATCGTATAGCTATCCTGCTGTGGGATAAAGATGTCATCGCCCCGTTGTTCCAGTATTATTCCCATGCGACGGAAACTATCCGGGATCATGCCCAGTTCATTGTATGCCACATCCTTAATGGTTAATTCGGAAGAAGTCATGGCAGCCATTCCAATGAAACTGCCCACTTCTATCATATCGGGCAGTATGCGATGTTCGCAACCGTTGAATGAGGTAACCCCTTCAATAGTCAGTAAATTTGAGCCGACACCGGTTATGTGGGCACCCATCTTGTTCAACATCCTGCAGAGTTGTTGCAGGTAAGGTTCGCAAGCAGCATTATAAATGGTAGTAGTTCCTTCTGCCATCACCGCGGCCATGAGGATATTAGCTGTTCCGGTAACAGAAGCTTCGTCCAGTAACATGTAGCAACCGGTTAGTTTCTCAGCTTCAATTTCATACCGTTTCGTAACCGGATCATAATGAAAGTCAGCTCCCAGTTTCTGTATGCCTATAAAATGGGTGTCCAATCTTCGGCGTCCTATTTTATCACCCCCCGGTTTAGGAATAATGGCTTTGCCAAAACGTGCAATCATTGGACCCACGATCATTACCGAACCCCGCAATGAAGCGCTCTTCCGGTAGAATTCGTCAGTTTCAAGATAGTCTAACTTTATGTTTTCAGCTTTGAACGAATAAGTGTCATAACTTATCCGGTTGATTTCAACGCCTAAATCCCGGAGCAAGTCAATCAGGTTATTGACATCCACTATGTCCGGAATGTTGCTGATGGTTATTGTCTCGGGACTAAGCAGAACAGCACAAATAACCTGTAATGCTTCGTTCTTGGCTCCCTGTGGAGTGATGGATCCTGATAGTCGGCGACCACCTTCTATTTGAAATGACGACATATTTCTTTAGTTTCGATTGTTGCGTTAAAAGAAAAGAAAATGGGATATAGATATTATGGGAAGTGATTAGTGATTAGTGAAAAGTATCAGTACCAATCTTTCAAACTCTTAAACTCTTCAAACCTTTCAAACTTCAAACTTTCCAAACTTTCCAAACTCTTCAGTTTATTTCTTCTTCTTAGGCTTGTTCTTTTTGTTGAACAACACATCCCTTGATTCCACCAGTTTGAAGAAATCTTCAGGGATATCAAGTTTGCCTTTTGAGAGTTCACGCAAGTCGTCAAATATCTTGCGGTCATCCACCACTTCTTTATTCCAGGTCAGGAAACATTTCTTCATTTGATTGGCAATCAGACGAATCAATTCGTTCTTTTCTTCCCCTTCCGGATAGATGGCGACTTTTTCGATCATTTCTTCCAATGTGCGGCCATAGTGTTGGTATCGTATCCTCGATTTTTTATACGGGATACTATCCGGGCGGGTGTACAGGTTTTCTTCCAGTAATATTTCATACGGGAAATCAATATCCAGTTTGAAGTCCGACATAATAGCCACGTTATCCCAAAGCTTGTGCTTGAAATCGTTTACATCACGTAGATAGGGAAACAGATTTCCCATAATGTTGATAATCGTCTTCACGCAGCGCGTGCGTTCTTCCCGGTCTTCGATGGTCTGGGCATGAGCCACCATTTGTTGTATATTGCGCCCGTACTCGGGCATAATCAATTTTCCTTGTAAGGTTGAGTATTCCATATTAAGTTGAATAGGATGATAAAGTACAAAAGTAGCAATTTATTTTCAGATATCATGTTTTTTAATGATCGGAAGATAGAAAATGACAGGTATCAGGTATTCTTTCCTTCCATTAATTCAGTAGGTGTGTAGGCGAAAAGTTTCTTGAATGCAAATGAAAAATGGGATAAGTCTTCAAAACCCAGGTCAAGATATATTTCTGAAGGTTTTTTTTGTTTTTTATCTATTAGAAAATGAGCCTCTTGTAATCGTTTTTGCACCAACCAATGATTGGGCGTTTCATTGAAAGTTGTTTTAAAATCACGTTTGAATGCTGACAGACTGCGTCCTGTCAAATAAGCGAACCTTTGAATGTTTACATTGAATGTATAATTTCGGTTCATAAATGCTTCTAAATTTATTTTTTCAGGAATGCCATAGTCAAAAAACAGACCTGACAATTCAGGCTGCGATTGCAATAAAATGATAAGTAGTTCTTCTCGTTTAACGTCCGCAAATTTATCATCAATTTTACCACCTGCACTATAATAAGGAATCAATGAATGAATGAAATCAGGTATTAATTCGTTTTTGTTTATGCGTAGAAACGCTTCCTCCGATTGGAATTTTGTTGTTGTGATTTTATGTTTTTCCTGAAATTTTCTGAGAAATGTTTCATCAAGCATAATAATTACTTTTTCAAATTCATCATGCTGCTTTTGCTTATTATATCGTGCCAGGCGATTCTTTCTAATTAAACAATAATCGCCGGGATTCAGCCTATAGTTTTTGTTCCCGTCATAACCCTGCATTGATCCTTTTGCCAGAAATAAAAACAGGTGTTCGGGAATAAATTGTTCGGGTGAAATTTCAGATCCGATATAACACGATTTAATGTCCATTTCTGTCATTTGATAATACCAAATTTGATTAAACTTTCTGCTGTATCAATTATAGTCGTTTCTTTATCTCTTGGTTGCCAACCTAACATTTCTTTTGCTTTCTTATTAGATAAAACTTTCACTTTTCCTAATTGAGTTGAGACCGATTTTAGTTCGGGTTTAAAGTAAGCCACAATTTTTACAACCCAATCAGGCAACACTGTTGTAGTAACCTTTTTGGCATATTCGTTTGGTTGTGAATGAAGCAATTTGGCAATTTCAGGTAAAGAAGTTGAACCGTCCGAAGCGGCTAAAAAACGCTGTCCATTAGCTTCAGGGCTTTTCATTGCTTTTATGTGAATGTCAGCCACATCGCGAACATCCACCACACTAAAACTTAATTTAGGCGTTGAGGACATTTTTCCGGTTAATAACTGCTCTATTATTTGTATAGAACTTGAAACGCTTTTACCGAAAACAGGTCCAAAAATTCCAACAGGATTGATCACCGTTAATTCCAGTTTACCACTTTCATTTTTAATATAATTCCAGGCCGCTTGTTCAGCTAATACTTTGGATTTTATATAGGTGGCAATTTTTGCATTTGGGTCTGTCCAATCTACTTCTGTAAAAATATGATTTTTCGGATTGATACTATAGCCAATTGCTGCAAACGAAGATGTCATCACAACCCGTTTCACTCCCGCATTGCTTGCCGCTTTCAAAACACGTAGAGTACCGTCAACTGCAGGACGTATCAGTTCGTTTTCATCATTTGGCTCTTTTGACGGAAAAGGCGAAGCAACGTGTAAAATATATTTACAGCCTTTTGCAGCTTCGTTCCAATTATTGTCATTGCTTAAGTCTGCTTCAACAAAATCAAGATTTTCAAATGAGTTAATGCCGGCACTACTCAGCATTTCAATTACTTCGCTCTTTCTGTTTAAATTACGAACTGTTGTTTTTACCTTGTAACCTTGTTTCATCAGTTGAAAAATAGTGTGTATGGCTACATAACCTGTTCCACCTGTTACTAAAACTGTTTCTGAATTTTCCATTATCTGAAATTTTTATGGATTAAATTGTTTTAAAATTTTTATACTGCAAAGTTATCCATAAAAATCATAGTCAGCTTTGTTTAAAAGTCCAAAGTTGTTGTGTTGAGAAGTCCAAATGATATTATTATAAATAATTTCCCCTGATTGGTGTGAACAAGTCAATTCTCTGACCTGCTTCGATGATCTCAATAGTTGTTCAATATTGGCTGTAATGGAATAAGTATCACCTTCAGTTTAACTTAGTTTTTTTTTCCAACTTCCTCCACCAATGAAGAAACCTATTTTGAGTGACAAACGATTCATAAAAATACGTTGAGTGCTAGTACCATCTGTGTAGAATTCACCATTCATACTCCCTGTACCTTTTTTAAGATCAATAGTTGTTGTTGGTAAAGCAAACAAATATTCAAGCGACAACCTGACATGATTAAATTCTATGCCAGACGCAACTATTCCAGATGATGTATATTTTGGAAATGTGGATGAATTCCATGAATAGGTAGAGGTTCCAGAATGATTACTATCAATTCGTTTTTTTCCAAATAATAATTAGTTCATTGATTCAACTTCTTAAAATTATATAATCGTGATTTCTTTTCCTTTTACCGTTATTTTTCCCTTTTCATAGATAGTACCTGTTAATGGATTTTCGTTCCAAAAGTACAAACTAATTTTAACATCCACTGCATTCTATGGATTTATTTTAAATAAATGCAAAAGCTCTCTTTTTTATTCTGTAGATATAAATGCAAAAAACCGTCCTGATTATCCGGACGGTTTTCTATAGGGTAGGAGCGTTTAATCATTAAAACAACCGATTAACTGCAAATAATCAAGACGCTTCGATAAACTCCAAATTATTCATCCGGAATTTCAGGTTCAACTAATTTTGTCAATTTTTCCAACGATTCCTGCCATCCCAGATAACACATTTCAAGTGGGATAACAGATGGAATGTTTTCCTGTGTGATTTTAAGTTCTGTACCGCAAATAACTTTCCGGAGCCAAACTGAAGTGATCATTTCTCCCGGTAAGTTTGGATCGTCAAATACATCGGTGTACTTTATGAATTCATTTGGCTTGATTTCCAGGAAATTCCCGCCAAATGACTGTCCTGTACCAGTAGAAAAATTGATAAAAGACATTTTATAACTCCCACCAATTTTTACATCCATAGCATGAACAACACCCAAAAATCCATACGGTGGAATCCATGAAGCAAGTGCATTCGGTTCAGTAAAGGCACGATATACCTTTTCGGGAGTTGCTTTAAGAACTCTGTGTAATGTTACGCTGTTGTTTGACATATTAATTGCTTTTTAAAGTTCAACATGGTCAGTACAGAACAGTTGAAATTGTTAGTAGTTGTTATAGTTTATTTTCTCAAAATTATAACAGATTATTTTTTTTAATGTTCAGATCGTCCAGAAGACTATTAATCCACTCTAAGTCCCTTTCCACATGGTATGGAAAGCATTTCACTTTTTCAGAAAAAATCTAAATGTAGTTTTCCCCTTAATGTATTCTCGTTCAGTAGTCCTATAGGTTTGCTCTATAATTGGTTCTTATTGTATTTTTATATAATCCATATATAAACCATATATGATCCATATATGATCCATATATAATCCATTACTATTTAGATATGGATTATTTATGGATTACAATAGGATGACCAGTTATTTATATATCATTTTACCTAAATGAGAATGAGGATGATATTAGAACCAAAAGTGGAGGAACTCTCAATTAAAATTATAAGCAAGGTAATGCCGGGTGGATATAATTTATATCCTATACTCAGAGGAATAGGTAAAAGCATGATGAAACTCGAAATGTTCTTGAAATTGGTCAGGAATAAAAGGGGATGTTTAATACTTCATTTCTGACGTTTTATGAATAACACAGATACGCATTGATACTTATTTAAAATAAATTCTGTATTTTTACATCGCGATTAATATTCCATTCCCCCAAATTGAAATAACAACCCTTTAAAATAAACTGTCATGGCAAAAAGTGAAGATGCAAAGAAAAACCTCAAGAAGGAGCCCCTGAAAACGGCGAAAGAAAAGAAAGAAATGAAAAGAGAGAAAAAAGCGAAGAAATAATTTAATTCTTCAATTATCGACGGGGTGGCTACCAGTAACTAAAAAAATGTTGCTAAGCCACCCCGTCGGTACATCAGCTGCCAACGACAGGGTGGCTTACAGTACTGAAAAATAGTATCGAGCCACCCCGTCGATGTGTGCCGTGAGTATTTCCGTTATATTGTCGTATCTTTGCATCATGCAACATAATTCCACCACCATCGATAATACGCTGAGAAGCATGGGTATCGAATTGCTCAACGCCATGCAATTGGCTACCCTTGAAGCAAACGAAAACGAAAAAGACATTATCCTGTTATCTCCTACCGGATCGGGAAAGACACTGGCCTATCTGTTGCCTGTGCTTATGAGCCTGAAACCTGAGATACAAACTGTACAGGCATTGATACTGGCCCCTTCGCGCGAGTTGGCCCAACAGATTGAACAGGTATGGCGCAGTATGGGCACCGGATACAAGGTGAATACCTGCTTTGGAGGACGTCCTTCGAACGGGGAAAAGAGAGATCTGGCAGTACCGCCGACCTTGTTAATAGGAACTCCGGGACGTATACAGGATCATATTGAACGAAATAATTTTGAAGTAGCGAACATTCAGGTCCTGGTGTTGGATGAATTTGACAAGTCCCTGGAGATGGGCTTCACGGTACAAATGGAAACGATCATCTCCATGATTCCGGCACTTAAACGACGTTTTCTGACTTCTGCCACCGATGCTGTGGCGATACCTGAATTTACAGGTATTAAGAATCCCATAAAACTTGACTACTCCGAAAAAGACAATGTGCTGAAGGGATTGAAGATCTTTTCGGTGAAGGGGGAGAACAACGATAAAATGGATTTGCTGTATAAGCTGTTGTGTTACCTGGGCAATGATTCCTCGTTGATCTTTTGCAACCAGCGTGATACCGTGGAGAAGGTGAATGCCTACCTGACTGACCGTAAGCTGGCAAATGAGTTTTTCCATGGCAAACTGGAACAACCCGAGCGGGAACGAGCACTTTCGAAGTTCCGCAACGGGAGTTGTACCGCCTTTATATCCACCGACCTGGCCTCCCGTGGGTTGGATATACCCGAAATAAAAAATATCATTCATTTTGATCCTCCGGTACGGGCCGATGAGTTTGTGCACCGGAATGGACGTACAGCCCGTATGGAAGCCGAAGGATCGTCATTCCTGTTGCTGGCTGTCAATGAAAAGCTACCCGCCTTTATTCTTCCGTTGCCCGCAAACTATCCGTTGCCTGTGCTCACCTCGGCTCCTCCAAAGCCTGAATGGTCGACTATCTATATCGGAAAAGGAAAGAAAGATAAGCTGAGCAAGATGGATGTGGTGGGTTTCATGTTTAAAAAAGGACTCGTGGCCAAAGAAGATTTGGGAATGGTGGAAGTGAAGGAGTATTTTTCGTATGTGGCGATCAAATCGGGTAAGATCAAAGAAGTGATTCGGTTGATCCAGCATGAGAAGATCAAAAATATGAAGACGAAGATAGACGTGGCGGAATAGTGGGTAGTAAGTAGTCGGTAGTAGGAAGTAGGCATACCAGTCCAGAAATACTGGACTAAAAAAATAAATCTAACAAATCAATATGTGAATCCCCTACGGGGAATAATGGTAGAATTATGAAACTTTCTATTGATATTAATTCCCTACGGGAAAAAATGGATAAAAAAAGTAATCTAAATCAACCCAATTCTTTTCACCGTTAGGTGATCAATATCAATAGAATAATGATCAGCCTTTAAACAATTTCCCCGTTAGGGGATAAACATTTAAAGAAATTGTAATTGTTCTTTAAGTTAGATAAATAGTATGAGGATAATATCGACAAATAAAAAAAGTATAGTAATTACATTATACAAAAAGTTCCCGGATCGATTGATTCGGGAACTTTTTTAATTAGATAACTTACTTTCTTATTTTCTTTCTTACTACTTACTTATTTTTAACTACCGACTATTTACTACCGACTACCGACTATTAAAGAAGGTATTGTTCACTAATGGATTTATGTTCCTGAACGCGATTAATGGTATCGGCAAACATTTCGGCTATGGAAAGTATTTTCACTTTATCGCATCTAGAAATGTCAAATGGAATGGAATCGGTGAAGGCGATATCGGTTAGCGCTGAGTTATTAATCCTTTCGGCAGCTTCACCTGACATGACACCATGTGAAACGATGGCACGTACACTTCGGGCCCCTTTGCTAAGCATTAAATCGGCAGCCTTGCACAATGTACCTGCAGTGTCCACCATGTCATCGGCAATGATCACATCCTTGCCGTATACTTCACCGATAATGGTCATTTCGCCAACTACATTGGCCCTTTCACGGGTCTTGTAACAAATGACCATGGGTACTCCCAGGTATTTTGAGTAGGATCCGGCACGTTTTGAACCACCCACATCAGGGGAAGCAATGACCAGATTCTTGAGTTTTAATGATTTGATGTAAGGAACAAAAATCGTGGAGGCATATAAGTGATCCACTGGGATATTAAAAAAGCCCTGAATTTGATCGGCATGCAGGTCCATGGTAATGATCCGGTCGACGCCTGCTACACTGAGCATATCGGCAATAAGTTTTGCTCCGATAGATACACGCGGTTTGTCTTTACGGTCCTGACGTGCCCACCCGAAATAGGGAATGACAGCGATAACCTTATAGGCAGAAGCACGTTTTGCAGCATCAATCATCAGTAATAATTCCATCAGATTATCCGAATTGGGAAAAGTGGATTGAATTAAATAAATGTACTGGCCACGGATTGACTCCTCGTATGAAACTGCAAATTCACCGTCCGAAAAATGCTGTATATTCATTTTCCCTAGTGGACACCCTAAATTCTGACAAATTTTTTCGGCAAGATAACGACTTTTTGTGCCCGAAAACACTTTAAATGGTGCACTTGTAGTTGACATAATTGAAGTGTAGTTAAGTATTGTAGAATTTTCTGCAAAAGTACGGATTATAATTTTAAAACAGGTCATTTATGACCCAGAATAATCAATGAATATTTATGAGTTAAATATAACACCTGAAACGGGAATGAAGTTGTGAAAAATTCCAGTGAATTTTATCATTGATTTTCAGGCACAAAAACGTAGAGTATTCACAAAGAAGACTGAAGAAAATGACCCGACTAAAAAAGCATAAAAGATGCTTTTACTTCATGGATAGGGCATGAATCGGAACTGACCAATTTACTTCAATAAATTTCCGCAAACGTTTGAAATCAATTTTAGCTTATTTTCAGAGATTTCAAAATGTAGCTTAAAAAAATAACCTTACTTTTGAAATGTGATTATTATCCTCACTTCCTAATTGTCTATTATTCAACATACTATGAAAATACACTTTAAAATACCCTATTATACTTATTGGGGTCAACGAATGCTGGTGAGCGGGAATATCCCTGAATTGGGAAATGGTGACTTGACCAAGGCATTAACACTCATCTATCAGGCACCCGAGGATTGGTCTGCTGAAATAGAGATCAATGCTGATGCCCCTGTAGAATTGACTTACAAATATGTGTTGTTAACCGAACAGAATGATCAATACTCGGAAGAATGGGGTGATGATCGTATCCTACGACTGGATCCAACGAAAGTAGACCATTTCTTCTGCATAGATGTATGGAATTCACCGGCCGGTGTTGAAAATGTGTTTCTGACAGCACCCTTTCAACAGGTATTGTTACGTCATGATCATTTTACAGCGAAGGTTAATTCAACTTTAAAGTATACCCATATTTTCAAAGTGAAGTTGCCCATGTTGAATAAAAATGAAGTCATCTGCCTGATTGGTGATTGTGAAGCCCTGGGAAACTGGTCGACAAAAAAACCAATGCTCCTGAGTCAGACTGAAGGTAACTGGTGGAGCACAGAAGTAGATTTATCGAAGATTAAAGTGGAGGTGCATTACAAATACGGAGTATATGATCCTGAAATAAAGCAGTTCCTTTATTTTGAGACTGGACCAGATCGTACAGCGCCTATCTTTAATTCTAAAAAAACGATCGTACAACTATCCGACGGATTCGTGCGTAAATCGAATCATTCGTGGAAAGGGGCAGGAGTGGGCTTGCCTGTATTCAGCATACGTACCAAAACGAGTTTCGGAGTAGGTGATTTCAATGATATGAAACTATTTGTTGACTGGGCTGAAAAGGTGGGTTTGAAGCTTATTCAAGTGCTGCCCTTAAATGATACCATTGGGACTCATACCGATGCCGACGTATTGCCGTATGCTGCCATATCCGCTTTTGCGCTGAATCCGCTTTTTTTGAGCTTACCCTCCATGGGTAAATTGCCTGCAACTCATCCGTTACAAAAAGCATATAAATCTAAACAGGCAGAGCTGAATGCAATGGACCTGATCTCCTTTCTTGATGCGGTGAATTATAAATTGGACTATTCAAAGGAACTATACCTGTTGCAAAAAGATAATTTCCTTAAAAATAAAGATTTCAACACTTTCTTTTCAGCCAACGAGTTTTGGTTGGTACCCTATGCAGTGTACTGTCTGTTACGGGATAAGTATGATACACCCGACTACAGACTTTGGGAAGAATTTGCGTTGTATGATGCAACGAAAATAAAAGAATATGCTGCTTCTGATTCCCTTCATTATGATGAAATAGCCGTCAATTATTTCAGGCAGTATCACTTGCATATTCAGTTGTCAGAGGCTGCAGCATATGCCCATGAACACGGTGTGGTATTGAAAGGGGATATACCGATCGGAGTCAATCGAAACAGTGTGGATACCTGGGTTTCGCCCGAACTCTTTCATATGGATATGCAGGCAGGAGCACCTCCTGACATGTTCTCCGTGAAAGGGCAGAATTGGGAGTTACCCACTTATAACTGGGATGTAATAGAACGTACAGGGTTTGACTGGTGGAAAAAACGGTTTTCGCAAATGTCTAATTACTTTGATACCTTCCGTATCGACCATATTTTAGGGTTTTTCCGAATATGGCAAATTCCTATTCAGCAGGTAGAAGGTATTATGGGACATTTAAACCCTTCAATCCCGATCTATATAAACGAATTTGCTGAGAAAGGGTTGTGGTTCGACTATAACCGGTTCTGCAAACCCTATATAACCGATGCCATATTAAATGATATCATGGGTGAAGATGCCCCGTGGGTAAAGGCAAATTGCCTGCAAATAGAGGACGGATGGGTACTCAGGTTAAAAAGCACTTATCAGACCCAGGCCGATGTGGAGAAACTATATAAAGAAGGCAAGTTTTCCGAAAAGGTGAAATGGGGATTGTTTGATATCATATCCGATGTGTTGTTTTTTGAAGTGGAAGGAAGTCATGGCACCCAATTTTATCCACGTTTTGGAATGGATGCCCTGCGTTCGTATGCCGATCTGGACACCTATACAAGGGACAGGCTTCGTGAACTGTACGTAGACTACTTCTACCGCCGTCAGGATGCCAAGTGGTATCAATCGGGCATGGAGAAATTACCGGCTCTTAAACGGGCTACAAACATGATGATTTGCGGGGAAGACCTTGGAATGATGACAGCCTGCGTGACCACTGCCATGAATGAGCTGGGCATATTGAGCCTGGAAGTTCAACGGGCCCCTAAATCAAATAAAATAGAATTCTTCCATCCGGATAATGCACCCTATTTGTCGGTGGTGACTCCATCCACCCACGATATGAGTACCATCCGGGGTTGGTGGGAAGAGGACCGGGGAGTCACCCAGCGATTCTTTAATTCAGTGCTTGGACATTGGGGTGAGGCACCATACTTTTGTGACTGGTGGATATGCCGGGATATTTTATTGCAACATTTGTATTCTCCTGCTATGTGGAGTATTTTTCAGATGCAGGATTTATTAAGCATTTCGGAACAGATACGCCGGCCGAATCCTCATGACGAACGGGTGAATGTTCCCTCTAATTCCATGTATAGCTGGCGATACAGGGTTCATATCAATATGGAGGACCTACTCGAAAAAGATGAATTCAATGCAGAATTAAAAAATTATATTGTACAATCAGGTAGATAACCTGAATAAAAGAGTGAATTAGTATCTAATTCACTCTTTTTATTTGGAGTGGTTTGACTGCATTATTTCGGGTTTAAAAGGATCTTTGATTCTTCCAAGAGTTCTATTCTTCTTTTTACCTTTTTTTAATTCAACATATTTTTTGTTACTTTGTTATCTCATAAAAACTCATACTAATATTATGGATAAAAAACTTAGACGTTCGAGAAACCAGATTGTAGCTGGTGTCTGTGCAGGATTTGCTGAATATATGGGCTGGGATGTGACGCTGGTGCGTGTGATTTATGCCTTGTTAAGCATCTTTTCTGCAGGCTTTCCCGGTTTAATTTTGTATATTGTGTTATGGGTTGTGATGCCGTTAGAAGGAGAGGACATCTAGCATTTACACCTGAGACATTTATCTGTGAATCGTTTTACCTGCCTGAACCAGGCCGGGTATAGAACTATTGTATTAGATTATTCTTTTTTGTGTTCCGGGAATTTTAAATAAAAACAATTCAAACGAATTTATAGAGTGGCTTTTAAACTTATTTCACCTTATCGCCCCACCGGTGATCAACCCGAGGCTATCAAGCAGCTAGTAGAGGGATTGAATGCAGATATACCTTTTCAAACTTTATTAGGGGTAACCGGTTCAGGTAAAACATTTACCATTGCCAATGTCATTGAAAAAATTCAACGGCCTACACTGGTTTTGAGTCATAATAAAACACTGGCAGCTCAATTATACAGTGAATTCAAATCTTTTTTTCCCGAAAATGCTGTAGAGTATTTCGTTTCGTACTACGATTATTATCAGCCGGAGGCTTATTTGCCCGTCAGTGATATCTATATCGAAAAGGATTTATCCATCAATCAGGAAATTGAAAAGCTTAGGCTTGCCACAACATCAGCTTTACTATCGGGTAGGAGGGATGTGTTAGTAGTTTCATCAGTGTCCTGTCTGTATGGTATCGGAAATCCCGAAGACTTCACCAGCAATGTGATTGAAATTTATAGGGGACAAAAAGTAGTGAGGAATGTTTTCTTAAGAACATTGGTAGACAGCTTATATTCCCGCAATGAGATTGAGCTGAACAGAGGAAATTTCAGGGTGAAAGGGGATACGGTTGATATCTTTCTGGCCTATGCTGACTTTGTACTTCGGGTAGTATTCTGGGGAGACGAAATAGAAGAAATTCAAACAGTTGATCCATTGACGTTCAAAGTCATTGGTACTTTTGAATCCTATAAGATTTATCCGGCCAGTATCTTTGTGACCACCAAGGAACGAATAGCTCAAGCCATCCAGTTTATCGAAGCCGACTTGGTTGTGCAGGTTGATTATTTCAGGTCTATTGGCAAAAATTATGAAGCCAAGAGGATTTACGAACGTGTGAAGTATGATCTGGAAATGATTAAGGAGCTTGGATATTGTTCAGGCATTGAAAATTATTCCCGTTATTTTGATGGTCGTCCACCCGGAAGCAGACCCTTCTGCTTACTGGATTATTTTCCTGAAGATTTCTTACTGGTAATCGACGAAAGTCATGTGAGCATATCCCAAATACGTGCTATGTACGGAGGCGACGCAGCCCGTAAACAAAACCTGGTTGAATATGGATTCCGTCTACCATCAGCCAAAGATAACAGGCCCTTGCGCTTTGAGGAATTTGAAACGCTGACCCCGCAAACCATTTATGTGAGTGCTACTCCGGCCGATTATGAATTAATAAAGAGCGAAGGTGTTGTAGTCGATCAACTGATACGACCTACCGGATTACTCGATCCGATCATTGATGTGCGTCCGAGTCTAAATCAAATAGATGATTTGTTGGAAGAAATTGCACAACGAACAGAAAAGGATGAACGAACGCTGGTGACTACCTTAACAAAGCGCATGGCTGAGGAATTAACGGATTATCTGAGCAAAATGGGGGTACGTTGCAATTACATACATTCTGATGTGGATACGTTGGACCGTGTGATTATCATGGAAGATTTAAGACGAGGAGTCTATGATGTGCTGATTGGTGTCAATCTATTGCGCGAAGGTCTTGATTTACCTGAAGTGTCTTTAGTGGCTATACTGGATGCCGATAAAGAAGGATTCTTACGTTCGCACCGTTCGTTGACTCAAACAGCGGGACGTGCAGCCCGTAACCTGAATGGAAGGGTTATCATGTATGCCGATAAGATGACTGACAGCATGGCCAAGACTATTTCCGAAACCAACAGGCGCCGGGAAAAACAAATGGCTTATAACGAAGCACATGGAATAACACCTACTGCCATTATAAAAGGGGAAAGGAACTCGTTCGCTAAAATTGAACCTGATGCTTACATAGAACCTGAATTGTCAAAAAGTGTGGCTGCTGATCCGGTAGTGCAGTATATGACAAAAACTGCATTGGAGAAAGCGATTGCCAAGACTAAGAAATCTATGCAGGATTCAGCTAAAAGACTTGAGTTCCTGGAAGCTGCACAACTACGGGATGAATTGATTAAACTTGAAGAATTGTTGAAATTGAAATAAGTGCAGGATTAGGTTCGCACTGATTAAATGTAACTTTTCCAAAGATCCAAACTTTGGAAAAGTTTATAACTTATATATAAGATTATGAATGGCATACCACGCATTCAATACTTTTGAATTTATACTGAATATATTTACCTTTTTCGTCAGTAACTTCCTTATGGCATTCCTTGCAACTCACCTGTAAATGTGCCCCTTCCAGCTTAAATCTGGAGGTGTTGTGATCAAACTTTGTCTTCTCCCAACTTTCAGTACTGTGGCATCTTAAGCAATCAGTCTTACCATTTACTTCAAATTGTCCCCTATGGTTATTTTTATGACAGCTTGCGCAATCAGTCAATAGCCCCTTAAACTGTTGTACTCTAACTCCCTTATCGTTTTTCTTAAAATGGCAGTCACTGCACTGTAGTTTGGCATGTGCACCATCAAGCTTGAAATTAGTTTTATTATGATCAAAAGTGACATTCTTCCAGCCGGTTACAGTGTGGCATGCTTTGCAATTGTTATTCGCCATAAACTTATCCCCAATAAATCCTCTATGTATATTTTGATGACAATCATTGCAATTTTCCCCCATATTTGCAAAAGTCCACCTGCCTTGTAATTTATGGCATGCCATACATGGTGTTGCCAGATGGGCACCTTCAAGCGGAAATTTCGTCCGATTATGATCTTCAACAGTATACAGGCTTGGAGTAAATCCATCATTTGTATGGCATTGATTACAGTCCGGTGATATGCCATTTTTAGCAAACTCCTTGTTATGATAATCAGCATGACAGCTTGAACAATGATCGTGTTTGATCGGTGCTGTCAATGATGTTTTATGACACGATTTACAGGCCAGCAAAGCATGTTTCCCGACAAGTTTGAAATTAGTCTTATCATGATCGAATGTTTTCATTCCTTTTACTACATGAAATGACTCTTCATTATGGCATTTCTTGCAATTCTGACCAAATTTGTTGTCGTGCACATCTTTATGACAAGCGGTACAATTGTTGAATTGAATACCTCTGAGTTTTTGTACAGGCTTGCCATTAACCATTTCGGTAGGATGACATTTTTCACAGGTTACTGTTTTATGTTTCCCCAACAGTGGAAATCTGGTTGTATTGTGATCAAACGTTGTTACTTTTTTAAATGATTCAAAGTTATGGCATGTATTACATTTGGAGGACATGCTGCCTTTATGAAAATCCTCGTGACAAGTAAGACACGCCTGATTCAATCCCATAAAAGTAGTTGCTTTCTTTTTCAGTCGTGGATCTTTTATAAAATCCGCTTTGTGGCAGGCAGTACACTCCTTACGGGCATGCACACCTTTTAATTCAAAACCTGTTTTATTATGGTTAAATGATTTCTTGTCAAAACGAATCATTTGAAAAGTACGTCCATGGTGTTCATTATGGCATACAACACATTCTTTCCCGGTTACTTCCGCAGATGCATGGTAGCCTTTTTTTGCCAGGATATTTGTTTTAATGATCTGATGACAGGCCAGGCATTTCTCTTTGGTTACTTTATTGCCCACATCATGACACTTGGTGCAATTACTTACCCCTTCCAGATAGGCATGCGAATTACTCAGATCACCTGGTGATATTTGAGCCGTAACCTGATACGTGCACAAAAAGAATAATCCAAGAATAAGTAGTAATTCTTTTAATTTCATCTCTGGCATTAATTCGTTAATATAATTTTGTAATTAGGGTATGGTATTGACAGTTTTTTCTATCTGTGTTTCATGATCTTTTCACCGTACTTTGTGGTGACATCGATCCCAATCTTTTTTAGAAACTGAGTCGGAAGTTCTCCGCCTGCAAATATATAAACCAGATCATTTTTCAGTTTCATGATCTCATTGGAATCATTTATTTTATAAGATACTGAATCAGGTTCTATTGATAATACATTTGAATTGAACTTTACGTCAACCAATCCACTTTTGATTGCTTCATTTATTTTTTCTGCATTTTTTGCTTTAATCCTGGTAAATGCATTATTTCTATAAGATAGCGTGACATGATTCTGTCCTGCTAAAAGTAATGCGGACTCTATGGCAGAATCTCCACCACCAACCACCAGGATATTCTTTTCTTTTATTTCTTCCGGTTCAAGCAATCTATAGGCTACTTTTTCCGAATTTTCTCCCTCCACATTCAGCTTTCGTGGCGTTCCCCTGCGACCAACGGCAATAAGAACAGTTTTTGTAGTATATATCTCACCAGCAACAGTCTCTACTTTGAAAATGTCGCCTTCAGGAATGATGGCCTCAACTTTTGAATTTTCTTTTATTTTGATATTGTTTTTGTTTAAGACAGTATGCCACAATTCAAGCAATTCTGTCTTTGACGATTCACGAAATTTCACTCTGCCATACAAGGGCAAATCCACCGGAGTTGTCATGACTATCTTAGAACGGGGAAATGTATAAATAGCACCTCCCAAGGTGTCCTGCTCAAGGGTCAAGACCTTTAAATTGTGTTTTTTAGCTGATAATGTAGCTGAGATACCCGCCGGTCCAGCTCCAACTATTATTAAATCATATTCTGCCTTTATATCTTTTTTTATGGTTTTTGCAATGTTATCTACAGCTTCTTTACCCTGAACCACTGCATTTTTTATCAGCCCCATACCGCCTAATTCACCGGCTACATAGATTCCCCGTATATTGGTTTCAAAGGTAGGACTTACATCAGGCAAATCAACCCCCCTTTTTTCGGTACCGATCCATAAGGAGATAGCTTCCGTAGGACAAGCCCGAAAACATGCTCCATGTCCAATACAATGTGAGGCATTGATCAGGGTTGCCTTGCCATTTCGGATACCCAATACATCTTTTTCAGGACATGCTTCAATGCATGCACCGCTTTTTATACACCTGCCCGGATCGACAAACGGGTATATGGATACCGGTTCATGTTTGCCATCTTCCTTGGCCAGTTCTATTTTATCATCTACCTCTTTCGATTCCCTTTTCTGTTTTTTGATATATACAATCAATACAATCAAAATGAGTAAGAAGGCAAAACCATATATAGATATTTCAATGAGTTGATCTGTCATTTTAGAAAATCCATTTGTAGCCAAACGTGAGCACCACTGCTATATGTATGACCATTATTACTAACATGATAAGCGCAAAGGGCAAATGGGCAACGTGCCAGTGTTTAAACATGTTTTGCATCGTATCCAATCGTTCAATCCGTTTGCTGATCTTCTTCTGAGTATGAATCAAATGTTTGATTTTCTTGAAATCGGCAGCATCTCTGTTTTCAGCGTATTGGTTTATTTTTTGAGATGAATACCTGGACGCTTCAATCTCTGTAATCTCAACCTGATAGTTATCTCTTAATTCCAAGCCGATTTGTGCCTTGTAATTATGTACTTCCCGCAGGCTCAGCTCACGTCCTTGAATGGTATGAGGAATCTGTATATAAATAAATCGTCCAATCACACCGCTCATCCACACAATGACCAGGCTCCAGAACCCTACAGATACGATTCCTCCGAATTTAAAGGTTGTATGGTATAGTACAAACACAGACCCCAATGTACAAAGGAAAATATGAAATTCAAGCCAGTATTTTAATACTCCTACGCGTGCAAATACTTTAAACCTCTTTCGAATCATATACGAAAACAGACCAACCACTATCAGGAATGAACCTATAACGCCCAGTCCATGTCCAAGGATTCCGCTTGGCTTTAATAAATCATAGTTTGGATCAAAATAACGTAATTCAATTGGCTTGTTATAATAGGAGAATCCAATATACGTCAGCACAATGATCGATATAATAACAATGAGTGAATACAGTGTTAATGATAAACTATGAATAAATCGAGTCATTTATACTTTATTTTGCAATTCTATGAAACAATCTCAAATATAGGGAATTATTTTGGTTTAGTTATAATCTAAAGATTAATTTATAAATACTTACATCTGTTTTAAATCTTTATATATAATCAAATTGAGATAGTTACAGCGTAATTATCTTTATAACAAATCTATAATTGTCTTGTTCCGAAATAAATAAATTAAATTATATCCTTTTTTTCTTTTCCGAATTTAAAGCCAGTAATACCAATGAAATGACACCAAGGATAATAAAATATACAAATCCCGGTATTGGAGGTGGTGTTCCCTGTGCATACGAATGCATGCCCGAAAGATAATAATTCACTCCAAAGAAGGTCATGATGATGGTACTGAAACCGATTAATGCCAGACTGCTCAGCACAAATTGATTGTTGGCTTTGGGCACATTGCGTAAATGCAGGATAGCCGAATAAACCAATATGCTGACCAATGCCCAGGTTTCTTTTGGATCCCAGCCCCAGTATTTACCCCAGGATTCGTTTGCCCAGACACCTCCAATGAAACAACCAATCGATAACATGAATAATCCAATGATTAAGGCCATTTCAATGATGTAGCTGATCTCCTGAATGTTGTTTTTTAATCTCAGTTCATTCTTTTTCGTACGGGCAATCATCAAAATCAGATTAAGCATTCCCAGCAACGCACCCATGGCCAGAAATCCATAACTCGAAGTAATGATGGCCACATGTACAATTAACCAATATGATTTCAATACGGGGACCAGGTTGGTTATTTCAGGATTCATCCAGCTCATGCCTGCTACAAAGAGTGTTATGGCTGATAATATACCTGTAACGGCAAGGGTGATCGGTGATTTACGGGCGAATAATAACCCTGACAAGGAAGCTGCCCATCCCACAAATATCATGGTTTCATACCCGTTGCTCCACGGTGCATGGCTCGATATATACCACCGGATGGCTAATCCTGCTGTATAGAGAAGGAAAACCAGCAGAAATGGATAAATAGCATAATTCAGGTATCTTTCAAGACCTGATTTCACATTGAAAATATCGACCAGATGAAGCATTAACAAGAGAAAGCCCATGATGGCGTAAATGATGGCCAGACTGCCAAAGATATTTACCTGATTGTAAAATATTTCAAGGCTTATTTTACTTTTTGAGGGTAAGTCTGTGCCTCCGTTCATCAATTGATAGCTTTTAATGCGCATTAATTGTTCATTCGCTGTTTCCCAATTCCCTGAGGTCATGGCTTCACCGGCTGACTTCAAATAATTTGCCAGCAACATTTCAGGTGAATCATTCGATAAAGCTGGTGTCCCCTGGCTTTTTCCCATCATTGAATTGAGTTGATCTTGTGACATTCCAGCATGGGGATTCGACATTCCACTCATTCCCATGTGAGGATTCGAAGGCATTTCTCCCTGAACTGATGTGCTATCCATTCCACCTATTCCGGGATTAGGCATGCCTGTCATTCCTGTATGAGGATTCGACATGTCACCCATTCCTGTGTGAGGATTTGATTGACCATTCATCCCACCCATACCTGTGTGAGGATTTAATTGGGTTAAAACAGTTTTAGCCGTTATCCATTTCCCTGCTGTATCACCCTGAACAGGAAACAAAGCCAGCATATCTCCATTAAAAATCTGATAACAGATATTGACACGTTCGTCCACATTCACAATTTCTTTATCATATTTGTTATGGGTGGATTGTTCCTTTTGATAGACCTTATCAATCTTATCTTTCAACCGATAAGCACCTCCGTTATCAAAATCGAATAGCTGATTGAATGATACATAGTCATTCACAGCACCCAGTTCCTTGGCCAGCTGTGGATTGGCTACCTTTATCAACGGTTCGTTTTGCCAGTTGACAGGATTTGCACTCATACCCAGCAATACTTCGGTCGCCGATAAGTCATTAAAAGTTGTTTTTTTTGTTATTTTCCGCACCACATCGGATGCATACGTGTTGAATGGTTCTATCCTGCCTTGTGCCTCATCCTGAATGAGCAAACTGTTCAGTGCCTCCAGATGCGATTTTTTTGTATTGTTGTTTCCCGAAGCAACCATTGTTCCCGAGGCCATGATGAGTCCCGCCAGTAAAATTGCCTTGCCTGCCTTTCGTTTCATTTGCAAGTCATTGCTCAGCCTCAGTACTGTACGGAAGCGGCTGTCTTTATTGAATAACGTGAGAATCATTCCCAACGCCATGAAGAAATAGCCCATATAAGAGATCATAGTCCCCCAGTAATCATGGCTCACCGACAAGATAGTCCCTTTTTCATCAGGATCATACGATGACTGGAAGAATCGGTATCCCCTATAATTTAAAATGTTGTTCATAAAAATTCTAAATGGACGGACACTCTTCATTTCAGGATCGGTTACGGTAATTTCGCTGGCATACGACGATGGACTATTTGATCCCGGATACCTGTCAAGCTGGAATGATCGCAATGTGATGCTGAATGGCAATTTATGTTGCAACATTCCATAGGATACAGAGACTTTTACATCGTTTAACTGGCAACTGCCGGGTTGTGACAGTTCATTTTCGGAACTCAGAACATTCACTCGTTTTGTAGAATTACCATCGCTGACTTTGAAAATAATCCCATCTCTTCCTTTTCGGGTGATACCTGATTTTTCCATTTCAGTGTTCGCCTGAGTCAAATTCTTTTTGGCTTTTGGCATAAATGTCTTTAACACGAAGACAATATTATTTGCCTTATAAATAGTTTGTTGCTCTGCCGGTACAATTGCCCCGGGCACCATCAAGGATTCAGTCTTTAGCATCATGCTCATTTTTGAAAGTGGGAGGGATGTTTTAATAAACAGCTCACTTCCAACCTGATTAAATGAAATATCCGCTTTGTGAGTCGAATCTGCGAAGGCAAAGGTTACATCCCCAAATGAATTGGATTCGCCTTTTAACAGGATGAAATCCATCCCTTGATTTTGTCCGTTCATTACAAAGAGTGACAATGCCGGCTCTCCCTGTTCATCCGGAACGATGGTTTCCACGGAATTAGGAATAAAGAGCTCGTTTTCAACTGTTATGGTCTTTCCTCCAATGGATAATGATGATGAGAATGTATTCGAACCTGTTTCTGAGAAACTGGCTTCCGCGGTTTTTTCTACCCTTTCTCCTTTATATTCTGCCACCACTTTGACTGAATTCTTATCCGAGGATATCTCGTTGCTCGTTTCGCCCTGACGGATATGCATGACACCTTCCGAACCAAAATAACGCGTGACGGCAGCACCTATGAGGATGCAGATAAATGCCAGATGAAACAGCAAGACGCTGAACTTACGTTTCTTGAAAAGCTGATACCTCACCGCACTCCCCACTAAATTAATGATCAGCACAAGTAACAGTACCTCGAACCATTTGGCATTATAGACTATCTGACGCGCATATTCTGTCCCCAAACTATTCTCGGCAAAGGTGGCATAAGCAATCGCCGCTCCGAAAATAACCAATAAAATGACCGAAGTAAGCATTGAAAAGAAAATATCGTTCAGTTTCTTCATGTAGGAAGTAATTAATAGTTTAATATTATTTGTTTTATCGTGAATAGAAACATAGTCCGCATAGCAAAAATCAAGAAAACACACATAGAACACATAGAAACATAGGTACACATAGTAAAATCACGGAAATTTCATTGATCATTTAAAGACATAAAAATCAATATAATACCCCATTCCTTGCCTCTTGCCTCTTACCTCTTACTCCTAATTCCTCATTTCTAATTTTTAAACGCATCAAGCGCCACGGTAGGTTTCCCCGAGTTATCAAAAGCACCCTTGGTATAATTATTCCACAGGGATTCGCATTCCGGTTCCCAATAGAAAAGCCCGATTCCCTTATGATCGGTCACTAATTTGGTTTTCGCTATCAGGTCGGTTAAAAAGTTTTTCGATATGTCCCACGAATCCCAGGGCATGCCTGTTTCGCAAATCATCACTTCTTTTCCGTACCGTGACACCATGTCATTCATATTCGCCAGGCAATCCGTATTCATAGTCGACCAATTCAATGTACCGGGATAAAGCGACATGCCAATCACATCCCACTTGCCTCCGTTGTTCTTTAATCCATCGAACAGCCACCGGAACAAGCTGTTGTCGTTTCCGTCTTGTACATGTACAACCACCTTCGCCGTAGGAAATACTGCCTTCACCGCATAATATCCGGTATTGTTGAGGGCCGCATAGTTGGCCATATTGGTCGATGCTTTCCCATCTTCCCACAACATTCCATTCCCGGTTTCATTCCCTATCTGAACCCATTCAGGTGTTATCCCATTCGTTTTCAATAAACTCAGCACATCGGTTGTATGTTTAGCGAGTGCTGCTTCCAGATCCGTGAAACTTAGGTTTACCCAGGCTGCAGGCTTAGTTTGTTTTCCAGGGTCTGCCCAGCTGTCACTGTAATGGAAGTCAATCATGACGCGCATTCCCAGGTTTTTGGCTCGCAAGGCTTTCGTCAATACATCCTGGGCGTTGCACCACCCATCCGAAGGATTTACCCATACCCTGAGCCGTATTGAGTTCATCCCCAGGCTCTGCAACAAAGCCATGCATTCCATTTGAGTGCCCGCTGCATTGTAAAACAGCTTGCCATCGTGCTCCATTTGTGTCAACCAACTCACGTCAGCACCATTGGCAAAGATAGCAGCCTTCGTGGTATCTGTTGGAGGCGTATATTGCGAACTTTTTATCGGATTATTATCTTTGCACCCCGTTGGAATGATCATCCATGCAAATCCAATGACTAAAAAAGCTGTCTTAAGAATGATTGATTTCATAAAAGTTGTTTTTGATGAGTCTGTCACTTATCACTAATCACTTACTTAAAAGCGTCCAGTGCCATGGTAGGCTTTCCGTCGTCTCCCCACGCACTCAATCCGTAATGGCTCCAGCTTCTGGCACCTTCAGGTTCCCAATAGAATACTCCCAATCCTTTCCCGTTCGGCACCGCTTGTACTTTCGTCAGCACTGCCTTCAGCATGTCATAGGTGTTTTGTATCTTAAAGTCTTCGCCGCCCACTTCCACCACCATGACTTCCTTGTGGTATCGCGTCGCCATGTCTGTCAGGTTGCTCCCCAGGTCCTCAATCGATAGCGTGTAATCGGGATTGCCATCCAGCCAATAGGGGTAATACGACATCCCGATCACATCATATTTTGCATCGTATTTTTGCGCATTATCGAACCACCCACGAAACAGGGCTTTGTTATTTCCCTGGTCGACATGAAGGATTACCTTCGTATCCGGGCTCACTGCTTTGATGGCATCGTATCCTTTATTGATCAGTTGTGCCAGCTGCCCCCAGTTGTCGGTGTTTCCTTCGGGATAAATCATGCCCGTACGCGTCTCATTCCCTACCTGCACCCATGCCGGGGTGACGCCTGCTGTTTTCAGGGCTGTCATCACCTCCAGCGTGTAATTGTATACATCATTCAGCAATTGCTTGAAATCATGTCCTTCCCATGCTTTGGGCTTCACTTGTTTGGAAGGATCGGCCCAGGAGTCGCTGTAATGAAAGTCGATCATCACCTGCATGCCCCATTTTTGTGCCCTGAGCGCCATAGCCACCGTTTCCTCATTGCTGCAATGTCCGCTACCGGGACTGTCCGACGGATTTACCCAGGTCCTGAGCCGGATGGCGTTGATACCATGATCTTTCAGTATCTTAAAACAATCCTCCTGTACGCCTTGAGCGTTCAGAAACTTGTATCCGCTCGCTTCCATCTGAGGCAGCCAGCTGATGTCCGCGCCTTTTGCAAAGGTAGTTACAGGCGGAGTCGCCACTGGACTTTCCCCTTTACAGGTCAATGACAACGCAATTAAACCGAACATTACCAGCAAGATGAATGAATTTTTTAAAGTGTGTTTCATAGTAAACCTATTTATTGATTAATAGTTTGAAATCAAAGATCAGCCAATGAGAAACATGAAGCAACAAAGATATGTTTTTTTTTAAAATTAAACCTGTTTAATAAAGAAAATCATGCCATTTATGGTCTTGCAATGCCACACTAAAAATTAGATGATCTCCCTTGGAGTTCAAAAATTGTATATCTCTCATATTTTTCTTTAAAACTAAAAATTAAGCCTAATGTGTTTTTAATTTTGACCATTGGTGTAAAAATAAAAAGGGAAGCAAAAGGAAGTTCATCTTCCGCACATCGATTACAATATTAACTCATTCCAACTATCATCCATCCTATGTCGATCCTATACTCAACTTTACCTGATTTTAGGATAACCCAACTATAACCCAAGGATAACCCAAGGATAACCCAAGGATAACCCGTATATATATAGATATGGATTATCTCTGGATTATAGTTTATTTATACTTGGTTTTCGTATCTTTTTACCTAAAATCGATATAGGAGCGGATAAGGAGCGGTATAAAGTACCCCTAAATCCCCTAAAGGGGACTTAAAGACCAGTATCTGAATTAACCAAATAACCCCTAAATCCCCTAAAGAGGCTTAAAGACGCAGTATCAACCAATTACCGATTAAACTAATTAACCAGTTAACTAATCAACCAATTAACCAATTAACTAATCAACCAGTTAACTAATCAACTAATTAACCAGTTAACTAATTAACCAATTAACCAATCAACAAATCAACCAATAATTCTAATTTCAAAAGATTTTTTGTACATTTGTGGTCAAATATAAAATTAACTCTTAACAGAACAGTCATGGCTATTATTAAACCTTTTAAGGGCATTCGTCCACCTCAGAATCTGGTAGAAAAAGTGGCGTCACGCCCCTATGATGTATTGAATTCGGAGGAAGCACGCACGGAAGCTGCGGGTAACCCGATGTCGTTGTACCACATTATCAAACCTGAAATTGATTTTGAGCCGGGAACGGATGAGCATGAGGAAAAGGTGTATGCTAAAGCTGCTGAGAACTTTGCCCACTTCAGGGCGGAAGGTTGGCTGGTGACGGACGCGGTGGAGAAATACTATGTGTATGCCCAGACGATGAACGGAAAGACGCAGTACGGACTGGTGGTTTGTGCCAACGTGGAGGATTATATCAACGGGAATATCAAGAAGCATGAACTGACCCGTCGCGACAAAGAGGAAGATCGCATGAAGCATGTACGGGTGAACAATGCCAACATAGAACCTGTATTCTTTGCCTATCCGCATCAGGATGAACTGGACGCTATCGTGGACGAAACGGTAAAAGGAACTCCGGTTTATGACTTTATTGCTCCGGGTGATGGTTTTGGTCATCAATTCTGGATCATCGACAACGAAAAAACGATTGCACGCATCACGGAGCTGTTTGCTGCCATACCTTCGCTTTATATAGCCGACGGACATCATCGGAGTGCAGCTGCATGCCTGGTAGGAGTAGAGAAAAGGAATCAGAACCCCCATCATACAGGTGACGAAGAATACAATTATTTCATGGCGGTGTGCTTCCCCGATAACCAGTTGAACATTATCGATTATAACCGGGTGGTGAAAGACCTGAATAACCTGTCGGCGGAAGAATTGCTGGAAAAATTATCGGTGAGTTTTGTAGTGGAAAATAAAGGGACAGAAACCTATAAGCCTAATAAATTACATAATTTTGCGTTATACTTATCCGGAAACTGGTACTCGTTGACTGCTAAACCGGGAACCTACGACGACAACGATCCTATCGGGGTGTTGGACGTGACCATTTCGTCCAATTTAATTTTGGATGACATACTAGGCATCAAGGACCTGAGAAGCGATAAACGAATTGATTTCATTGGTGGTATCCGTGGATTGGGAGAGTTGAAACGTCGCGTGGATAGCGGTGAGATGAAGGTAGCCCTGGCACTTTATCCGGTATCGATGGACCAATTGATCACCATTGCCGATACAGGGAATATCATGCCCCCTAAGACTACCTGGTTTGAACCAAAGTTACGGAGTGGACTGGTTATTCATGAGTTGGTTGATTAGTTAATTAGTTGATTGGCTAATTGGTTAATTGGTTGATTGGTTAATCGATTGATTAAGTAGATTGGTTGATAAGTATCCCGCCCCAAGCCCCTGAAGGGGATGTTAAGAGCGCTATATTTAGATTTAGTTTGTTGATAAATATAAGAGACAGCTTGGATCTTGTTGATTAAGTAGATGGTTTGAATATGAAACACGGAATAAGTAACGCGGAATAGTTGACGTCGAACACGAAACACGGAACATTTCAAACTCTTAAACTCTTTAACCCGGAACGCGGAACGTGGAACACGAAACATTCTTAATATTTCATATGCGATCAAAATCATCCGTTTTTTTAATTCTTATTGCCGCAATACTGTTACAGGGTTGCGGCATTGCTGCGCTTATAAAAAAGGCCGATAAGCGGTATGAGATTGGGGAGTATTTTGCGGCCGGTAATTTATACAAACGGGCTTATTCGGGATTGACAGCCAAAGAAAAGAATCAACGGGGAAGGATTGCTTTCCGCATGGGCGAATGTTACAGGCTGACCAACCAGGGTAGGGCGGAGCAGGCTTACCAGAATGCCATTCGATATAATTACACCGATTCCATTGTGTATCTACGGTATGCCCAGGTGTTGCAACAAAACGGAAAATACGCCGATGCACTAAGGAACTATCAACTCTACCAGACAAAAGATTCTTCAAATGAGGTTGCTAAAAATGGCATCATTGCCTGTAACAATGTAGTTGAATGGAAGAATGTTGCCAGCAGGTATGTGGTGAAGCGTTCGACGGAATTTAATTTACGGCGCTCCTCCAGTTTCAGCCCGGCTTTTACGAGCTCTGCCTCCGATATGATCGTTTTTACATCTAACAGGCCATTTAATAAGAAAACCATCCAAAAAAGCAGTGCCATCACCGGGTTGCCTAATAATGACCTGTTTATGTCTCGGAAGAATGTGGTCGGCAAATGGGAAGTGCCTGAAGTGCTTGAAGGAGATATCAATACAGTGAACGACGAAGGGGTTTGTTCGTTTAGTGCTGACGGTAAAATTATGTATTACACGCGCTCAGCTTATGTGGAAGATGGAGTGAGAGGTACCGATATCCTGATGACTAACAGAGCCGGGGGATCGTGGAGTACTCCACAGAAAATCAAGGTATTTAAAGACAGCACTATTTCAGTAGCCCACCCCGCTATGTCACCCGATGGTACTACCTTGTATTTTGTGTCCGATTCAAAAAAAGGGCTCGGAGGAAAAGATATCTGGAGAGGTACACTGGTAAACGGGGAATGTAAATTTGTCGAAAACCTGGGACCCGACATAAATACTTCGGGAGATGAAATGTTTCCTACGGTACGGGCCGATGGAACTTTGTATTTTGCTTCGAACGGGCATGCCGGCTTTGGTGGATTGGACCTGTTCAAGGCAACCCCGAAAAAAGAGGGTGGCTGGATCGTTGAAAATATGGGAGCACCTATCAATTCCTCAGGGGATGATTTTGGAATAACCTTTGCCGGAAATGAACAAAAAGGTTATTTTTCATCCAACCGCAGTGAAACAAAGGGAAATGATGCCATCTGGAGCTTTGAATTGCCTGAACTAGCCTACAGCATTGAAGGAAAAGTGACGGATGAAAAAGGGAATGTAATTCCGGATGCCAACATACGAATGATCAGTAACACCGGAGTGAATGCCCGGGTACAATCGAAAAAGGATGGAACTTACCGACTCAAACTCGATAAGAACATGGACTGTGTCATGTTGGCCTCATCGCGGGGTTATCTGAATCAAAAAAATGAAGTAAGCACTCAAGGGTTAACTGATAGCAAGACATTTACCGTGAACTTTAAATTGTCGGCAATCTCTAAACCCATTCAAATAGACAATATCTTCTATGAATTCGGGAAATGGGAATTGACACCGGCTTCAGAAAGCGGTTTGCAGGTGTTGGTGAAATTATTAAACGATAATCCAAATATCACGATAGAGATTACTGCAAATACCGATTTCATTGGAAATAACGAATCAAATAAAATCTTATCTCAAAAAAGAGCGAAGTCAGTGGTAGATTATCTGATATCCAAGGGAATCGCCAAAGACAGGCTGACCTCCGTGGGTAATGGGGAAGAAAAACCGGTTGTGGTGGATGCCTCATTAGCGCAGAAATATAAATTTATCCATGAAGATGATGTGTTGGATGAGGCTTATATCACAAAACTGACTCCCGATCAACAGGAAATAGCCAATCAAATCAACAGGCGCACTGAGTTCAGGGTGCTGAAGACGACGTATAAGCTTTATTAGTGATTGGTTAATTGGTTAATTGGTTGATTAAGTTGATTAGTTGACTTTTCCAAAGTTTCTTTGACTTTTCCAAAGTTTCTTAAATAGTAAATAGTAAAAAATTAATGAAACAATATTTAGATTTATTAAACCGGGTTTTAGAAGAAGGTGTTCATAAGGAAGACCGCACGGGCACAGGAACTATCAGTGTGTTTGGTCATCAAATGCGGTTTAACCTGGAGGAAGGATTTCCATGCCTGACTACCAAGAAACTTCATTTGAAATCGATCATCTATGAATTGTTGTGGTTTTTGAACGGTGACACCAATATCAAATATCTTCAGGACAATGGCGTGAAGATATGGAACGAATGGGCCGATGAAAATGGCGATTTAGGACATATCTACGGTTATCAGTGGCGTTCGTGGCCTGATTATACCGGTGGGTATATTGATCAGATTACAGAGGCTATAAATACCATTAAGAACAATCCTGATTCCCGACGGATTATTGTCAGTGCCTGGAATGTGGCTGATATCCCCAATATGAAATTACCACCCTGCCATGCATTCTTTCAGTTTTATGTGGCTGATGGAAAACTGAGCTTGCAACTTTATCAACGCAGTGCGGATATCTTCCTGGGGGTTCCGTTCAATATCGCTTCTTATGCCTTGTTGTTGCAAATGATGGCTCAGGTGACAGGATTGAAAGCAGGGGATTTTGTCCATACCCTGGGGGATGCCCATATTTACACGAATCACCTGGAACAGGTTAAACTGCAACTGACCCGGGAACCAAGGCAGTTACCTACCATGATCATCAACCCTGAAGTAAAAGATTTATTTTCATTTCAGATATCGGATTTCGAATTAATCAATTATGATCCTCATCCACATATTAAAGGAATTGTGGCTGTTTAATAGATTATTATTATCCTGCTGGAATTTATCAGACCGAAATAGATATAGTTAAAATGGACAATCTGTTTAGATGGTCCATTCTTTTTTAGTAGTTTTGCATTCCTATCAGATAGAATACTAACCACCCAAAGGATTTTTTATTCAACAAGTATGATGTCAAAAATTTCAATTATTGCTGCTATCGCTGATAATTTTGTTATCGGAAAATCAAATGATCTACCCTGGAATTTGCCGGCAGATTTGAAACATTTTAAAGAACTTACCACGGGCCATGCCATCGTCATGGGGAAACATACTTTTGAGAGCCTACCCAAAGGTCCGCTTCCCAATCGTAAGAATATAGTATTGACTTCTGTCATGTCAGAAGGAGTAAACCAAGGTTATTTTGAAGCGGATTCCCTGGAGGATGCATTATTTCTTTGTGATCATGAAGAGAAAGTGTTTATTATTGGTGGGGCAAGAGTGTATAACCAATGTATCAATAAAGTAAAATACATGTATATCACCTGGATACATCAGAATTTTACAGGTGATGCTTATTTCCCGGCTATAGATTTTAATGACTGGGAAGAGGTAAAACATGAAGATTTCGAAGCGGATACAAAGAATCCATACCCCTATACGTTTTCTGAATATAAAAGAAAATAACAGTCACCACTCACTGAAAAACGTCATTCAAATCATTGGGTGACGTTTTTAGTTTAATGGCTCAAAAGAAATATAACACATAGTCCACATAGATACATAGTTCCACATAGATTAATTTCATATTTAATCAGATAATTTTTTATTGATAGTAAAACTATGTGTCACTATGTGTTTTTAACTATGTGTTCTATGTGTTTTGAATTAGTTCTATGTATAGACTGCCACCAATTCAATTCAAAATCTTAAATTAATAGGTTTTTAGACATGATTTAGAGCTATTTTTTGTACTTTCGCAAACTAATAGTTTGAAACGTAAAAACTGTATAAAATGAACATAGATTTTCAGAAGATGGCCGGTTTAGTTCCTGCAATCATTCAGGATGAATTAACATCCAAAGTATTGATGCTGGGTTATATGAATGAGGAGTCTTTAGCAAAAACACAGGAAACAGGTCAGGTAACTTTTTTCAGCCGTACCAAAAACAGGTTGTGGACAAAAGGAGAGGAGAGCGGTAATTTTTTGAATGTCGTTTCCATTACTCCCGATTGCGACAACGATACCTTGTTGATAAAAGTTCATCCCATTGGTCCTGTATGCCATAACGGCACAGATACCTGTTGGGGTGAAAGCAATGAAGGGGATATCACGTTCCTGAAATACCTGCAGGATTTTATTAGCGTTCGTTTCAACGAAATGCCGGAAGGATCGTATACAACTTCACTATTCAAAAAAGGAGTGAACCGTATGGCTCAAAAGGTAGGGGAAGAAGCTGTGGAGACTGTTATAGAAGCCACCAACGGAACGGAAGAAGGATTCATTTACGAAGCCTCTGACCTGATTTACCATTTGATTGTTTTATTGACTTCGAAAGGTTATTCGCTTGATGATCTGGCTCGGGAATTAAAGAAAAGACATAAATAATTTATTATTTACTATTTACTATCTAAAAAATGGAAGAAAAGCTATTGATCAAATATGTTGATGTGGATATCTACCAGCAGGAATCGTTGGTTCTTAAAGATGTTCAACTTGAAATACATTCAGGCGAATTTATTTATTTGCTTGGGAAAGTAGGAAGTGGTAAAAGTACATTGTTAAAGTCAATTTACCATGAAATCCCCATCCTATTTGGAGTAGCCGGAGCTCTTGGATACGATTTGAGAGCCTTGAATCAACATGATATACCTTTTCTACGTCGTAAAATAGGCATAGTGTTTCAGGATTTTCAATTATTGACGGATCGTACCGTGAATCAAAACCTTGACTTTGTATTACGGGCTACGGGCTGGAAAGATCAACCGGCTATTGAAGAACAGATAGCTAATGTGCTCAATCAGGTTGGAATGAGCACGAAAGGAACTAAAATGCCTCATCAACTTTCAGGGGGTGAACAACAACGGATCGTGATAGCCAGGGCATTGCTCAATTCTCCTGAAATGATACTGGCCGATGAACCAACCGGAAACATGGATCCCGAAACAGGGTTTGAATTGGTTGAATTACTCTATAAAATCAGGTTATCGGGCACAACTGTTATCATGGCCACTCATAACCTGAACTGGTTGAATAAATTCCCAGGTCGTGTCTTTCGTTGCGAAGATGAACAACTTACCGAAGTGACGGATGCTGTCAGCATTGAAAAAATAATTGTAAATGAAGCAATTGTTGATGAAAAACTGATTGATAAATCAGATTCGGTTTTTCATAAGACTGAAGTCACAGAATAAATTGAATGAAAAACCTGAAATGTCCCCAATGTGATATCCATCGATTTGTTGTGAAGAATGAGTCAGGTGAAAGTATTGTTGTGACAGTCAATAAACATTATGAAGTTATACCGGTGCATGCCGGAGTTTCATTGGCCGGTTATGATTTGAATCTACTCTATTGTTTGGGTTGTTCCTGGCAGGGGGCTCCTGAATTACTTCGAAATGGGAGTCATAAGTGAACTACACAAAAAGTTATGATACAAAAAAGCCTTCAAGATCATATTGAAGGCTTTTTTTGATACTTATTGAGAACCTATGATCTAGTAGGCTCTTGCAAAAATTACCCGTTGTGCTGATGGTTTCCCTGTCACCATGCATACTCCTGGAGTAGTATCACCATCTAAAGGTATACAACGAATAGTAGCTTTTGTTTCTTCTTTAATCAGTTCTTCCGTTTCCGGTGTACCGTCCCAATGGCACATTAGGAATCCGCCTTTTTCAATTTCCACTTTAAACTCCTCATAAGAATTCACATCACGGGTCACTGAGGCCCTGTAATCAAATGCTTTCTGGTAAATATTAGCCTGAATTGTTTTTAAAAGTTCGTTGATATAGAGATCAATGTTTTCAAGTGAAACGGTTTCTTTGGTTAAGGTGTCACGACGGGCAACCTCCACAGTTCCGTTCTCCAGATCGCGTGCACCCATAGCCAGGCGAACAGGAACACCCTTCAATTCATATTCGGCAAATTTCCAACCCGGTTTCTTGTTGTCGTTGTTGTCATACTTTACAGATATGCCCTGAATTTTGAGTTTGGAAGTGATTTCAGCCACTTTCTCTGAGATAGCAGCCAATTGTTCCTCTGTTTTGTAGATGGGCACTATCACCACCTGGAACGGTGCCAGGTTAGGAGGGAGGACCAAGCCGTTATCATCGGAGTGGGTCATGATCAATGCTCCCATCAGCCGGGTGGATACTCCCCAGGAAGAAGCCCATACATAATCCATTTTATTTGTCTTATCCACAAAGGTCACATCGAAGGCCTTGGCAAAGTTCTGACCCAGGAAATGAGAAGTCCCTGCCTGAAGTGCTTTGCCATCCTGCATTAAGGCTTCAATACAAAATGTTTCCAACGCACCTGCAAAACGTTCGTTTGCCGATTTAACGCCTTTAATAACCGGAACAGCCATAAACCGTTCTGCAAAGTCGGCATATACTTCAAGCATTTTCTTTGTTTCTTCCAGGGCTTCTGCTTCTGTTGCATGGGCTGTATGGCCTTCCTGCCAAAGAAATTCGGTGGTACGAAGGAATAAACGGGTACGCATTTCCCATCGTACAACGTTGGCCCATTGATTGATCAGGATAGGTAAATCACGATAGGATTGAATCCAGTTTTTGTAGGTGTTCCAGATAATGGTTTCGGAGGTTGGACGAACAATGAGTTCTTCTTCTAATTTAGCTTCAGGATCGACTACTAATCCTTTTCCATCAGGACTAGCCATTAAACGATGATGGGTGACAACAGCACATTCCTTGGCAAAACCATCTACGTGTTCGGCTTCTTTGCTTAAAAAAGACTTCGGAATGAACAGTGGGAAATAGGCATTTACATGACCTGTTTCCTTAAACATACGGTCAAGTTCAGCCTGTATCTTTTCCCAAATGGCATACCCGTATGGTTTGATCACCATGCATCCGCGAACAGCAGAACTTTCGGCTAAATCAGCTTTAATTACTAAATCGTTGTACCACTGGGAGTAGTTCTCGCTGCGCGAAGTCAGTTCTTTCAATTCTTTTGCCATAATACTTTATTGTTTTAGCGAGAGCTTCACTTTGAATGCACCACGCACTACTATAATTTGTTTTCGGAGTGCAAAGATAATCAATTTTCAGTAATTTTTCTCAACAGATTGGAAGGTTGATAGCAGGTTCTTTTAAGCAATCCTTGTAATGCGACTTGATTTAAACTCATATCCTTCAATTTGAAAACCTGTAAATTGATATTTCGTTTTATCCAGATGTTTTTCAATGAAAGGAAGATCCGGTGAGTAATAGAATGAACCACCTATTATGAGTGAATTGATAATTTCCATATACTTTTTGGCATAGGCCTGGAAATTCCCGTCTGCCCTAAGATTGTGATGAATGAAGTGGTTGGAAAATCCCAGGTGACTGATAATGCTTCCCCATTTGGCCGGCTCAAAATTATATTCCAACCAATCGGTATTCTCATAATACGGATTTTCAATCATGAATCGATCAATGCCAGTTGCCTCAATTCCCTGATCACGCAAATAATTCACCAAATTCATTTCACGACCACAACCAACATCTAAAACCGGTTCTAGCAGGTTATTTATATCCACTTCAAGAATCTTAAGCTGTAAATCGGGTGTATATTCCGAACAGGCAACTGCTTGAATATATTCCTGATCGTTCGAATATATCTTACCTGCAAAGGCATTTGTTCGAACAAGCCAGTTACAAAGATTCACATAATGTTCCTGTCCGATGGCATCTAATTCAGATTGAACGGCATGATCATCTAACTGACGTATATTTTGATTTAATGCGCCGAAAATGTCTTTCAATTTACTGACTGATTCCGCATTGAACGAAAAATACTGATTGATCCGGCAAAATTCCTGAAGTGCTTCATCGGTCAGGAAGTCGATCATCAATTTCTCTGTTTCATTATCCAGGTTTTTAATCTTTTCAACTAACGTCACAGTGATATCAATCAATTTCAACGAATTGACCTGGTCATCAGTCAACAGATTTTTACCACTGTCGAAAGCTATTTGTTGCTTGATGTGTTGGTTGATATTTTCGTTGGAAACTTTCATTTTGGAAGGTTTAATTGAATACAAAGATACTCGAATTACACACAACCTACGACTCTAAATAATTTTAGGACCGCAATAAGAAAATCAAATAAATAGAAATATCTTGTTTTTCGAACCCTTATCCAAAAGCGATTATTTATTTTTTAGTCGTATCCAGGATCCAATCAGTCATAGTTTCCAATGCCTTAGGAGAAATGGTTTGTTCAATCTCGCTGTACTCTTTTGGCAAACCGGTGGTGCATTCTTGAAACAGGTGATTCAATCCCGGCAATTCTTTTATGGTAGATTTAGTATTTCCCCCTTTTTTTAATGCATTTTCAATGGCAGGTAAGTTTACAACAGAAGGAACTTGCAAATCCTTGCTACCATTAATTGCTAACACGGGACATTTTACTTTTTCGAGCATGGGAGCCGGGGTATAGCGGATGAAATTAAGCATCCATGGAGAAGTAAGTATGTTTATTTGAGCCTGAATAACCTCATCCTGAGTCATATTCTTTGGTATTTCCATACCCGGGATATCTTTGAACTTACTTTTCAAGTAATTTGTCAGGTTAGTTTTAAGAATTGTTGTATCTGTTGTATTCGTAATTATTTTATAGGCATCACGGTTAATCTCCTTTGTTTTAACCAGATCAACTTCTTTCAGTCCCGAGGCACGACCGATCAATTCCTGTTGCAATAGTAAAATATCACCACCTGAAATACCTGTCCCTGCCATTAAAACAATGAAACTCACGTCACTGCTATTGACTGCTACCATAGGAGCTATGATGCCCCCCTCGCTATGACCGATCAGTCCGATATGTTTTTGATCAACCTCTTTTCGTGTTTTCAAATACTTTACAGCTGATTCCACATCAGTGGCAAAATCGAATGTCGTTGATGTAGCGAAATTGCCCTTCGAAGCAAATGTACCCCGATCATCATATCGTAACACCCCAATACCGTGACGGGTCAGATAGTCTGATAACACAAGAAAAGGTTTGTGTCCCATCAGTTCTTCGTCTCTGTTTTGCGGACCGCTTCCTGTAATTAAAACCACTACCGGAAATTTACCCTCCTTTTTAGGTAAAGTTAAGGTGCCGGCCAGGGTAATGTTGTCTTTTGTGTTTTCGAAAGTGACTTCTTCCGAATAATACGGATAAGGTTTTACCGGTTCGTCAGGACGTTTAATTTCCACTTTCTCAACTGCCTTGCGGCTCAAGTTCAATGGGAATGATGAACCCCCTTGTGTAAAAGTACCAACTACCATTCCGTTACTATCCAATTTCCCTGAATAAACGATTTTAGCTGCCGTCATTTCAAGTGTCAACAAAGAATTATCATAGGTAGCTTTATTCATTTCATAGGTAGCTTTATTCATTGGGATATCTTTTGCTCCCTGATCGGGACTATCCATAGTGGATTTGTAACCCGCATCAGTTTTAGTGATGTGAAATACAATGCGCAGTTGCATACCCTGCACTTTAAGTGCGCCATTCCAATCGCCCGTAATGTCCTGACCAAAAGCCAATACTGTAATTGCCATAAATAAGCCGATGAATAGATTTTTTTTCATGATTTTATAAAAGTTTTAGAATTACTATTTAAGAAATAAGTCCTGAAAGTGCGTTTTGCAGTTTAGGCAAAAGTGGGAGTATTGTTGTTTTACTTAGCAAATGTAATAAGTATTCTTGAAATAGGAATATATTATTAAATAATGTTTAACATAATAGGATAATATTCAAACAGGTAGTCGGAAAAGTAATACAATTCAATATCAAAATGTAACTAATAATTCAAAAAATCAAAAACAATTCTACACGTATTCATGTTTCATTTTAAAATTGCAGAAGATATTAATCAGACAGGAATGAAGGGAATATATACTAACGATAACACCATAGACAATTGTAAGT
>CAIYOZ010000101.1 GCA_903927945.1 uncultured Bacteroidales bacterium | reverse complement strand
GTCATTCCCCCTGAGACTGTAAAAGGAAACACCCTTGATGCCCCCTGTCATTTGAATTGCTCCCTTGATTGATGCCATGTTCTTAATTGATTAGTTGATTATGTTGATTGTTTAATTAGTTAATTGATTAACTTACTGTATTATTGTCAATTACCTGCTACTCACTACCTACTCTAAACTACGAACTATAAACTATGAACTCTTATCTAACTAAAAATTCAAATGACAGGGGGCATCAAGGGTGTTTCCTTTTACAGTCTCAGGGGGAATGACAAGGTATTTATGCGGACTAAGGGCGGTCCGAGCAAGGAACAGATGACCAAGTCGCCTAAGTTTGAGAAGTTCCGCAAGTCACAAATAGAATTTGGTGGATCGGCCAGGTTTGGCTCCTATGCCCGGGATGCCTTTGGAGGCTTGCACCGGCTGGCTGATCACAACCTGACACCCGAATTGAATAAACTGGGAAGAAGCCTTATAAAATTGGATATAGTTAACCCGGTGGGTACACGTGATCTGAGGATGACTTCTTATAAACCGGCACTGGAAGGTTTTAATTTTAACAGGAATTTCCCATTTAACACCGTATTGCGCGTTTCACCCCAATGGGAACTCGACAGGAATACGTTGCAGGCTACTGTAACCATTCCTCGTATCAATACCGACATTGATTTGCTGAACATACAAAAGCTGCCGTTTTTCAGGCTGATCATTGTGTTGGGAACGATATCGGATATGGTTTGTAGTCCTGTCGTCGATAAGTATGTACCGTTGGTTGCCAAGCTTCACGGAGCCAGCCTGCCGGTGACCAGTGAATGGTATTCCACGCAAACCATCCTCGCCGGGCATACGATGACGGTTCAAATGTCGGCATCGCAAATCGCTGCGTTGACGGATGATGTGACTGTGTTATTGAGTATGGCGGTAGAATTCGGGAATGTAGGCTTTACGGGTGAGCCTGTGGAGGTGAAGTATGCCGGGTGCGGGAAAGTACTGGCTAGTTTATAGTTGGTAGTTTATAGTTTATAGTCAGTAGTAAGAGCCAGTAAGTCAGTAGTTTGTAGAAAGACCAATCAACCAATCAACCAATCAACCAATCAACCAATCAACTAATCAACTAATTAACCAATCACCCATTTAAACAACAGATATCCTCCCATAAACAGGATCATCAGTTCCCATCCATCGCCTACAGGCACGGGGTCACCCGTAGGGCTGCCACCGGGGTCTGCTCCTCCGGAGTCCAGGGCATATCCCGTTCCCTGCCGGGTACCGGTGGTGGTCAAGGAGCTTATGTCTGTGGTCAGTGCCAGGAACCCGGTCTTTTGGGGGGTGGAATTGTCTTTGGTGCTTTTCCCGGACAGGCTCTTCAAATTCCAGTCTATGCCGCCACTGGGAGACACGTTCTGATGGGTGGCATCCGTCGGGTTGGCGGCTCCGTTGAAATAACTTGTTGCCGATCGGGAGGTTTTTTCGGATCCCGCCACGGAATAGGTGGTTTTATCCTTCAGATCGGGCAAGTCGTACACCGGCGCGCTGAGGTCCTGGTATGCCCGTTTATACCCTGATTTAGAGGGCGAATAGTTGACGATGGACGTACTGCTGAACTGAACCCCCTGGTTCGCCATAAAATAATTTTTCGGGGTGTACAATTCGGGGCTGCCGATGGGCGAATAGAGTACCACCAGCAGCAATCCTGACCAGACGATGAACCAGACTACTATGTTTTTCTTTCGGTTATCCATATCGATTATTGAACAATGAGCCTTTTGGTGACTCCATCTTTACTGGTGAATGCCTTTGCCACATAAGCCCCCGGCATGACACCGGTGACAGTTGTAATACTACTCGGTGACAACGATACTTTTTTCAGATAGTGCCCGGCAATGTCATAAATCATCACTTCTCCATCCTGGCTGCTTACGTTTTGTATCAGGATGGTGTTTATACCGGTAAAAATCTTTAGTTCGGAATCCTTGTCGGGGGCGTCCTTCTCATACGGGCGGGTGATAATCATAAAACGGTTTGAAGCCTGGGGATCCGACCCGGCCAGGAACGGATAGACTGATCCGCTCTGCGTGATATCGATGGTCTTGTTCTCGGCATTATCCCGCAAATAGATTCCTGCGTATTTGCTTTCCGTATTGGAGTGGGTGAAGGTGAAGGTATAGCTCACGTCAGTCCCCGGCAGGAATCCCAAGCGAGTATTGTTCATGTCATCCACGGCATCCACCTGGTAGTTTCCATCCGTTTCCAGGGCAAAAAGCTGAGGGGAAAGGGCAGAGCCAAGCAGTTTGGCACCATCCCATCCGTTGTTGAACCGGTGGCTGCACGCAGGGTTGGTAAAGATCCACATCCGGTCGCTGTAATGGGTCCCTATGACATCAATTACCGTACATACTTTATCCGTGGATGCCGGTTCATTCGAGGCCTTTACCCGTTGTTGAACTGTATTTTTGGTGATGACCGAACTATAGTTTATGCCAAAAGTGGCATTGCTTGAGTTGCTCATTGCCTTGACCAGCATGGCCTGCATGGAGGGTACTTCGTAAGGAATACCCAGGTCGCCGGCCGGTATTTTGGGAATAGCCGTATACTGTCCGGGGTCGTTCTCCGGCGAAACCTGTCCACCGGTGGTCCACTGGCTAAAAGATCCGGCGTTGTAGAGGTAGACAGTAGCTTCGGTTTCTGTGCCGAAATCTAATTTGCGGACATCAATGGCTGCCGTGTATGGGTTCGCAAAAATATGCTGGCCCTGATACTTAGCTCCATCGGTATAGGCCAATGGACCCGAATCAAAATTACCGTTCTCCAACAGACCTTTAAATACCAGGGTGGTGGGGGACTCCTGACAAAGTTCATACCCTAGGAAAGAGGTCAGGGTTGATCCACTCCCCAACTGAAGCCAGTAGTTGTTGGAAGATGCAGTACCCGACTCATCCCATTTGCGCACATACGACCCGTTGAAGGTTGGATTGGCCACCACCGACTTTACCGGTATGCCAAAGAATTGCCAATGATAGCGGTTGTCCGGATTAAGATCATCCTTGTTCCACGAGGCTTTTGAATACATTTCCACCGTTGCCTGAGGTGCAATACCCGAGAAAATCAATGTCCCGTTTGCCAGGCTGCTTCCTGCCTTGATCAGGATCCCTGACGATCCTGCATCGTTCTGAATTGCTGCAGCTATCATTTCAGCTTTCGTTCCGATTTCCAGTCGTTTGCCATTCTTTATCCAGAGCTTCCCGGTTACATTCCCGGTCTTGGTGGTGTCACTCAGAAAGACTCCCGGGGCATTATCGATGGTTAGATTAGTATACGTTCCGGTTACTGCCGTCTGTGGGGAAGTGCCGTTGTACACGATCTCTCCATCCCATGATTTATCCAAGGGTATTGGCGTGGACGATGTGTTTTGGGTGGCAATTGTCCCGTTGTTGATGACCGTTCCTGTAGTCTCTACCAGTTGGAAAGTGCGCATGTCCAATGTGCCACCGGACGTAGTGGTCAATGTCCCATTGACGGTTAAATCGGTACTGGCTGATTGTGTTCCACTTGAATTACCCAGTGTGAGGTTGTTATAAGTTCCCTCCATCAAGGTTTGTCCGCCTGTTGCCGCATTATAATCAACCGTTCCGCCCCAGTTTAAACACGAACATAAAGAGCTTGCGAATATACTTTGGGTTTTGATGGTACCTGAATTGTTTACGTTGGTAACCCCGAGCGTATAAGTTGACATGTCCAGGCTACTGGTGGTATTCGTATTGTTCAATGTGGTGGCTGTTATATTCCCGGTAACGGTTTGGGTGCCACTGGTATTCCCCAGATTCAGAATGGCATAGGTTCCTGCCATCACCGTTTGACCGCCTGTTGCTGCATTGTAATTTACCGTTCCTCCCCAGAGTTTCCCTGCTGTAATTGGAGATGTACTTAAATTTTGTGTCAGCAAAGTGCCTGCATGCGCAACATTGATTGTTGAAAGAACATTAGTCCCCATATCCAAGGTTGTGTTTGCAGAGGTTGTAAAGGTTCCGGCGGTTGTGATTCCGTTCGACAATGCCGTGGAGGTTCCCCCGGTATTGGTTAGGATAAAATTATTGAAAGGACTTCCCCCGCTGTTGATCGTCCGGGCTGCGGCGCCATTAAAAGTGACGGTTCCACCATTATGTACAAAGGTCCCGCCGTTATTGATCCAGTTACCTGACTCTGTCAATGTTGTTCCGGCTGTAAACGTACCAGAAGTTAGCGTCATGTCGCCGGTCACATTCAGGATTGCGGGTGCGGTGAAGTTCCCCAGGGTTTCTATAAACGTGCCCCCGACAGAGAGTGTGGTTGTGCTTCCACCGACACTTAAAGTCTGACCGGAAATCTTGTTCACGACGGTATTGTTGAAAGCCTGCGTCAGAGCAGTACCCTTAATTGCAGATGAATTGCCTGTAAAAGTTATCGTTCCTGTTCCGGGGATAAATGTTCCGCCGTTGTTGATCCAGTTACCTGACTCGGTCATAGATGTTCCGGTTGTAAATGTACCTGAAGTTAACGTCAGGTCGCCGGTCACGTTCAGGATTGCCGGTGCCGTGAAGTTTCCCTGAGTTTCTGTAAATGTTCCTCCCACAGTAAGTGTTGTTGTGCTTCCACCGACAGTTAAAGTCTGACCGGATGTCTTGTTTACGACGATATTGTTGAAAACCTGGGTCAGGGCAGTACCGTTAATTGCAGTCGCATTCCCTGTAAAAGTCACTGTTCCTGATCCCGGAGTAAAGGTCCCTCCGCTATTGGTCCAGTTACCAGTCACTGTCAAGTTATTTGAGCCACCTGCCAGGGTACCTCCACTTGCAATCACCATGGAACTTGCTGTTTGGTTGTTCACATCTACTGTAATTGTATTCGGGCTTTGAATGGTAATTGAAGTTGCTGAACTGGTTGGAGCCAGGGAAGCAGTGATCCAGTATATATTATCCGCAGAACTTTGCCAGTTACTAGCAGTAGACCAGTTTCCTGTCAATATCGAACGAAAATAGTCAGCTGCGAATGTTTGTGATGGAACAACTTCACCTGTCGAAAGCAGGATGGCCGGGAATAAATTGTTGCTTCCATCTTTAAATTGAATTTGGGATAACTGAGTTGGTGTCAAACCGCTTGAAGATCCAACAAATAGTTGACCTGCTGTCCCGGAGGTTCCATGATAACTTCCGGTCCAACCGGTTATGGTGAGGCTCTTACCAGCCGTCCAACCGATTAAGTTACTGTCGGCGAACTTTAAACTGTGCACACCGGTACCCAATGCAATGGTTGAATTGTATGTTAATGAAAGTGTATTTGCCGTATTCACAAAGCCTGTTGAGGCACCCGTTCCTAAAGTTCCTCCATTCAAGGTGATTGGTAAACTGCTAGTCAGGCAATTCCCCGAACCCAACTGAATTGTTCCTGAATTTAGGATTAATCCTCCGGTAAAAGTATTAGTACCCGATAATGTCCAGGTTCCTGCATCTTGCTTTGTAAGTGTCCCGCTTGTTGTTCCTAAACTACTGGCTAAAGTCCCGCCCTGCGCGCCTCCCAATGTTAAGTTAAAGGCTGCTCCTGTTATTGTTCCGGTGTTGCTGATATTAATAGCACCTGTTCCACCAATAATGCTGCTTGTACTCCCCAGGGTTATCAATCCTGCAAACGTTGCACCATTTAAAGAACTGTTTATTATTGCTCCACCATTGGTTATGCCTGTTCCGTTGATTGTCAGTGGCTCTGCATTTGAATAATTTATGCCGTTCAAATCTAATACTGCACCGTTGGCTACTGTAGTACCACTTGATGTTGCACCCAAGGCAGAGGCACTCCCAAGTTTAAGTGTCCCGGCACTGACTGTTGTTGTACCTGTATACGTGTTTGTTCCGGATAAGATTAATGTACCTGTTCCGCTTTTAGATATTGCACCAGTTCCGCTTATTATTCCCGCATACGCTGCCGGACTTGTATTGTCGGTCCCTATTGTTAAAGTTGTTGCTCCAAGTGTCACATTACCACCTATTGTTCCCCCGCCTGTCAGCGATCCAATAGTATTCGCAAAACCGGTAATATCTAATGTTGCTCCAATTGTATTAGCAAGAGTTACGGCAGAATTCAAGCCAAAAGCCTGCGTTGTAATTCCTGCTTTCAGAGTACCACCGTTTACAGTTGTAGCACCGGAATAAGTGTTTGCTCCTGATAGTGTTAATGTTCCTGTTCCTAATTTAGTCAAAGCAACTGATGTTGCACTGCCAGTACTAATTACACCACTATAAGCAGCTGGGCTGGTATTGTCGTTTCCTATTGTAACTAATTGTGCTGCAGTACCGCTTAAATTAGTCAAATTGCCTGAACCCGTCAATGAACCGGTTGTAAGAGCTACATCGGCCATATCGAGCGTACCACTGGTCATAGTGAGCATATGTGCAATGATTTTGGGTGCTCCTAATTTAACTCCATTTGTATTATTAATAATTACTCCACCCGACCCGCTAAAAGTTGCAGGAAATTCACTTCCGGTTGTTTGTGTTGACGTTCCATTATATTGGAGTGTAGAGGCAGGTCCATAAGTGGGAGTTCCAGTAGTAGTAGCAGTTCCTTCCATAGAAAGAATGCCATTTACTGTAGTTCCAGTTATAGTTTTGGCTAGGCTGCCTGCAAGGGTTAAATTGTTATATGCTGTTGAATTTGCATATACCGTTTGTGCAGTTCCATTGTATACGATTGTTCCATTTCCTGGTAACCACCCATTAACCGCTAAATTGGGTGCAGTTAGACTCCCCCCGACAATAAGAATTCCACCATTGGTCATATCTAATGAACCTGTTTTTGCATTCGCACCGTTGTTATTGTCACCCACTGTAAAATTTCCAATTACAGTTAATTGGTTCGCAGGTATACTGGATGAGAATGTTAATGATCCGATATTAGTTTTTGATACACCAATTTGGACACTTTTACAAATGGCGGTACTGATATCCACAATAGCAATATTTCCATTATTAATAATGACGTCATCCCCTGAACCTGGTATTCCTGTTGGAGACCAATTGGCACTATTAGACCAATTTTGAGAATTTGTCGTACCATTCCAAGTTTTTGTTCCCGCTTGTAAATTTTCTGTTCCAACTATGATTAGAAATATCAAAGCGCTTAAATTTTTCCAATAGTTGAGACTACTATTTATTACTTTCAAATAAATAGTAGCACAAGTAATAGATTTTGAAAAGAGAGTTTTGTTATCATTTACCATTGGAATGATTGCTGAGTTGACTCTTCCATTCATAGTTTTATGTTTAACATTGAAATATTTCATTATCTTATTACAATTAAAGGTTTCTATTTCAATAGAGAATAAATAGATATTTAATAGGATACAAAAAATGACAAAGGAACCTAATGAGTCCATGGCTTCTTTAACCTCCTTTAATTCAACGTGGGTAAAATTATGAAACAATGTGATGGTTAAAATACACGAAAAGGTGGAAATACTTGTTAAAAAGGATGATATTCTCTAGGACTTTCGAAGGAGACAAGGTAGGGGAAAAGGCGTAGTTTTCTGCTGAAAGCCGGCGGGGCAGGGGTTTTATGTTATTTTAATGTTGACGGCCTGCCCCGTTAATTTGAGCTAATGAATCGGGGGATTTCTCCCGGTTGACTCGAATTGGAATGATTCATAAAAAACCCCGAACGATCTTTCCGACATTCGGGATCTCTTAGAATTCAACTATTCAACCAACCAATTAACTAATTTACCAATCAACCAACCAATCAACCAATCAACCAATCAACCAAACTCCAGGTTCCTTATTCATAAGTGTTATCCTGATACAGGCGTATCCGTAACTTTAGTGCAAAATGAGCCAGGAAGTCGTTTGCCTTGTTGCCGGTGGTATAGGGCTTCACGCCATCCAGGTAATCGTTGAATGCGTAATGCTCCGTGACTTCCACGCCAACCTGAATCGAGCGGTTACCGATCAGGTAACAGGCGCCAAAGGGAATAGAGGGTGAAAATGCTGAATTTTTATAGATCCGGTAAGGGACGGGTTCTTTTCCGTATGAGTTGCAATGGCTGTAAATCATTCCGATCCCTCCCAATAGATAGAATGTTTGGACCGAATGCCTGGAATAAGGACCTCCAAACAGATACCACTCGCCGGTGAGGGACATTTCGCCTATTTTTGAATCATAACAGTACCCCCTGTAGTTCAACGTGGAGCTGCCGATGTCCGACCCATCATACTGACCGTACATGAACGACAGTTCGTAGCCCAGGCCGCCGCGAAACACGCGTGACACTCCCAGGGAGACCATGTTGTTTTTACCCAGTGAAACAGCCTTTGAAGAGGGTCCGCAAACATCGCCCAACAGGAATGAGGGTCCTGCCGAAAGGGAGAGGTAGATGGCTCCGGGCAACAACCCGTTTATGTTTCCAAAACCAAAGACATTGCCAAAAGTCAACCCTTCTCCTTCGGGTTTGGTGGCTTGCTTATAACCAAACCTGTTTTGAGCCGGAGAATCCAACCCGCTCAGGAGTAGGGCCAGGAGAACCATAATCGCAACTGAATTTTTCATAGCACGTGAATTTATTTAACCTAACTTTTATTTTATAGGGTAAAATTATAAAATTACGTTATTGTCAAAATCCATTAAAAGGTGGGAATACTTCTTAAAAAGAACGATATTCTCTAGGGCATTCGACGGAGTCGGGCTACGAAAAAAGGAGTACGCCGGCCCTGAAACCCTTTTGGAAAGGGCTTTATGGTATTTTAATGATGGAGCGCTGTTTTGTTAATGAGGGATAAACGATCGTTGATCCGTTGAATCGTTAAAACTGATGAATTGTAGAAATGATAAACTGTTTTGGTAAATACACTATTTGACAATCAACTTAATCAACCAATCCACCTCTTTAACAAGCTATAGCACATTCCAAACAAGATGAATAACCCCCAGCTATCCCCAACCGGAATGGGATCACCGGTGGGACCCCCTCCCGGATCGGGGCCACCCGGGTCTTGGGCAGTACCCTCATTTGCCTTAAAAAGAGTGTTTCCGGGCAGACCGTTTAAAGTTGTATTCAACGCCATGAAACCATTCGCAGGGGTAGTGCTCGTTTGCTTGGTAGACTTGCCGGTAAACGTGAGCATGCCTCCTCCGATTCCACTGCCGGAACCCGTTATTTTTTGGGTTGAAATCGGGGGAATGAATCCCGGAGAGGAAATGTCCAGCGGCTTGGAATTAAATGAATTTTCAGGCACAATCACCGGATAGGAAGTATTATTGAGCTCCAGGGAATTGAAATCGGGCACATTGGTTTCCTGATAGGTACTTCTTATCCTATGTTTCAGGGTAGGGGCATTTGCGATTTCACCTCCTGTAAACTGGACACCCTGATCGGGTACATAGTATTTTTTAGCGGTGTACAAATCCGGGCTACCAATGGGGGAATACAGGATGACCAGGAGCAATCCCCCCCAGATGATCAACCATGCTATAATGTTTTTCTTCCTGTTTTCCATTTTATTTTATTTGATAATGATTTTCTTCGTTACCCTTTCTCTGCTCGTTGCCGCATTGGCGATAAATACGCCCGGAATAAAGCCCGATAGCATGGTGATTCCCCCAAAAGGACCCACGGTGGCGTACTTCAGATAATGCCCGGCCAGATCATAAATCATTATTTCCCCGGTCAGGCTGCTGAAATTTTGGACCAGGATACTGCCTTTGGAACTAAAGATCTTTAAGTTGGAGTCTGTGCCGGGAGAATTAGGATCAGTTGGACGGGTCACAATCATAAATCGATTCACCGGTTGATTTGTTGATTGTGCCGTGAAAGAATATGTTGATCCACTCTCAGAGATATCCACTGCTTTGTTTGCCACTTTGTCGATCAGGTACAACCCAAGGTACATGCTTTTTGTATTGGATTGCGTGAAGGTCAGGGTGTACGTGGTATCCATCCCGGTCTGAAATCCCAGGTTGGTGCCATTCATATCATCCACTGCATCGATCTGATAATTCCCGTCGCTTTCCATGGCAAAGAGCTGAGGAGTCATGGATGAACCCAGCATTTTTGTGCCATCCCATCCGTTATCGAATAGATGCGTACAGTTCGGTTCTGAGAAGATCCACATCCGGTCGGAATAATGGGTTCCCATTACATCAATCATGCAGCAAACCTTAGAGCTCAACGTGTTGGCTTTTACCCGTTGTAAATCCGTATTGTTCATGACGACTGAGTTATAGGATACTCCGAAAGTAGCGTCCACAGAGTTACTCAATGCTTTTACCAACATGGCCTGCATGGAAGGAACCTGCCGTGGGATACCAAGATTTCCTGCTTCGTTTTTTGGCACAGCGGTATATTGACCCGGATTAGTTCCGGTATTATTTTGTCCCCCATTGGTAGTCCAGTCTGCAAAGGAGCCTGTGTTATATAAATAGACCGTAGCTTCCGTCTGAGTTCCAAAATTCAGTTGCCTGATATCTATGGCTGCCGTATAGGGGTTTGCAAACAGATATTGACCCGGATACACTGCATTTGGAGTAATGACAAGTTGTCCCGAATTAAAATCACCGTTCTCTAATTTCCCCTGGAAAACTATGGTAGAAGGGAACTGTTGGACTAACTCATACCCTAGGAACGAAGTCAGGACGGATGCATTCCCTAATTGGATCCAGTGATTTGAAGAGGTTGTTCCCGTTTCATCCAACCTGCGGACATACGACCCGTAGAAGGTTGGATTGGCGACTACTGAACGAAGTGGTATCCCAAAGAACTGCCATTTGTACTGGTTCCCCGAGGCAAAACTCAGATTCCAAAAAGCTTTTGAATACATTTCTACAGTTGCAAATACAGGTATGCTATCTGCATTATGGAATATAAGTGAACCATTGGCTATCGAATCGCTCGATTGAATATAGATTCGATTGACATCACTATCAGTTGTAATCGTATTATTAACGATAAGCCCCTTCCCGGCCGGTATGAACAATTGTCTACCGGTAGAATTAATCAGGCTTCCGATTGTACGGTTTTGATCGAGTACCAAGTCATTTTGTGCCGATTGATTGTTGTTGTTTTCATTGGTAGCAAATTCTACATCAGCCCCTGCAGCAGGAACATATCCGGCAGTCCAGTTCGACGACGTGCCCCAATCAGTACTAGTAGTGGTACCTAACCAGAAGTTCGTACGATAAATGGCTGTCAAAGTATTGGAAGTGACTGTTGGTGTCCCTGACCAGCATGGGTAATTCGAAGTCATAATGCATCTGATACTGTCATTGCCAGCCGGTACGTAGCTGTAAAATTGACTGTTTGAACTATTTACAGCTGGCAGACCATTTACGATCCACTGATATCCGGGAGAAGTGCCTCCATTGGTCGGATGGGCGATAAAGGTGACGGGTGCACCCGAATAGAGTGGGTTCGAGGTAGCGGTAATACCCACATAGACTGACAATGGAGGATTCACCACCAGATTCACTGAATCGGTTGCCGGGAAGGCTTGTTCAAACTGCAGGTCATCAAGGGCGAAATCGTTCCCTCCGGTTATCGCGTTCCAGTTTATTATGGACAATTGAAGAACCGTGTTTGATCCCGAGTTGACATTATAAATAAACTGAATCCAGTCGCAGGTGGCGTTCGTGGCTGTATAGACAGGACCGACCTGTGCGCCGTTCATATAGAACTGGAGCTGGGCCGGATTCCCTGCAGCAGACACTGTTTGCACCCAATAGTTAAATTGATATTCCGTATTCTGATCTACTGTCACGGATTCTGACCAGGCTTTGATGCCATTGCTGTTGGCTCCATTGACCACCATTTGATATGCACCCGGAGCAAGAGTATGGTCAACACACGCACTAAATCCATTATGCACGGAATGAGGTGTCGGGTAAGCTGAATTTGTCACGGTGTAATTGCCTTCACCACCGGTAGCGCCGTTCATTCCACCAGAAGAAAGCGCCGTTGGGGATGGTGTCACATATTGATAGCTGGTGCCAAATCCTGTATTTCCCGATTCAAAATCCCCGTTTACCAGTAAATTGGTGCCACTCAGGGCCGTTGCGGTTACTTTATATATTCCATCATTGGCAGGGGTTACAGTGCCCAGGTTATAACTGGAAGCTACCGAATACAATGAATTCACACCTGTCCAATATTGGTTGTCATACCCTGATCCGTTGCTCGTCAGGATAACGGGCGAATTGTTACAGATTCTGTCTAATCCTGCAGGACCGGCAGTAATAACAGGCACCGCAATCACTTTACCATTACCGATGGAGACGGTCTGGGAAGCAGTGCCTGAGGTCAGGCTGATCGTTCCCGGATACGTGTTAATATCCAGTCCGGTTTTTAGTCGGACATAGACAGGCTGCGCATTTACCGAAGTCCCCGAAATAAGAAGTGGGGCAGAAACATAACTACCATTTGATGTCAGGCAAATTTCATAATTTGAAGACGTTGGAGTAACAGTAATACCACCATTTGCGAGGGATGTCCCGCTTACAGTGAATGATTGTACCACAGAACATCCGTGCCCCAGGGTATACACAAATCCATTCAGTGTGGTAACTGAGCATAGAATCCCTGGTGCGGCACCTGAAGCAAATACCTGTCCACTACAAATCAGATTCTGTTGAATGGCACCAGTTGAAGCTGCGGTAAGATTTCCAGTATAACTGTTTACTGCCAATCCTGTTTTCAAATGTAAATAGATCGTGGTTGTAGCAACTGATCCACTTGTTTGGTTTAATGTAATCGTGGGGCTATAGGGTCCTGCTGCCATCAGGCCAATTTCAAAATTTGTAGGTGCTGTTAGTAAAACAGTGGCTGCAGCTGTCAGGTTAATGCCATTCACGGTGAATGATTGTACACTGGAAGGTCCCGAACCTGAATTGTATACGAATCCTCCCAACAAAGAGGTAGACATATTGATGGTTGGCAAGGTTACCGAACCGTTGCAGAGTACACTTTGGGTGACTGCATTGGTAGCGGTTAATCGGATATTTTCATCGAATATTCCCATAGATAAACCTGGATTCAACTTCACAAAAATGTTGGTAGCTGTAATAATTCCTCCTAATGATGGCAAAGTCAAGGACGTAGCATAGGTGCCACCTGTTGCTAGGCATACTTTGTAATCTGTCGGTGCAGTTATGGTTACCGATGAGGTCAGATTCGCTCCGGTCACTGAAAATGATTGCGCTGTGGAGGCTCCCCCGACATTGTAATTAAAACCACTCAAGGGAGTCCCCGGCGTTACGGTGATCAGTGGCAAACTTATCACCGTTCCACTACAAATCACTTTCTGTGTAATCGATGGGTCGGTAGTACAGGTGATGGCATGTACAGGGGCAATTGTTCCCACATTAAACCCAGCTTTCATGCGAACATAAATTGTATCCAACAGTACGGTGCCATAATTCACGGGAAGTGTAATCAGGCTCTGCGGGGCAAACAAAGCTCCCGAAGTCAGGGATACTTCAAAAGTATCGGTCGGCAGCACCGTTATATTGGTTGTTAACGCATCGCCACTTACCGTGAATAATTGATTCTGGCTAGGACCATACCCAACCGGGTAACTGAATCCGGTTAATGCAGCAGGTGAAATTGTAACGGAAGGTACCGTATTTATCGCGGTAAAATCACCGAAAGCGGTAATCCCCAACGCTGTCAATGTGTTGGAAACAAGGGGAGCATATCTTAACCAGGGTAATGCACCCACGTAAATGCCGGCAACCTGATTATTTGGTGAACCTACAATATCTGTTGAAACGAAAGTTCCGGTAAGGTCGGCTTTAAAGCCGGTGATTCCTGTCTGAGATATTGTCCAATAGCGATTCAGATAATTCGTTGGACTCGTATTATTTGGCTGTTTCCCATTTGTCACTTTTACAGAAACTGTGGCACCCGCAGCAATAGTCCCAGTGGTATTAAAATTAAGTGTCAACGGCGAATAATTCGTACCATCACCCACCGGAATAATAATTGGTGTATTTGTCAGAATGTTCATCAATTGGAGATTACCCACCCCGTTGGTCACGATCATACATCCGCTGTTGAACGTACCAGTATAACTAGATGATACACCCAGGGTTAAATTGTTGGCTCCCAAGGTAAGGAGCGTATTGTTTTGAAAGTTTAAGACTCCATTTACAACTTCACTGATTCCCAGTGTATACCCCTGCACTGTTCCGTTACCAAGCGTCAGGTTATAGAAGGTCGTTGTTGAATTTCCTCCCAGGGTATTTGCCGAACCAATCATAGTGACTGTGCCGCTTCCTGAAGCAAAGGCTCCGTTGTTCGACCAGTTGCCACCCAATGTGAGGGTATTTGTGCCTGTGATCGTAAGCGATGCACCAGCATTAATGGTAATGTTATTACAGAATGCGGCAGCACTAATAACCGGTTGATTTGAAGTCGGATTAATTAACACATTTGTAGTAGCAACTGGAACTGAACCATCGCACCAGTTAGAGCCGGTATTCCAATCCGTGTTGGTATACCCGGTCCATGAACCCGGAACACAAGAGGATGTAGAGACATTTAAGATACCTGTTGAAGCAGTAAAATAATCAGGATAAATGAATGTTGCCCCGGAACCGGTACCTCCGTATGAACCTGCCGGCTGTCCGGTCGATCCGAGAGTTAATGTCCCTGCTGAATGAATTAATCCAGTTCCAAGGTTTAACATACCGGTATAGCTCACCGTTACCAATCCGGCTTGAATATTTCCGGTCAGGGTGGCTATTCCACTTGTTTTTGTAAAGGAGACATTCCCGGTCGTTGAGAATCCGGCGATGTTCTGGGTGGCGGCTGTTCCTGTAATTATGAAAGGTGAGCTGGTTGATGTAAAAGTGGCTCCATTATTAATGAAGTTTCCCCCCAGAGTCAAGGAATAATTACCGGTTGAAAAACTTGCTCCGGAATTTAATGTCAGAGGAGCTAACGTATTAAACACTTTAGCGGAGTTTATGGTAATCACTCCGATATTGGTAATGATAATACCTCCGGTTCCTGCAAATGGACTTATCCATTCAATCCCGGCAGTTCTGGCATTCTGCGTATTATATTGTAAGGTAGCGGCTGGTCCATAAACAGGTGCAAAAGAAGCGGTGGCGGTTCCTTCCATGGAGAGGATGCCATTTACCGTAATGCCGGTTGTTGTTTTAGTTCCACTTCCCGATAGGGTTAAATTGGAATATGTAAAGTTTCCTACAGTTTGATTTCCGGTGGCATAATAAACAACAGTACTCCCATCGGTCGTTGTTAATGTGCCATCTGTTGCTGAAAATATAGTTCCTCCCAGTTTCAGCTGACCTGCTCCGGTGAATAATATCGTCCCACTGGTGTGATTTGAAACTCCTGTCACATTAGCTGATACGGTTACCATCCCTGTAGAGATTGTAATTTCATGCCTCATAGTATTACTGGATGTATTTGTAAAAGCAACACTGGCGGCATTTAAATTTCCATCACCCACAGCGATTAAATTTATACCGGTACTATTAGTCCTAGGGATCGTAATGGGTCCGGAAACATTCAGATTAATTCCCGGATTAATGGAAAGAGTTGTGTTCGTGGATGTGGCAGCTGTAAAAGATAATGAAGCGCAAGTAGCATCGGCCGTGATAGTTACACTGTTACCATATTCAATAAAAACCAAATCACCAGCAATAGGGACACTCGCTCCCGGAGTACCTTTGGAAGTTGCTGACCATGTAGTGGTTGAATTCCAACTGCCGGTTGCTACGGAGTAACGTGATGATGACGCATGTACCGTTATGTTTATAACAAAAGTGGCAATGTTTGTCCCGGCTTTCGCTGTTATAGTATAGTCTGTCGCTCCTGATACCAATGTTGGAGTCCCGGTAATAATGCCAGTTGAAGGATTGAGCGTTAAACCAGTGGGCAATGCCGGACTCACCGTGTAATTTGTATATGGTATGTTTACAGTCGGGGATAAGGATGTGATAGCCACATTTTGGAGTAAAATAGGTGGAACTATATAACTTAAGCTTGGTATAATATGTGTTCCCGGAACAACTTCACCTGTCGAAAGCATATTTGCTGTAAAGTAATTTGTTCCATCATAAAAACATAGTTGTCCCAATTGGGTAGCCGTCAATCCTGAGTTGTTATTACCAAAAAATAATTGCCCAGCTGTACCGGAGGTTCCATTCCAGTTTCCATTCCAGCCTGTGACGGTCAGGAAAGTTCCGCTATTCCAGCTTAGGGCATTGCTTGACGCAAAAGTGAGGATATGCGAGCGGGTACCGAGGGCAATTGTGGATGTTGCAATAAGATTTAATGTACCCACAGTCTCCGTAAAACCGATGCTATCGCCGGTCGATAATGTTCCTCCGCCCATGTTAAAAGGCAATGAATTTGACAAGGCCTCGGTAGCTCCAAGTCTCAACGTATCGGAATTTAAGGTGACTGATGTAAATGTATGACCGGTGGCCGTTCCCAATCGTAGCGTACTGTTTGTTCCGTTAAGGGTAAGGGCACCTCCGGATACTGCCCCCATCAGGGTTGACGTGCCGGCTGTCTTTTGCATAGTTATCCCACCGGTGGTAGTAAAACCTGCGATGCTTTGATTGGCCGTACCGGCAATCGTGATGAGTGAGCTTCCGGCGCTCAACGTACCCCCTTTAATAAAGTCTCCACCGAGTGTGAGTGGATAATTATTGCCCGATGTACTCAACGTTGAACCGGGGTTAATATTTAATGGAGCATTGACAACTTCTGAAGAATTCATTGTAATCAAGGCATTCCCAGAGATATTTATTCCTCCGGTTGATGTAAAGGGGCTACTCCACTCATTTCCTGATGTTCTTGGGGTTAGTGTGTTGTATTGAAGCGTGGCATTGGGTCCATAAGTGGGTGCGGTGGTGAGTGTTGCTGTACCTTCCATCGAAAGAATGCCATTCACCGTGACACCCGTGGTGGTCTTTGTCCCGGTGTTCATTAAGGTCAGACTGTTGTAGGCGACTGCCCCAACCGTTTGAGCACCATTTGCATTATAAATGACAGTGCTTGAATTTGGCACGAATGTTCCGCTGTTTGTAAAACTACCGCTTATAGTGAGTGTGTATGAACCTAAAATTGTAAGTGTTGCACCTGAACTAATTGATAAATTATTACACAGCGCTTCAGTGCTGATAATAGGTTGATTTGTCACGGAAGGTATCGAGACATTGGTTCCCGGGCCGGGTACTGATCCATCACACCAGTTTGTAGCAGTATTCCAATCGGTATTGGTATAACCTGTCCACGAGCCTGCAAGGCATGTTGAAGTTGCTACATTTACAACACCAAGGGTTGATCCATCAAAAAAAGTTGAATTGATAAAGGTTGCTCCCGAATTGACTCCTCCCCATGAGCCTAAACCTTCTCCGTTTCCTCCCAGAACAAGGGAATGTGCCGTATGTGTTAATCCGTTTCCCAGGCTGGCTATAACACCGGTGTTTATAGTGAAAGCCGCACTAGTGGTAATTGGATTCGCAAAAATCTTGGTTCCGCTTCCTGCCAACGTTAAATTGTTAAAATTGGTTGCCCCGTTAATGGATTGACTGGTTCCATTTAAGGAAATTGAACTGGTATTTGCTGTGAATGTTCCGTTATTTGTCCAGTTTCCTTTTAGTGAAATTGTACTTGTATTTGCATTCAAAATCCCGTTATTTGTACAATCCCCAGCTATAGTATGGGTAAAAGTTCCCGCAGCGAAAGTTGTCCCGGCACCATTGTCAAAGGTGCCGCCAATTGTAAGAGCTGCCCTTGCTGTAGTTGTTCCAGTGCCACTCAGTGTGAAATCACCATTAATCGTTATAGAAGTGCTTGGTAATATGTCTGCACCTGTTCCCGAGAGTATCAGATTATAATAGTTGATGGCTTTAATGGTCTGTGTTGTTCCGGTATAATTCACGGTGTTCCCGCTGTTTGTGGATGCGTTCAGGGTAGTAATACCCGAAGTTCCACCCAGATATAAAGTTCCGGTTGCACCCTGAAGTAAGCCACCACTTCCGGAGAGTGCCGTTGTGGCAGTAATAGTTCCATTATTCGTTAAGGTCACACCTGTAATTGTGAGTAATGTGGGAACTGTAAGAGTCCCGGTATTCGTATATGTTCCCGTAAACGTGACTGTTGGTATGGAAATGGTATTTGTCCCACCGATTGACTTGGTTGTACCAGTGAAAGTATGAGTTCCGGTGCTCGCCGTGTAAGTCCCATTATTCGTGAGACTTCCGGCGATACCAATCACTGCAGTTCCATTTTCAGTCAACGTGCCCTTAATTAAAACATCTGAACCAAATGTCAATGCTTCAGCAACATTTTCTGCAAGGGTAGCCCCACTGTTTATGGTTATCGCACCTGCAAAGGTTTTTGATCCGGTAATGGAAGTGATGTTTAAAGTTCCACTTGTGCCGTTCCCGATTGTAGTGGTACCTGCAACAGCTAAAGTAATTCCTCCCACATTGAAAATAGATCCATCACCAACATTCAAGGTTCCAGCCACATTAAGTGTTGCAGTGCTACCTCCCACACTTAAAGCCTGACCGGAAGTCTTGCTTAATATTATATTGTTGAAACTTTGAGTTCCGGTTGAACCATTGATCACAGAGGTATTACCGGCAAACGTCACTGTCCCCATACCCGGCGTAAATGTTCCGCCATTATTTGTCCAGTCTCCGGAGGTTGTGATACTTGCCCCCGTGGTAAGTGTACCTGAAGTCAGGGTCGTTGTACCTGTTATTATCATCGTTGCCGGTGCGGTGAAGTTCCCCAACGTTTCGGTAAAAGAACCTCCAATTGTCAAGGATGTAGTGCTTCCACTTATACTCAAAGTCTGACCATTGGAAGATTTATTTAAAATTAAATTATTGAAGGATTGACTGACGGCAGAACCGTTGATTGCAGAGGTGGTACCGCTAAACGTTACAGTTCCTGAACCTGGTGAAAATATCCCCCCATTATTAGTCCAGTTCCCGGATACTGTTAGAGATGACCCGGCTATAAATGTCCCGGAAGTTAATGTCAATGCTCCTGTCACACTCATGGTTGGTGACGCCGTAAAGTCCCCTAGAGTTTCGGTAAATGCTCCCCCAACGGTAAGTGTTGTTGTACTTCCACCGATATCCAGCGACTGCCCGGAAATCTTGTTCAAAATGATATTGTTGAAATTCTGGGTAGCAGCTGTTCCATTAATGGAAGATGAATTGCCAGTGAAGTTGATGGTTCCTGCTCCTGGTGTAAATGTCCCGCCATTATTTGTCCAGTTACCGGATACACTATGGGTAAAGGTACCACTCGTAAAAGTACTTCCAGCTCCAAGAATTACATCTCCGCCAATGGTTAAACCAATAACTGCAGTACATGTCGCTGTACCTGAAAAAGTAAGGTTCCCTGAGATGGTCGTGGTACCTGTTTGTAATGTTTTAGTCCCACTATTCGACATCGTTAGATTATAATAATTCACGCCAGTGACTGTTTGGTTTCCGGCACGATCATAATCAACCGTACTCCCTGTGCTCAAAATGCCTAACGCAGGTATTGTTGAATTTTGAATAGTTAAAGTGTTTGATCCTGTTGATGCACTTGCTATATCGATGGGTCCTGAGAAAGAATAGGCAGATGGTACTGTGAAATTTATTGCGGGTACAGAAGGATTCCCTAATACAACTTTTGAATTTGTACCGGAAACAGTCCATAAAGCGCCAATAGTAGCCGTGGTGCCATTATAAATATTAAATAGCTGGTTGTTGGCTGCAAAACTTGTTGGTGGTGTGCCGGTACCATCTATTTTTGTATTCCAGCTACTCAATAGTTGAAGTGCATTTGCTCCATTGGTTTTATTATAATAAGTGATAGCCGCAATGGTTTTTGTTCCCCCAACTGTTGTAGATCCTGACACTGTGGAAAGGGTGAAAGTAAAATTACTTGTTGTCAATGCATTTAGACTGATAGTGTTACCTACCGTTGCACCAACCGGAACATCTGCTGTTATAAAAATATAACCTGTAGTGCCATTGGCAATCACTTGAGAGGTAAATGTCGGGAACGTTTTTAAACCTGCATTTCCCGGTGTGGTCAGGGTGCTTAACAGGGTAGATCCTCCCACAGTGAAAGTGCTATTTGTTGAATAATACACTTTAAGATTCGTGATGTCAGTGGACATATACGTTCCAGCAGTTGTACATGTCATTCCTGTAAGGGTGGCATTCACATTGGTGCAGGTCAGGGCAGATGTATGCAAAACTACATTCGTTGTTCCTCCGGCAACACTGGCAGCAGTCACCTGGGGGATATTGTCAGAAAGTGCAATGGCTGCAGTTAATATGTTTCCAATTGCAAAATAGGTCGGAGAAGTGATGGGTATTCCGGCATTGGATGTAACTGTCGTACCGATACTGTTTCCACCTATATTGGTATAATTGCCACTTTGAGTTGATGAACTTGCCACCACGTTTGAATTCATCAGACCGCTTTCAGTAATTCTTACGGTTGCTGAGGTTATAGTTCCACTGATTAATTGAACACTCCAGTTTCGGGGTGCTACCGATAATAATGATCCATCAGGAGTAAGTGCGCCAGAACTTGACATAGTGACCGTAGCCACCGGTGATATACCGGTTATGCTATTCAATTCAAAAGGTCGGTAATTAGTAGCATCCCCAACCGGGAAAAGGTAAGAATTGCCTGTTGTCAGTGTCCATTGTAGTGATCCGTTCACATAACCTGTTGCGGAAGAACCTGTAACTGCACCGGTTGATGTATTGGTTATAGCCAGTGAATTTGAATTTGTAGTTAACAGACCACTGGTTAATACTAGGGCACCCCCGATGTTTACTCCACCCCCTAAGGTTGCTCCGGCACCATTGGTAAGTGTCAGTTTGCTGAAAGTTGAAGCTGGTATAGTCTGTGCAGAGGTTCCATTAAAAATGACGTTACCTCCCCATGTGATTCCGGAAGTAAATGGTACAGGACTTGTGTTCTGCGTTTTTAAGGTACCTGAGTGATTTACCGTGTTTAAAGTTAGCAAATTTGTTCCCATGTCCAGCGTAGAGCCTGTACTGGTGGTAAATGCGCCGATTACATTGATATAGCTTGCTGCTGTACAAGTTCCTCCTGTGTTGGTAATACTGAAATTATTGAATGTGCTTCCACCACTATTTATCATTTGTGCAGCGGTACCATTGAAAGTTACTGTCCCATTGTTATGCGTGAATATACTATTGTTCGTAAAATTACCTGCCATATTTAATGTATTGGAGGTTGAATTAAACGTACCACTTCCAATAGTGAGAGAGTTCAGTGTAGAATTACTGGTTCCTAAAAATAAAATACCAGTTCCTGTTTTGGTTAAGTCCTTACCACCGGTAATGCCGGCGCCCAAAGATATATTACCTAAGGTACCAATGCTGCTGGCACTTGCAAGTGTGATTGCTCCGTTAAAAGTTACTGCCGTTGCAGAACTATTGATAAGAGCACCTCCGTTTGAAATACCGGTTCCGTTTAAGGTTAAGGGTTCTGCAGTTGACAAGCTTATGCCATTCAAGTCTAATACACCACCACTTGTTACTGTGGTTCCTCCTACAATAGTTCCTAAAGCAGCTACGTTACCAATTTGAAGTATTCCTCCATTGATTGTTGTCAGACCACTATAAGTATTAGCCCCCGATAGGATCAGAATACCAGATCCAGTTTTAGTAACTGAAACTCCTGATGCAGTGCCATTACTTATTGTTCCACTATAGGCAGCCGGACTGGTACCATCACTACCAATAGTTACAGTTCTTGATCCTACGGTGCCGCTTGAATTAGTCAAATTGCTTGTACCGGTCAATGATCCAACAGTTAGGTTAGTATTAGCCATATTCAATATCCCATTAGTCATGGTAAGTAACCCAGAGATAGTGGTTGCTACACTTAAAGTGACACCTGCGGTATTGTTTATGGTGATATTTGCAGGTATGTTTTGCATAAGGCTGACTCCAGTAACTTGTGCAGCACTACCATTGAAAATATAATTTGATCCGGTAGAAAAAGTACGTGTGGCATTGTTTGATGGAATTGAACCATCGATCCCGCCAACATTAGCCGTAATAAGTGTTGCATTCGGACCAAGAGTAAAAATTGATTGTCCCTGATTACTAAAGTTTGTAATTGTAAAGGTTCCCAAATCAATTGAACCATTTACAGTCATTTGTCCATTATAGTTTGATGAATTATCTCGCACTAAACCTATGTTGGAGAGTAATTTTAAATTACATGTGGCGCTTACAGTATATTTTACATAATCGGCTCCACGTGAGTTTGTGAAATTTAAAGTCTGTGTCCCATTACCATTAAAAACAATTAATCCATTTGCAACGTTTCCACTAGTTGTCATAGTGCCTGAACCTGTTGTTTGAGTAAAATTACCTGCAAGATTCAATGTACTGGTTCCAGAACTTCCACTATTAAAATCGAAAGTGCCTCCAGTTTGAGAATAATTTCCCGCAATTGATAGAGTATTATTGGTAGCATTATTTAATCTGAAAGTACCTGAACTTAAAGAGAAATTATTACATGTTGCATTTAATAGATCCAGCGTAACTGTGCCTGAAGAATTTATTACAACATCGTCTCCGGTAGCTGGAACTCCGGTTGGTGACCAGCTTGCAGCAGTATTCCAATTTCCGGTGCCTACACTCCACGTTTTAGTCACTCCGCTCACATTTCCTATTTCCATCACCACAAACAAGAGGCATAGAATCAAGATCTTTGATTGTATTGATTGAATTAAAACTGATGTGGAAGATTTTGATTTCCTGAAACCACTAGCCCTCTGGACTGCAAAGGAGCCAACCCGTGAATTCCGGTTGGTATACTGTGTGTTGCTGTACATAAATCTGTTCATAAAAGATAGGTTAAATGAAATGATTCGAGAACACGTAAAAAGAATATGTTGCTTGCCTTGGAATCAATGGATTCCCCGGCAGTTTGTTGGCTGAATTCTTACGGACGATTGGTGTTTTGACCGTATGGTAGCCTGTTGAATACTTAAATGAGTTGAAAGGTCATTCTAATTTAGATGGAGTTCTTTAAATACTTTTAATTTCTTAGTGGTAAAATTACATAACCTTCAATTTGTCAAAATACATTAAAAGGCTAAAACTCCTCCTTAAAAGGACGATATTTCGTACGCATTTAGGCGTATGGTGAAGTACGTAAAAAGGAGTAAATAGGGCGTAATAGACTGGTAGCATATATTTTATACTATTTTAATCATAGTACCCTTTTGGGTTAAATATTATAAAGACAATCCTCATTTGTTTGGTGGTCTTTCGTATCACGATAAAAGAGATAGTGATTCGAAGTCAACTGATGGAATACCCTGATATCTTGGGGTCCTGATAGAAGAAGGAGGGTGTTTTGTAAGCATCTCAAATCCGCCGCATTTCATATAGTATAAAATTGCCTGACCTTTGCCATAAAAAAGTTATGTTCAGTTTGAATGAAGGCAATCGTTATGTAGTTTGTTTGAATGGGGTCGATTTACGCAAGGGATTAGACGG
>CAIYOZ010000100.1 GCA_903927945.1 uncultured Bacteroidales bacterium | reverse complement strand
TGGTTGAGGTGGCACAGGCGATGTTTTTACCCCATAAAATCATTGTATCAACGCCGTTATCTTCATTCCATCCAAAGTATTCACGAATTACTTTGATGGCCGGCTCGAACAAATGACGTGAATCGTCAAAATCTTTCGGAGTCAACATGATGTAAAGAAAACAAGCATCAATAGCTTTCAAACTTGGATAACCATGAGAAGTAAAGGTTCCACTTGGTAACCGTTTCCTTCTTACAATTTTCATTTCAGGTCGTGACATAATGTAATGTATTAGTGTTAATGAATGATGAATTAATGTCGATGTAAATGTAATACCTTTATATGACACTGCCAAATAAAATAGAAATTATTTTCACCACCGTCAGTCGTCCTGAAATATGGATATTAATGGGCAATGTAATACGGTTGCCCATTAACATTGATAGCCTGAAGTCCGACGAGTCCTTCGTGGGCAAAAAGAAAACCTCGCTAAGCAGGGTCGCGAGGTTTTCAAAACACAAGAGTAACAATATAAGAAATTATGGGTCGTGTTTGCGTGTGTGATAAATTGAGATGCCAACGCCAACAGCGATAACAACGATAACGGTAATAAGTCCAGCAAGTGCCATTTTGTTTCCTCCTTTCTATGCCAGTATCCAGGCAAAGAACTTAAATCCATAATATATGAAGAATAAGAACCATATCCAAGTTGGAGCGTTCAAAGTTAAAAGAACCCACCATAAAATAATGAATAATAACATAGCATTAAGTATTAAATTCTGTTTTCATGAAAATTCGCAATCTGATCATTCAGCCAGGCAATACGAGGTGCTAATTGATAGGAACACCAGAACCAACTAGAGTCTTTATAGTTATGGTCAAAGTGTTTCCCACGTTTGGGACGATGACGGAGAACGTAGGCCCGCAGGGCTTGACCTTCTGCGTGGCAAATAATATTTTCAGTCTGCATGATCAGAATGTCACCGCATAATCCTGAACGACTATATTGATATCTGATTTGATTCCGCAGTTTTATTAATAATTCTTTTGTTGGGTGCATTGTATCATGTGTTAATGTCGATGTAAAGATATAACTTTTATATGATATTGCCAAATGTAATACGATTTATTTTGAAATGAATTTCACAACCGAGGAGGATACGATCAGCAGAAGTTAATGGGCAGATGTAATACGGTTGCCCATTAAATTGTAAACCCTGAAGTCCATCGGGGTGAACTGGCGTGGGCAAAAAAAACCCCGCCTTTCGGCAGGGTCTTCGACAATCACTATTCACGTTAACACAATCAAAAGTTCAATTCAGAACCCAATGTACGGGTTTAGGGTCATTCGCTTTCGGGTGATAGGGAGTTGAAACGGTGTACCTCGTTGTCGTCACACAATCACAAGTCGGGCAAACGTAGATGTTGTGCCCGTGTATGTGACGTACCCGCAACTGACTAACGGGGGTCGGACAATTCAAACAATGTCCTTTCTCTATCATCTGTTCAACAAATGTCTGTGGTTTGGTTTCCACTATTGAGGTAGTCGGTTCAATCA
>CAIYOZ010000099.1 GCA_903927945.1 uncultured Bacteroidales bacterium | reverse complement strand
GAATTTCAGGGATTCGTTTTAGCAAAGAATCATTGCCCAATGACTTTAAAACCCTCTGCAAAGCAGCAATAGTGCTCGCCGGATTGTTCGCCATTTTGTAGGTTTCGCAACCCGAAGCCGGAAACAGAATGAGCTTCCCGTCACCATCGAGTGCTTTTCGTCCGCGGTGCTGTGCCAGATAGCGGTAATGTTCATCGAAAAAGCTCACACAACTCTCAATTAGTGGCTTATAGCCCGAAATATCCGCATTGGCATAGCTTTTTGTTTCCAGTATCATTTGGCAAAACTCCAACACAGTATCCCATTCGTACTCAAGCCATGCGTTGTATTCCACACCTTTATCGGCGTAATCAGGACGTTTCCAACCGTATTCACTTGGGTTAGGTAGCCCAAAATTTTCTAATTGCTCAGTGAAACATGCTCCACCATGTCCCCAATAGGTTTTAGTGCGAATTTCTGCATTTTTCAGAATACGGTTGTAAAAATCGAATTGAGCCTTCAGGGCATCGTAATCGCCACTTTTGAGCATTGGCCAATACACCAAACGTTGGTTTTGTGCCGTGAAAGTTCCACCTGTCCAACGACGATAATCAGGAGTAAACTTAATAGCAGAATCAGTCAGAGCAGGATCAAAGGTAAATAACCCTCCATTGAACCGCGTCGGCCATTGACTGTGAGCATTGCATCCCAACATATAGCGAAACAGCGTATAATTGCGCGAAAATTTCTCGGCTTCGCCATCGATATGAATAAAACTGCGGTTCCAAAACTCGTTCCACCAGGCAACACTTTGTTTGCGATCGGTTTTTGCATTAATGGAAGCAATTGTTTTATTCAATGAAGCATTCCATTGAGCAGTATTTTCGGCTTGCGATACTTCAAGAGCAATGTTTACAGTCTGGTTTGTGGTCGGTTTCTGACTTTTGAAAACCCAGGCCTGATAGTCGGTGTTGTTATAGATTCCCTTCTCAACACCAACAAAAGCCAGGTTTTTCCCCCACATTCTCCCACCCGAAGTAAGGTGACAAAGCGGATTATACATTTGAGATTTTACGCTTTCAAGGCCTTGTTGAGTAACAGTAACATCAAAAATTGTATTTTCCGGATTTCGGTGAAAGAATGTAACTGAATTTCCGGCTGTGGAAATTGAATCTTTTATTGTTGTAAGTCCTTTTGGTGGTGCCCATTTATAAGAACCCTGATCTCCTTCACCTTTGCGAATCAGGCGGTCGTCGTAGCGCCAACTCTCGTAGCGCACTTCCGAATTAATCGCTTTTTTACTTTGAATATCAATATGAATTACCGGTTTAAAAACATCCGTCCAAAGTTGAACGGTTGTGCCATTGGCCGATATTTCGACATAACCATCATTGAGCTTCAACGTTTGTCGAAAATCAGGAACATTCAGGAATGGATTAGGGCTAAGTCGCACCCTAAATCGCCCTTGTTTGAGCATGGTGTTGTTTTCGTCGAAAGCCCCGCTCCGGCTTACATAAAATAGCAAATCGCCATTCTCTACCCATACATTCAGACCAATATCACCACCACCGCAGGGCATCGATTCCGATGAATTGTGCGAGGGAGAAATCCATGTATAGTCGGGCTCAGCAGCTTTTACCAAAAAAGTCACCAGTAGAAAAAGCAATATGTATTTTATCTTATTCATTTATTCATATTTAAACCACATAGACACATAGCTCACAATAGTTTCTATGATTTCTATGTGCCTATGTGGTTCAACAAACTACCAATTATCACTTCTGAAACTCGACACCGGCAATCCTTCGTTGCTAAACAAGTCGCCTTCCACATAGTTTTCGAAAGCATAGCGCACCGCTACCGGTTTCTTTACCGCTTCGCTTTTCACATACATTTTACTGCGAACAATCCATG
>CAIYOZ010000098.1 GCA_903927945.1 uncultured Bacteroidales bacterium | reverse complement strand
TCAATTTATAAATAGGACATTATCTTAATTCACTTACTTAGTTCAGGTGTCCATTGTTAAGGTAGACGATTGAATGAAAAAATTACCTTAAAGGGAGTTTAATTTTTATAACAAAATAATCTGCATATTTTTTTCACTTCACTCTCGTTGATCCCAGAAGGAAAGTACTGGGATATAAACAACTCTAAGTAGTAACAACAATATATTGTCTTATTTGAATAAAGAATAGCATGCGGATGGGACATTCCTATTTTAGGAATTCTCACGGATAGAGCGAATTTACGCAGATAAGAATACTGAAACGGATTTTGAATATGGTTTTTATTTCCTGCAAGCATGAATGATAAAGACTTCCATCTCTGAATCATTACAATTTATTGGAATTAAAATCTGTATTTACTTATCTCCCATTTTATCCGGTTTTGTTTTTATTTCGTTCTATCTATCTCTAATAATTCACCTTAATGGCTCCTGTTTTTAAATAGGGTTTAAATAGTTTTTAAATAGGGCTCAAATAGGGTTCAATTATATGTAAATTATTAATTCAATCTAAATTCAATGCTTTATTCATGCATATACCATGGTATTATATAAATGCATGGTATATGCATGGTATATGCATGTTATATGCATGGTATATACATGGTATATATATTTAAACCCTATTTAAACCCTATCTAAACTCTATTTATAGCCTATTTAATATTATGAACTACTAAGGTGGTATTAAGGAGGGTTTTAGGAGGTCTAAAGGTTAAAAATAAGGATTTCTATGAAAAATGAAAGTTGGTACGAAATGATTGACTTATAATCAGCAAATTTCGTCTGAGGGGTTAGAATAACTATGATTTAAATGAAGTTAAATATCTGTTTTTGGCATTTAATTTGTAACACCTTGCTAAACTTACTATGATGAGAACAATCATAGCATAAAACGTAAAAAATAAGGAATATGAAACGGTTTGAATTTAGTATTAAGCATAGTGCATCGTTGATCCATCTTCCAAAACTGGTCGTTGCAGTCACCATCCTGTTAGCCTTGAATCTGTCGATGGCTCCCACTGCAGATGCACAAAGACACGGTGGCGGTGGCAGAAGCTTTGGTGGTGGTAATCACATAAGTCAAAGCTTCAACAGGTCGAATAGCTTTAGATCAACCCCCGGCATTTATGGACAAAGAGGCTATTACGGCCATGGATACTACAACAGGGGGTATTATGGCGGAGGTTTTCATGGCAGGGGGCTACCCTACTGGCGATATGGATATTTCCCCTTCTGGGGAGGCTACTATTGGGGAATCCCTTCCTATGCCTTAGGATTTTACCTCGGGGGGTATAATTATTACGATTGTGATGGAGTGTATTACCGCTACGACAACAACAGATACCAGGTAGTGCCTGCCCCTATCGGACATATAGTGAAAAAGCTTCCGAAAGGCAGCCTGGAATTTACCTTGGATGGAATACAATACTATTATTACTTCGGATCGTACTATACCCCAGTGGGCAAGAAATTTGAAGTTGTAGAACCTCCAATTGGTGCCGAAGTGGACAGCATACCCGATGGGTACAAACAGGTAACCATTGATGGCCAGACGTATTACACGTTAAATGGAGTGCAGTACAAGGCAGTCATGCGGGATAAGACCATCTGGTACCAGGTAATCAAAAATAACCGGGAAAGTATGGACGAGGATAACAATACCCCACCTGAACCGGCTCCTCCAACCAGGGAGAAAAACATGGAAGAACAACCGTTGTAAGAAAAGTTATTGATAGTCATTGATAGTTACGGCTTCACCCCAGTGAAGCCGTAACCGTTTAATATTATTCTTCCAACAAATTTTAAAGCCTTAGAATTTATAAGTAACCTCCAGTTGCAAGACAAAATGGTTCGCTATATTTTCTTTTTGAACAGTGCCTGTCGACGATAAAATAGTAGCCGGATTGACAGAAATGGCATATAGGGGTCTTTTTGAAAAGAAAGACATACCTATTTTTATTTTTTTATCAACAGGTACATTTAAATCCAAAAAATTACTATATTTGAGCCGTCAAAAGATTTCTTTTGACAAGATAAATTTTTCATAGTTAAGGTTTAGGTTAAATAAAACAGACCGGTTCGTGAGAATCGGTCTGTTTGCATTTGATTGGGTTGATTGGTTAATTGGTTAATTGGTTAATTGGTTGATTGGTTTAACTCAGAACGCCGAAACCTGAACACAGAACACTGAACGCGGAACGCGGAACTCTCCAAACTCTTAAAACTCTTAAAACTCTTAAAACACATCCTCCACTTCCCTGTTAAATCTGAGCTTCCCTATCTGACTCACAAACAATCCTACCACCACCACTGAAATGCCGAACCATTTACTCACCGTAAGTACTTCATCCAAAATAAACCAAGATAGGATAGCTGTAAAAACAGGTATTAAATTTACAAACACATTCGTTCGTGTCACTCCTACCTGACGCACTGCACCTGCAAAAAGCACAAAGGCAATTACCGAGGCAAATACCGATAACATGAGCAATGCCAGCAACGATTCCTTATTCACCTGTAGGGATTGAATGGTAGGATAGTCGGTTATGATAAAAGTTGGAATAAAGAAAGCAAGCCCTATGATACTCTGGTAAAAAATCACATTCATGGTTGAATAATAAGTGGGTATCTTGCGTAGCACAGTGGCATAACAAATAGCGGCAAATACTGCCAGAAACATCAAGGCTACACCCCATGGATTAGCCTTAAATCCTGCTCCGGGTTCATAAATGACAAAGAACACACCTACCAAAGATACAACAATACCAAATATGGTAGCCCAACTGATCCGTTCGCGCAAGATGAAAAATGCCAGTACCGGTGCAAACAGTGGAATAGTTGAAACGATTACGGCAGCCAAGGTTGACTCCACAGTGGTTAATCCATACGTTTCCCCCACATAGTACATAAAAGGCTCAAAAAAGGCCAGTAAAACGAACCATTTGATATCTGTACGGCGCAAGGATTGGAATTTACTGGTAGATTTCAACACCATGAACAAAAGAATCGAAGCAATCACCAGACGTAGGGTGATCAGTGTCATCGGCTGAAAGGAATGTATAGCCACCCTGGTCCAGATAAATGAGAAAGACCAAAACACCATGGCAAGAATAATAGAAGTGTAGAGTTTGATTGACTTGATCATTATTGGTTAATTGGTTGATTGAGTTGATAGGGTAATTGGGTAATAAGTTTAAGAGTTTGAAACGTTTGAAGAGTTTAAGAAAGTATTACGTGTTTTGTGTTCCGTCAATCAACTTAATCAACCAATCAACTCAATCACTTATCGTTTATCACTAATCGTTAATCACTTATCACTATTTCCTTGATTTCAGAAAGAATATCCTCCCATACCTCATCCGACATTTTAGCTCCCAGCACTTCCACCACTCTGCCGGAGATCAACGAACCTATATTACCACTTACTTCAAGAGAATAACCATTTGCCAATCCGTACAAAAATCCTGAGGCATATAAATCACCTGCACCGGTAGTATCAATACAATTTGCCAAACGAGGCTGCACCTGAACGGTAGTATCACCTGATTTGATGAATGAACCATCCTTTCCTATTTTCACAATGGCTATTTCGCAATACGCGGAAATGATTTCCAGAGCCTCTTGTGGTTCTTTGCCCGTAAATGCACGCGCTTCCTCCTCATTGGCAAAAACAATATCCACATACTCCTGAATGATTTCATGCAAAAAATCCAGGTTTTCTTCCACTACATTGTAACTTGCCAAATCTACTGATACTTTCAATCCTTCCTGTTTAGCCAGGCGAACTGCCGTGCGAATCAAATCATGGTTTTGTACCAGATACCCTTCAATATGGAAAATGTCATATCCCTGAAACATTTCTGGCCTTAAATCGGAAGCATCCAATTCACAAGCAGCACCCAGGTACGTACACAACGTACGTTCGCTGTCGGGTGTGACCAACACGGTGCATCGTCCGGAAGGTGTTTCACTCAACAGCAAATGCGGTACGACACCGTTATTCACAGAATCGTTGGTAAAAAAGAGCCCGATATCATCTTTCCCTATTTTTCCGACAAACCCACCGTTCATTCCAAGACGGGTGATGCCATTTATCGTGTTGGATGCAGAGCCACCGGTTGCCATTATTTTTGAATAATTGGTCACTGCATGGTTGATTTCATGCGATCGTTGGGTGTCAATCAACTGCATTCCGCCTTTTAGCAGATTCAATGAAAATAAAACTTCATCATTATCTATCTGCAATAAAATGTCAGTCAGGGCATTACCCATTCCTAATATTTTTTTCATAAATTTATACGTGTTTTTTGTGCAAAGATATTGCATATTTCAAGAAATCCTATTACTTTTGCACAGCATTTGAGAAAATAAAGTGCAACATTAAATTCTTCCTTAGCTCAGT
>CAIYOZ010000097.1 GCA_903927945.1 uncultured Bacteroidales bacterium | reverse complement strand
GTATTCATTGAGATCAACTATAAGTTTAATTATCTGTTTTTGTCGGGTCAAAATTACAAAAAATCAATAGTAAAACCGGTTAATACTAAAAAAAGGAACTAACTTTTTACAATTAGCTCCTTTAAACAACATGTTTTGATTTTGAATTTAATATATTATTTCACCCGTTGCAATTTTAAGTTTCAATAAACTTGCTGAGTAATCTATTCTTGTTTTAAGTAAAGCAAGTTTACTTTCTGCCAAAGAAGTAGAATTGTCAAGTAAATCAAGATTTGTTATCGCTCCAGCCTGATAGTTTGTGACAGCCAACGAATAGGCTTGTTGGGCTTGTTCTACCTGTAATTCCGATTGTGATACTTTCTTCAGTGCTGACTCAGCATTAGCACGGCTTTCCGCCACTTCATTTACAATGGTTCTGCGTGCCAATTCAGTTTCCTGATCATTGCCCACTATATCCATTTGTGCCTGAATTTTTTTGTACTTCGTACGGTTTGCATCGAAAATAGGAATCTTAAGACCAACACCTGCTGCGAAGTTTGGTGTTATTACATTAATATTAGGTAAGTATCCGTTTTTCAATCCTCCTGCAGCGAAGAAATTTAAAGATGGGTTATTTTGAGAACTAACCATTTTTAATCGAGTATCTGCTAAAGTACTTTTTTGACGAGCAATTTTCATTTCATACCGATGATCGAAAGCAAATGAAAACAGGGAATCATTCGGAGCTAGAATTTGAGGATCTAAAAGTTGATTTTTTACAATCAGTTGTTTGTCCTGTGATTTGCCAAGAAATGAATTTAGTTGACTCTGTTGGATCTGCAGTGATGTTAATAGATCAGTCTTTTGGTTCTCAATGGAAGAAATGCGTACTTTAGTAGTTAGAATTTCATATTTGGTAGCTGAACCGGTTGCTTCTTTCTTTTGAACGAAATTTAAATGTTCATTCAATGTGGCCAATTCCTCATCTTTAATCCGTATGGCTTCCTGCAATAAAACAATGGTATAATAATTTCCTATCATCATACCCGAAAGTTTATGCTTCAACAATTCGATTGAAAATCCGACCAATTCTTTATTTTGCTTCTCAAAAGCGATATTTTTCACGGTTTTGCCAAAGTCGTATATGTTTTCATTGATATTCAACATAGCCGAATAATTATTAGCCGGATATAGTGAAAGTGTCCCAATACCAGGTAGTGTAAATGATTGGAGTGGCCCTAACCTGGTATATGAAGATGTAATGTCTATATTCGGCAAATAGGCAGTCTTTGCCAACTCTATGTTTGCTTCTGATGATTGAATATCTGTTTGAGCTTTCTTTATAGAAGGATAATTTTGAATTACCTCTCTTAATATTACATTCAGGCTCAACGAATCACCCGGTATTATTTCTGTCTTTTGACTGTATGCCATCATGATGGGCATTAAAAGTAAAATAACTGTAAGTTTATAAATTGATTTCATTTTTTTATATTTATGATTGTAATGTACCTTAATACAATAATTTATTCCATCATTGGCGTATGTTCATGCGCCATGGCGGCGTTCATTGATTTCTTTTTCGACTTTAATAATAAAATTGGAATAAAACCGATTAAAGAAATTAATGCTGCTATTAAAAAGTCATCATTTATCCCCTCAATAAATGCCTGGGTGCTGACATTTCCCATCAGTATGCCCTGACTTTGTCTAAGTGCAGTAGCAAATGAACCACCACCATGTTGCTGAATAAAATAAGCCATGTGGTGTGTGGTATTCTGAAATGCCTGTGACCCGGATTGTACTGCACCGCCAAACATTTGCGAATGGAAATTAACCCGTGCTGTTAAAATGGTTGATAACAACGCAACACCTAAACTACCCCCAACTTGTCGAACTGTGTTCATGATACCCGATGCCTGTGCCATCTTTTCACGTGGTATGGTAAGTAAAGACAATGTGCTCAGTGGAGTGAAAACTAATCCCATACCCAAACCTCTGATATAGAGTGATGTCATGATAAACGAATGCTCTGTCAGGAAGGATAAATTTGAATTGATGTAAAAGCTCAATACCAAGAGTCCCATGCCCAGGATGATGGGTACTTTTGAACTAATTTTATCCGCAAACCAACCGGAAACAGGAGAGAACATCCCCTGAATAATCCCTACCGGCAAGAATACTGCACCTGATTGCAGAGCAGTATATCCCAGTGAATTTTGCAGATACAACGGAAGTAGAAATGTACTTCCAAACATACCTATACCAAAAAGGAACATCAATAAATTACTCATTCCAAAGTTACGGTCTGCCAATAATCTCAAATCCAGCAAGGGGCTTTTAGTCGTTAACTCACGGGTGAGGAATACTGCAAAACCAATACCCGAAACAGCAAAGCAAGCTAATACATAGGGTGCTGTCCAACCGGCAGAATTAGTTTGAGCATTTCCTTCCGATAATGCATAGAGTAATACCGGCAAGAAAACGATGACGGAAATAAAGCCAATATAATCGAACTTTCGTGTATTTGGACTCACAAATTCACGTTGGATGACGATGGTAAATACCAATGCTAAAATACCGATGGGAACATTTACATCAAAGATTAACTGCCAACTGAAATTATCTACCAGATATCCTCCAATTAATGGGCCAAATGATACTGATGCTGCTGCCGCTATAGCCCAGAATCCAAGTGCAAGTCCACGTTGTTTTAATGGAAATTCCCGGGTGATAATAGCCATACCAAGCGGTTGGACTATACCAGCACCTAATCCTTGAATGATTCTCGAAATAATCAGTGTGTTTTCATCATTGGATAAACCGCACAATAAGGAACCAAAAGTAAAGAGAAATAATCCCCAGAAATAAACCTTCTTATATCCAAATTTATCTGCCATCCATCCTGAAGTAGGTAACATAGCCGCCATCGACAACAGGTAAGCTGTAATTACCCATTGAATGGTGGAAAGTCCGACGCCAAAGGAAGACATAATTTTGGGAAGACTTACATTTACAATCGTACTATCCAGTACCACCATAAAGGTTCCTACCATCACATTCGCCAATACAAACCATTTATACAAGGGGCTTTTCGGGTGAAAAAAAGAATCCCTGTTTCGAAGTTTGCGTCGAAGTTTATGTGTATTTGATATTTTCCTCATTATATTATTTGATAATTTTAACGACCGCGGACATTCCTGTCATAAGGTTGAATGAAGATACTTTTTTAGCACTTTCAGTTCCGTCAATCGAAATTTTAACTGCAATCCGTTGGGTCACTTTTGTAAAGTTACCCGAAGCATTGTTCGGTGGAATAAGTGAAAATTGTGATGCAGTTGTCGAACCCATGGTAAAGATTTTACCGGTGAATACAACATCGGGATATGTGTCAAGTGAGAATACTGCCTTTTGTCCTAAATGCAGGTCTTCCATTTTTGTTTCTTCCAGGAATACAAGTATCCAGAATTTGCTGTTATTATTGATGGTGTATATCGACTGGCTGGGCTGGGCAATATCTCCTGTCAGTAACCAACGTTTAGCTACAATTCCATCAACCGGGGCGTACAACCTGGTATTATTCAGTTGAGTTGTGATAACGCCAATTTGTGCCTGTGCTCCTGCAACAGCTGTTTCGGCACTCTTAATCATGGTTTTTGAAACCAGGATTTGTGATTGTGCCGCATCAAGTTGTGCCTGTGCTGTTTCCTGTGCTTTCTTTAAATGATCATACTGTTCTTTGGTGATAACACCTCCTGAAAATTGAGCTTTTGCACGGTCATAATCTTCTTTTGATTTTTCAAGGGCAATCTGCAATACTTTGATGTTTTTTTCATCAAATTGCAACTTAGCTTCAGCTTGTGCCTTATTTGCTACTGTTTGCGATTTTGTGGCAATCACCTGTTGTTTTTGTGCAAGTAGATCGACACTGTCTAATTCAGCCAACAATTGTCCTTTTTTTACTGAATCACCTTCTTCCGCATACAGTTTGCTGATACGCCCCATTATTTTCGGACTTACCGATACATTATCCGATGCAACCACTGCATCATCAGTTCGTATATATTTGGAATAATCAGTATACCAGTAAATGCCACCAGCGAGAACCACAATAATAACAACTGTCAGGGGGATGTAAATTTTCCAATCTTTTTTTTCCTTTTTCATAAACCTTTTTTGAATTTTTGTAATTACTTTATTTGTATATTCTTTTTTTCTAATACTTTTTATGTGGTTATCGAAATTTCGGTTTGTTCCTGAACAATGCTTTCCAGGATATCTTTTACATGTTGTGATGACTCAGAAAATACATGTAAAGTATCGGCATCCAGTTTCTCAAGTTTTCTACGTAAATCCTGACTGATTTCCTGTTTCATGTCATTAAAATCAGCAATGCCTTTTTCCGTGATATGTACATTCACAATTCGTCGGTCCTTGGGATCATATAATCTTTCAACCATATTTTCGGCAATCAATTTATCAACAAGTCCCGTAATATGGGATTTTGGCATCGACAGGCTACATCCGATTTCTGACATAGAAAGTACTTTGTGATTGTTGAGTATGCCAAGCACATGCAAAGAACCCGGATTCAAATTTGTTTTTGATCGTATGGCCTTGCTAAAGCTTTTCTTGAGTAAGGGATGAATTGAAATCAAATTCTCAATGACTGTATCGATTGAGATTCTATTGTTTTCTTTCATAATTGTAGACTATAAAGTTTCATTTTAAAAATGGTTACAAAAGTATAACTATTTTCTGAATGTAATTGTTCTACTATTCATAATTAACAATAAAAAAAATTTAATGTTCATTTCAGAATATGAAAACTATCTGATTCTGAATGTACCTATAAAAAAACGTTTGCATCTCCTTATTTCGGAAATGCAAACGTAATCGATATTTATTGTTTGTCAAAAATGGTCCAACTTAGATTAAACCACCATATATTCAGGCCATTGATAACTTCCGGGCTTAATCGTTAAATGGCACATTTGATTTGAAACCTTCATACGTACCACACCGGGACCTAATTCCTGAACGGGTGAAAGTGTTTTCCAGTCTAATAGATTTAGGATGCCATAGGCAGTGGCACCACCTTCTATAAATACTTCATCCACCTTACACTTCTTCAGTATTTCCGCTGCAATCAGGTTCATTCTGGATTTAAGGATCAATGAACTCTTTGGAAATTCGATTTTTTCGGTAGAGATAGCTAAAACTAATTTCAGGTTCTTTTTCCAAACGTCAATTAATTCTGTTGCCCAACTTTCAATGAGATCATTGGTTATATTTTCCTGAAGAATAGCTGTGGGGAAATAATGAACCGGACAGCCTAGAGCTGCCATTTTATCCTGGAACTTTCTGCTCTGAGGATGAATGCTGCCGCAAATCATCAGAAAACTTGTACTGACACTAAATGGAACCAATTTTTCTATTCTTTTGCCTATCTTATTATAAAGTAAAAATTGTTCAAAGAATGCAGCGCTTCCGCATAACAGGGTCTTGTCATTTATTAATGCACAACATGCTTGCAGCTCTTCAGGTGATGTGCAATCAGGAACAAAAATTCCAGTATTCCCGATTTCAGTAATTAATCCTGTGTGAATTTCAATATTATTGTTTTCATAAGTGCTGCGTTGTAACAAGAGATTTTTGACATCGGAACTGATGGCCGGAAAGTCCGGATCTTTAGAAAAACCAGTGTCTTCTATTTTTTCATCTGCAATGTAATAAATGCCTTCCCGGATACAACGATCTGTTGCCGGATTCGATGGTTGAAGCAGAACAGATGATTTACCAGTGACATCCATCAAAGCTATTAATTCTGTCAACACAAAACCGCGTAACACCGAATCACACTTTTTAAAAACAAGTGCATTTGGATCTTTATAAATTTCCAGTGCAAGTTTCTTATGAATAGAATAAGCCTCATTCTCTTTTACAGAACGGCTGTCTGTTGCAATGATCCTGATATCAGAACCATCAGTAGGTACTGTGTCGATTCCAAAAATTACCTGTAGACCGTATCGCAGGCAGACTCCTGCTATCTCGGCTGCTCCAGTAATGTCATCGGCAATTACAGTGATCATTTTTTTCGGTGTTTAGCCATTAAAATAGCATAATCAATAGCAACCAACATGGCATCCGGTGATGCAATGCCTTTTCCGGCAATCTCAAAGGCTGTGCCATGATCCACAGAGGTGCGGATAATGGGTAATCCTAACGTGATATTTACGCCTTTCACACTTTTCATGGTTTGTTTCTCATTATCCCATTGAAAACCTTCCAGCTTAAACGGAATATGGCCCTGGTCGTGATACATGGCTACGCATCCATCGTATTTTCCCTGAACAGCCTTGACGAACATGGTGTCGGGTGGTACAGGACCTTCCACATCGAACCCAAGGGCATTCGCTTCAAGAATGGCTGGAATGATTTCATTAATCTCTTCATCACCAAACAAGCCATTTTCACCGGCGTGAGGGTTTAATCCTGCTACTGCAATATGAGGTTTTGAGATTCCAAATTGAATACAAGCATCATTTAGTAATGAGATGACTTCCAGTACCCGTGCTTTCGTACATAGATCGCAGGCTCTACGAAGTGAAACATGGGTTGTTGCATGAATAACCCGTAGATTCTCATCGGCAAGCAACATGGCGAATTTAGTCGTATCGGTAAAATGGGCATAGATTTCAGTATGCCCCGAAAACTTATGCCCTGCCTTATGAATCGATTCCTTGTTGATTGGAGCTGTAACGGTGGCATCAACTTCTTCCGCTAATGCCAGGTCAATTACTTTTCGTACTGCTTCAAAGGCAGCATTCCCTGACATAGCAGATACTTCTCCTAATCTCAGTTCTGAAAGGACAACATTTTTCAAATCAATGACATCAATCGTTCCATGCACAAAGACAGCTTCCCTGACCAATTGAATCGGATTGATTTTTACGGTTGAATGCATAGTCTTCGCAGCTTGCCTCATTACTTCTGCATCACCCACCACCAGCGGTTGGCAACGTTCGTATACGGAGGCGTTTGATAATGCTTTTATACAGATTTCAGGTCCGATACCTGCCGGATCGCCCATCGATATTCCTATAATTGGTTTCATCTTAGTGTTTGGTGTTTGGTTAATTGGTTGACTAAGTTAATTGGTTGATTGGTTAATGAGTTAATGGTTAGAGATAATGTCTTAAATCTTAAATTGGAAATGATTAAATTGTAAATTGTCAAACTCATTCAACTCATTCAACTCATTCAACTCATTCAACTTAGTCAACTAATTAACTAATTAACCAATTAACAACTTACAATAGTTTTTTATAAATCTCAATAGCATCCTCCTTACTCACTTCCCGTGGATTGTTTTTCAAAAGACGTGTCACATTCATGGCAATATCGGCTAACTCGGATAAGATATTCTCCGTAATACCAATATATGATAGATGTTGAGGGATTCCACAGGCTTTTGAAATCTCTATAATCTTTTCAATTCCTGCCTCTGCAATTTCTTCGTCAGTACCTTGCAGTTTCACACCTAACGCTCTGGCCACCTCGGCATGTCTTTTAGGATCTGCAGATAAATTGAATCGTAATACTTCAGGCATTAATATCGCATTTGCCAACCCATGAGGAACGTGAAACTTACCACCCAAGCCATAGGATAGGGCATGTACAGCCGAGGTATTCACTGGTCCCAGGCATAACCCGCCATACATGGACCCAAGTGACATTGCTGCACGGGCTTCCAGATCATGTCCATCGACACATGCTTTGTGTAAATTATTGGCTATAAGTTCAATTCCTTTTAATGCATAGGTATCCACAGCCGGATGAGCAAACTTATTGGTATAGGCTTCAATGCAGTGCGAAAGAGCATCCATGCCTGTTTCTGCTGTCAGGTGTGTCGGAAGGCTTACAGTCAGAAGCGGATCAATATAACAAGCGTCCGGAACTAAATAAGGACTGATGATTCCACTTTTGGCTGCCGTTTCTTCATTAAGCAAAATGGCATTTGGTGACATTTCACTACCGGTGCCGGAGGTAGTCGGTATACAAATTAATTTGCTTGAACGGTCATTCAGAAAACCGATTCCCACAATTTCAGTTAGCTGTTGTTCGCTATCGGTTAATGCTGCCAGTAATTTGGCACAATCCAGCACGCTTCCTCCACCTACGCCAACGACGCAATCGGTATGAAAATTGGTTGATTTTTTTAAAAGACTGTCAAATTGAACGAAAGTTGGTTCTCCCGGGAAAGTATATTCCATGACGACAACCTTTTTCCCCGATAATGTGATCTTTTCACAAATAGGTTGCAATGTCTTTAACAAGGGAGTGGCAATCAAAAACAAAATCCTCTCTGATGTCAAAATTAAATTATCTTCCGATAATCCCTGAATACTGTTTTCTCCGAAAACAATCTTTCCCGGTTGTTGTAATATTATTGAATTCATTTTATGCTGAATGATCGGTTTATAAATAGAGAACAGGTCTCTATTGGTTATTTTTATTTTTTAAATATCCGTAAATGGTCAAATGAATATCTGCCGGTTCTGATTTGAAAAACAGGCTTGCCACATAACCTACTACGAATACAATGATGTGGCTGTAGACCCCAAGCATATACTTGTGTTGTGGAAAATTGTATTCTCCCAAATCCCAGATGATATGGTCGCTAATTTTGGTAGTTGTCAATACAGCATAGGCCGTAAATATCGTGCAGGCGGCAATCCCAATGTATAACCCCTGCTTGTTGGCTCTTCGTGATAATATCCCCAGCAGGAATATCCCCACTATACCGGCCGAGAAAATAGCATACAATCCGAATACGACTCCCAGGATGCCTTCCCCTTCCCATTGAACAAATAAATAGGCTACCGTCAGCATGATTAATCCGGCCACGAATACTAATATACGTCCCATGGTCAATCGTTGTTTATCAGTACAATTGGGTTTTAATCGTTGAAAATAATCCTCCACCCCTATGGCCGACAGGCAATTCAAATCGGATTGCAGGCTGGCCAATGCCGCAGCAACAAGTGCCGATAGTACTAACCCAACAACACCTACCGGTAACTGGGTACTAATAAAATAAGGGAATACCTTATCGGCAGAAATGCCTGTTGGTAAAGTAGCTGTTCCGGTATGATAGAAAACAAACAACAACGCTCCAATCAGCATAAAGAGTGTCCACACGGAAACACTGGCAAACACGCCAATATAAGCTGCCTTTTTTGCATCTTTGTCCGATTTGGCTGCCAGGTATCGTTGTACGATTGTTTGATCGGTACCGTACTTCTGAAGGGCATAAAAGGCACCATTAATGATCATAACCCATATGGTGAGGTCGGATAAACTGAAATTATAAGGACCAATATCTATTTTACCCATACTGAACGCCTGATGCAATGTGACCATCGGGCCTGCTGCCGGACGAAAAAGGAGTATGCCCAGGCAAAGTAATCCCCCACCAACCAGCAAGAATCCCTGTACCACATCCATCCAGATAACGCCTTCCATTCCCCCCAATATGGTCAGGGTGATAATCGCAAAACTCAGGCATAACATTATGGTGATAACCGGAAAATGAGTAAAACTGCCTAAGGCAATACTCACTAAAAATAATACCGATCCCATCTTGGAGAAGTGGGTGAGCATAAAAGCCAATGAACTATACATGCGGGCAAAAACGCCAAACCGACGTTCGAAATACTCATACGTGCTCAATCGAATCACTTTGCGGAACAACGGAACAATAATCCCGATGAGTCCCACCAATACAATGGGAACCATTAAGCCCTGAACCAACAGGATCCAGTTCGATTTATAAGCTGCTGCCGGATAGGCTAAGAAGGTTACACTGCTCAGCAGTGTGGCGAATATGGAAATACCGATAGCCCATGCCGGAATGGTCTTGCTGCCGGAAAAATAGCGGTCGGAACTCTTTTGGCGTCGCGAGAAATAGAAACCGGTACAAATGGTGAAAAGAACCGAAACAATTATGATGGCCGTGTCAATCCAGTGTATAGGGTTGTTTTGCATACTGCGTTGTTTCTGTGTATTTAAATTTTTGTCTCTGCGATAAGATTTGCAAATTGATTTCAATCAATCCCATTTCCACCGTGGTAAGTTCGGTAAGAGGGGGCATCATCGTCGGAAGACAGATTCCAATGGAATTCATGATGGTTTTCAAGGCAGCCAACGACTGTCCCAGGGTCCTGTCTTTTTGATAAACAATGGCAAACTGATCGGTTATTTCCTGCCATTTGGTACATTCTTCCCAATTCTTATCCATGGCACTTTGATATAGTTTCCCATACATTTCAGGAACGATGTTCCCTGTGCTGGGTACTATGCCATCAGCACCCATTTCAAGGCTTCCGGCACTCTGTGCTCCCCAACCGCAAAAATATGAAAAGTCATCACGGTTCTTGTAATCTTCAATAAACGATTGCATGCGTTCAGCATCCCGTTCCGAATCCTTTAATCCCCAAATGTTCGGGTGAGTGCTCAATTCAGCCACTACCTCAAAGGGTATTGACATTTGAGTAGTCGCTTTGATATTATACATCATCACCGGTCCGTGTATTTCATCTGCCAGCGTTTTATAAAAATGAACCATCTGCGCCGGAGTCAGCATGTAATAGGAGGGTAGAGTTGCAACGACGCAATCGGCTCCCAATTCAAGATACTTGTTACCTCGTGAAATTAATTCATCAACCTGATTGCCCACCAGTCCGGCATAGATGCATTGATTTGCACCTTTCGCCTTGACGGCCGCGTCTACAAAACGACAACTCTCAGTTTCGCTGATAGAACTCGATTCACCTGTGGTTCCAAGAACAAGTGGATGTATCCCGCTTTTACTGAAAAGTTTCATAATCCGTTCAACCGCTTCTACATCAACTGTCAAGTCATTATTTAGTGGAGTTGCCATAGGCACCACGACGCCCGAAAATCGTTTTTGCATTGTTTAATGTTTCCTGTTAGTACATGTAAGACGCACGTTTGACCGTTTTGTAATTGATTTGGATTGATTTTTTAATAATTTAATAAATAATCGGATTATAACGCTCTGAAAGTATTAACTTTTCCGTTACCGGTTCCATACTATTCAATGTATCCCTATCCCAGTTCAACATAATTTCATATCTTTGCATTTCAAAATTTTAAAAACCATTTGTAAGGTTCAAAACGTATGATTAAAGTAACATTCCCCGACGGTTCGGTACGAGAATTTGCCAAAGGCATTACCGGATTACAACTGGCTGAGAGTATCAGCTCCCGTCTGGCACAAGAAGTGCTGGCTATTAGTGTCAATGACCAAATCTGGGACCTGACCCGTCCTATCGAAACTGATGCATCCATCCGATTGCATAAATGGGATGATGAAGAAGCCAAACATACCTACTGGCATTCCTCAGCCCACTTAATGGCAGAAGCCCTTCAGGAATTGTATCCGGGCATTAAATTTGGAATCGGACCAGCTATCGAAAACGGTTTCTACTATGATGTTGATCCCGGTGAAACAGCCATTAAGGAATCCGACCTTCCTGCCATTGAGGCTAAGATGGTGGAACTGGCAGCCCGCAAGGAAGCCATTGTTCGCAGTGATATCAGCAAGGCTGAAGCCATGAAACGTTTCGGCGATATTGGCGAAGTGTATAAGACTGAGATGATCAGTGACCTGGCCGATGGAACCATCACCTTGTATACCCAGGGTAATTTCACCGACCTGTGCCGTGGGCCTCACTTGCCGAATACCGGTGATATCAAGGCTATCAAAGTGCTAAGCGTTGCCGGTGCCTATTGGCGTGGTGACGAAAAGCGCAAGCAATTGACACGTATATATGGCATTACGTTCCCTAAAAAGAAGATGCTGGATGAATATCTGGTTATGCTCGAAGAAGCCAAGAAACGTGACCACCGCAAGATCGGAAAAGAACTCGAATTGTTCATGTTCTCCGAAATGGTGGGTAAGGGCCTGCCCATGTGGCTACCTCGTGGAACTTCCTTACGTCTTCGCCTGGAAGACTTTTTGAAAAAGATTCAACGTCGCTTCGATTACCAGCAGGTAATGACTCCGCATATCGGTAACAAACAATTATATGTGACTTCAGGTCACTACGCCAAATACGGCAAAGATTCTTTTCAACCGATTCATACCCCTGAAGAAGGTGAGGAATATCTGTTGAAGCCTATGAATTGCCCCCATCACTGTGAAATCTACAAGTTCAAACCTCGTTCGTATAAAGATCTACCTGTCCGTTTAGCTGAATTTGGTACTGTCTATCGCTACGAACAAAGCGGTGAATTGCACGGGTTGACCCGTGTACGAAGCTTTACCCAGGACGATGCGCACATTTTCTGCCGTCCCGACCAGGTGAAGGATGAATTTCTGAAAGTGATGGATATCATTTTCATTATCTTTAAGGCTCTTGAATTTGAAAACTTTGAAGCACAGATATCCCTCCGTGATCCGAATAACAAGGAAAAATATATCGGGACCGATGAAAACTGGGAGAAGGCCGAAAATGCCATTATCGAAGTTTGTAAGGAAAAGGGACTGAAAGCAAAAGTGGAACTTGGTGAAGCTGCCTTTTATGGTCCAAAGCTTGACTTTATGGTACGCGATGCCATTGGTCGCAAGTGGCAGTTGGGAACTATTCAGGTGGATTACAACCTGCCCGAACGTTTCGAACTGGAATATACCGGTGAAGACAACCAGAAACACCGTCCGGTGATGATTCACCGTGCACCTTTTGGATCCATGGAACGCTTTGTGGCCGTACTTATCGAACATACTGCCGGCAAATTCCCGTTGTGGCTGACACCCGATCAGGTAGTGATACTGCCTATCAGCGAAAAGTTCAACGACTATGCGTTTGAGGTTGCCAAAGAATTGAATCGTCAGGAAATCCGCGTCACCGTTGATGATCGTAACGAAAAGATCGGCCGTAAGATTCGCGATAATGAATTGAAGCGTATCCCTTACATGCTGATCGTTGGTGAAAAGGAAGCCGAGAATGGTGAAGTATCTGTTCGTCGTCAGGGCGAAGGGGATAAAGGAACCATGAAGGTAGCCGAGTTTGCCCAACTGATCACCGATGAGGTGAATTCACTGGTCAATCAATTTAATTGATTTTTTCACTAAACCTCAACGCGGGCGAAGCACCTTTGAGCGTTTAATTAGTGATCTTAATTCTGAGAGCTATAGAATATCAAATAAAGAAAACGCTTTCCTGTCCTTCGGATGACGAAAAGTTTGAATTGACACCAAAAACGCGAATCGGTTCTGCCGGTTCGCGTTTTGAGTATTAATTCTTGTGAGTGTTGAAACTGATTTAGTGCTGTTGCGTTAATAATTCACTTAAAAATCGAATTTTAGTTGTTCTTTGACATTTTGATTTAATTGATGTTGCTCGCATAATAACTCACGTATGGGTG